>JAQWPY010000190.1 GCA_029245145.1 Pirellulales bacterium | reverse complement strand
AAACCACGGTGCGGGAAGCGGTCCGACCGAGAGCATCGCGACCAGGCCTGCGCCGCAGACGACAATCCGCAAACCGATGGCGATGACCATCAGCGCCAAAAGTCGACGCAGCGGCGCCATCTGCATCGTTGGCGTGTTGAGATACCAGTGCCCCAAGAGCATGGCGCCCACCGTCGCCCCCAACAGCAATCCGCCGGTCGGCCCGTCGCAGAGCCAGAGTACTCGCCCCAAGGTGGTACTCGACGCATTCGTCGAGAGCGTTCCCGAAACATCGCTAAAAAGAATCTGCTGTCGTGTCAACAAGCTGAGCAACGTCACGAGCGAGAGTAGTCCGAGGCCCACGCGGCCGATCCGGGTTGCTTGGTACAGATAGCAAACCGCTCCGGCATAACTGAGCACCGCGGCGCCTGCCGCAAGGCCGCCGGCCAGCGAGCCGAACACGAGCAGAAATGCGAGAACCGAAATCCCGAGTACTACATACAGGTGATTGCGGAAGAAGCCCGCGGTGACTTGTGCCGGGGATGTTACAAACATCGCAAAGCTCAAGCCGAAAGCGAGCCGCATCAGGAACTCGAAAAGAGTCGCCACGTTCGCTCACCGCCGATTGGTGTAGATCAGCGACATAATCTCAGAGCGACTCGAGGGATTTTTACGGAAGAGTCCCTTCATGGCGGAAGTCACACAGAGTGATCCCGGCTTACGTACTCCGCGAATCGTCATGCAGGTGTGGGTCGCTTCGATAATCACCGCCACGCCCTTGGCATCCAATTCTTCTTCGAGAAGATTGGCAATCGCTTCGGTCATCCGCTCTTGCACCTGAGGCCTGCGGGCGACGATCTCGACGACGCGGGCCAATTTACTCAGACCCACTACTTTGCCGCTCGGAACGTAGCCGATGTGGGCCTTTCCCATAAACGGGAGCAGGTGGTGTTCACAGGTGCTATTGAAGCTGATATCGCGGACGAGCACCACCTCGTCATACGCCTCGGTGAAAAACTTTTTCAGATGCGGGCGGGGATCCTCGTGCAGGCCGGAGAAAATTTCGGCGTACATGCGGGCCACCCGAGCAGGTGTCTCAATCAACCCTTCGCGGTCGGGGTTTTCTCCCACGGCCCAGAGAATCTCTCGAACGGCTCGCTCAATTCGGGCGTGGTCCACGCCTTCGATCGTCGGCGGCGCGTCTCGATCGTCGAGTTCCCCCATTAAACTGCCTTCGATTGCTGGATCGACTTCTTTTCCAATCGACATCTGACGTGACTCCCAGTCTATTCTTATGCGTTAAGGCGGCGCAGCGAACGAGGTACACAATCGATCCTAAGTTCCGCAGCAGAGGTGGTCAAGATGCAGAGGGCAAGCGGCTAATTGTTACTAAACCCGGGCGGAAATGATCCGGCAGGCACGAGCGTTCGCGGCGGCCGCAACGCAGGCTCGCAAAGCGACTGCTGCAACATGGCGGCCCGGTGCTCGACGTCGGTCTCCGCAAGCAGATCGATTTTCAGTTGATTCTCGATCGGGAGAGTGTGCGCAATGAGGTCTGTGAGCACGCGCAACGGAAGTTCGTGATCGAGCAGGCCATCGAGACAACTCAAATCTTCTACCTCGGTCGAGAGATGTTTCTTGAAGGCACCGAGCAACCGTTCACGCATTCGCTCGACTTGCGCATCGTTCGCCATCGCGTCCTGCTCGTCGAGTCGGCATGCTTCGGCCTGACGATAGGCCACCCACGCGGGGAGTTCCGACACCAGGCGGATGCGGGCCACTCCGATGACCAGCAGATTCGAACAGCCATCCGGTAACGTTTGATGCGAGACGACCTTCGTCAGACAGGCCACCGGCTCAAGCGGCGGAGGACCGTCACACGGCTGATCCGGCGATGAGACGATCGGCATCGCAATCAGAGAATCGTCTGCCAGAGCGTCCGTGAGCAGGGCACGATACCGCGGCTCAAAAATATGCAGCGGCTGCATGACGTGCGGAAACATCACGAGCCCGGGCACGGGGAACAATCGCACGGTACCGCTCTGTGGCTGAAATGACCAATCATTCATCGTCCTTCTCCCGTCGTCTCCTCGTTGACGGCCTTGCCACCGGTGCGGCCTGCCTGGGGTAATCACTCTTCTGCTGAAGCTGCCCTCGCTGTCGCCAATGCCTCTTCGTCCAAGTGAATCTCGGGAATCAATTCCGGATCCAGATCCACACGCGGAAATTCCTCACTCGCCGCCAATACCCCCCCAAAGCACTCTTCCATCTCCACAAACAATAAATCGACGTCGCAGCCTAAATGCTTTGGCCTGAAGGGATCGAGATAGGCCCGCGAGCTGTTGTAGAGTTTTTTTGCCCCCCGAATGTTGCCGTTACCGAAATGGTGCAGGGCGACCGCCACCTGGATCAACCCTTGGTAAAACGTTCGATCCTCACCGCGATACTCGCTCCACAGTTCCTCCCAGACGTCGTGGGCCTCGAAAAATTCGCACTTATTGAACAGTTCGATGCCCGCTCGATACTGCGTGTCAATCGATTCGCTCATGCTTGCCCTCAACGGAAACTGGCACCACGCTCTTAGTCTCGGGCGATTATAAACATCAACCAACCCGTGGGCCAGCCAATCCTCTCTACGGACCGTGTGCCAATTTGGTTGCTGCCTGGGAGTTGGTGAATTTCACCGCAAAAATTCCTTGACAACCCACTGCTTGCTACGCCAGAATGGGGCCGCAGAGTGCGGGCAAAAAAATTATTTTCCCATCCGCCCGCCGGACAGCGGGGCACGATTCTCCGGGGACGAGGCAGCGGCCAGAAATCAACGATCCACAGATCCCCATACGCTGAGAGGACTCCCCGTCACCGTGGTCGTCCGCACGAGAGAAACAAAAAGCGAAGCGAAACGCTACGCAGCCCGCGTGGCGCGGGCCCTGGCGGCCGAATATCCCGTTGTCCACTGCTCGCTTCATTTTGATTCGCCGCTGCAACTGCTTGTGGCGACAATCCTTTCGGCGCAGTGTACCGATGAGCGGGTCAACCAGGTGACCGAGCAACTCTTTGCCCGGTATCCCACTGCAGAAGATCTGGCGACCGTGCGCCTCCCGACCCTCGAGAAGCTCATCCACAGCACCGGCTTCTTTCGCAACAAGGCAAAAAACATCAAGGCCTGTTGTCAGACACTTGTGGAACAGTACGATGGGCAAGTCCCCCGCACGCTGGACGAGTTGGTGCCGCTGCCGGGCGTGGGACGCAAAACGGCGAACGTCGTTTTGGGCAATGCTTTTGGCATCGCAAGCGGCGTCGTAGTCGATACCCACGTCACGCGGATTTGTGGGCGACTGGGTATCGTCACAACAAAAGACGCGGTGAAGATTGAAAAAAAACTCAACGAGCTTCTCCCGCGTAAGGAGTGGATCGACTTTTCGCATCGGTGCATCCAACACGGACGACGGGTATGCTCGGCGCGAACGAAACCGCGGTGCGATGAATGCAGGATGCAACGGTTCTGCCCGCAAGTGGGCGTCAGTTGAAAGGGAAAGTAAAGGCAGGAGGAAATTGAGAGCAGGCTAAGTGAAAGCCAGAGGCCGATTTGACGGCCCAAGCGGTTAACGAGTGCAGTCAACGCCTTACGGAGCGAGGAAGCGACATGATTCTTTCCGGCTTACAGATCGAGAGTCGTCTGGATGACGACATCGTGATCGACCCTTACGACCCGCAACAGCTGAACCCCAACAGCGTCAACCTCACGCTGCACGACGAGTTGATGACGTACGAAG
>JAQWPY010000189.1 GCA_029245145.1 Pirellulales bacterium | reverse complement strand
GTCTGGCGATGGATTCCCGATGGGAGCGATTACCACCTGCGGCAAAGTGAGATCAGTATCGCGCGGCTGCTTCGCGAGCAAGGCTATGCCACCTGCCACGTCGGCAAATGGCACCTCAACGGCAAATTCAACTCGCTCGATCAACCGCAACCGGACGATCACGGTTACGAGTGGTGGCTGGCTACCCAGAACAATGCACGCCCGAACCACATCAACCCGACCAACTACGTTCGCAATCGCGAGGCGACCGGCAAACTGGAGGGGCCCTCGGCCGTGGTCGCGGTCCAAGAGGCAATTCGCTGGCTGAAAGAAGAAAAGAAGGAAGACAAACCTTTCTTTCTCACCGTCTGGACGCACGAACCGCACCAGCCGATCGAATCGGCCGAACGATTCATGCAGCCGTATCAGGACATCGAAGACGCCGGTCTCCGCCAGCACCACGGCAACATCACGCAGCTCGATCACGCCTTTGGCCTCTTGATGCGAGCGCTCGATGAACTGGGAGACTCCGACGATACGCTGGTGATCTTTACCTCCGACAACGGGCCCGAGGGCAGCGGCACGCGCACCGGAAGCCGTACCCGCGGTTCGACCGGTGGGCTGCGAGGCCGTAAGCGACACACGCACGAAGGGGGCATCCGTGTGCCGGGCATCATTCGCTGGCCCGGCCATATTGCTCCGGAGAGCGTCTGCGACACGCCGATTATCGGCTCCGACTTTTTTCCCACCATTTGTCAAATTGTCGGCATCCCTCTTCCCAGCGACCGGGTGATCGATGGTACGTCGATTCTTCCGCTCTTCTCGGGCGGCACCATCGAGCGAGAGCAACCGCTTTACTGGCGAAATCACCTTGCGCCCGAACAATACAAAGTGGGGCTTCGCGAGGGGGATTGGAAAATTGTCGGCTCGGACAACCTGAAAACATTTGAACTCTACAACCTCAAAAAGGATCCCCGGGAAACGACCGATCTGGCAACAAAGTATCCCGAGCGATTCGCGGCAATGCGGGCACAACTGATCGCGCACGACCGGAGCGTACTCGCCGATGGACCCGATTGGTGGAAAAATGATAAACCGCGTTAAAATTTTTCTGGTGCTCACGCTTTGCTGTAGCAGCCCGCTCCGGGGCGATGAGGAGCGGCCCAATGTACTGTTTATCGCGGTCGATGATCTGCGTCCTGAGATCAACAGTTTCGATTCTCAGGCAATGGTCACGCCCAACCTCGATCGACTTGCCCGTAGCGGCGTACGGTTCACAAGGGCGTATTGCAGCATTGCCACCTGCGGCGCGTCGCGGGCCAGTTTGATGACCAGTCTGCGGCCCACACCCGATCGTTTTCGCAATTATCTGACTCGCATCGATCACGATGCGCCTGATGTGACCTCTCTGCCCGCGCTCTTCAAAGAGCACGGATACACCACGCTGAGCAACGGTAAAATCTACCACCACCAAGACGACAATCTGCGAGGCTGGAGCAAACCACCGTGGCGACCGAAGACACGCAGCATCTCCTGGATGAAAAAGGAAAACCAACCGACCCAAGAAGAGGGCCGCCGGAGAAATGGCCCTCCCGTCGAGGCGGCTGATGTGCCCGATGCCGAGTATCCCGATTATCAAATCTGCAGCAAAACGATTGCCGATCTCGATCGGCTGGCAAAGCAAGATACCCCCTTTTTTCTCGCCTGCGGTTTCTACCGACCGCACTTGCCCTTTGTGGCTCCGCAAAAATATTGGGACCTTTACCCCGAACAGAACATTCCGCTGGCTGCGAACGACTATTTCCCCCGCGACCTTTCCCGCGTCTTTCGCTACACGTGGGGAGAACTCCGCAGCTATCGCGGGATTCCCGGAAAGGGACCGGTCACGGAGGAAACGGCGCGGCAACTTGTGCGAGGTTACCGGGCGAGCGTGAGTTTTGTCGATGCCCAGATCGGCCGCCTGTTCGACGCTCTCACGCGACTCGACTTGAGAGAAAATACGATCATCGTGCTTTGGGGCGACCACGGCTGGCAACTCGGCGAGCATGGGTTCTGGTGCAAACATACCAATTTCGAAGTTGCCACTCGCGTGCCGCTGATCATCTCGGCACCCGGCATGTCGCGTGGCGCGGCCTGCAATCGTCTCATCGAAACGATCGACATCTACCCCACGCTTTGCGAGTTGGCACACATTCCCCCACCGGCCCAAGTGCAAGGCAAGAGCCTCGTGCCGCTGCTAATCAAACCCGATGCAGTCCACAAAGGGCTGGTTTTCACTCGCTGGGGAGGTGGCGATTCGGTCCGCAGCGACCATTACCGGTACATGGAGATGCGGGCCGATGGCGGACGCGGCAAACTGATGGGCAAGGCCCTGTTTGACCTGCAGGCCGACCCGGGCGAGAATCAGAATCTCGCAGGCCTTGTTGCCTACGCCGCAGTCCAACACAAACTGCAAGCGCAACTCGATGCGGTCCGCAGCGATTTCCCTTCACCCGAGCCCCCAGCGAAACCTTCCACCAAATAATGTTGCGGTTTCCCTTTTTCTCCCTCTGCCTGTTGCTCTTCACCTGCGCTGCGACAGCCGCGCCAACCTCCACCGACGAGCGCAAGGCGGAGAGCAAAACAATCCGCGAACTCGGCGAAAGCTTCAAAGCTGCCCAGGATGACCCGGCAGTGCAACAGCAAATCATCGCACGCGCTCTGGCTGCCGGTGGCCGAGTCCCGCTGGGACTGCGGAGTACGATTTATGCCGCCTACAGCAAAAAGACCACCGCCTACTGGACCAAATTGCGCAAGCTGGTGGTGAAAACGAAAGAGACTTCACTCGATACGCTGCTGGAAATCGATGCGAAAACCAAGTCCGATCGCAATACGATTTTGCAACTTGCAGAATGTTGCGATCAGTTGAAATCGGACGGAGGGGATACGACCAACGCACTAAAAGAATCTTTTCTCTCCCGCGAAGAAAAAGTAATCCAAGGCACGGCCAAGCGCCGAAAAATATCGATCCGGATGACGAGGATTGAGCAAGAGGTCTTCAAGCTCACCAATCTGGTACGTAAACAGCATGGACTCGAAACACTCAAACTCGACCCGAAACTCATCGCCACGGCCCGCGATCACTGCCGCGATATGCAAACGCACAATTTCTTTGCGCACGAGTCGCCGGTCGAAGGCAAAGCAACTCCGTTCGATCGGGCAACCCACTTTGGCACGACCGCCAACGCGGAAAATCTTGCGGCCGGAAATGTGACGCCCGCCGAGGTGGTGCAGGGCTGGCTCGATAGCCCGGGGCACCGAAGCAATCTACTGCATCCTGAAATGACACGCTGCGGCGTGGGACGCGTGGGTGGCTATTGGACGGCGCTCTACGGATTGTAGCTTCCCGCGGCTCAAGCGACTCGCCGTTGGGTCGCATTCTCGGCCGGACGGGTCACCTCAAGGATAATCGTGCGGCCGACAAATGTCCGCCAGGCATAGAGTGCATCGGCGGCAAATCGATTTTCTTTCCAGTAAGGCAGGTTGCGGCGACGCGCGTCGTGAAACCACTTGCAGATTCGCGCGAGCGGATAGATCGGCAAACTCAGACAGACCCCCGACCGTTTGACCCGATCGATCGAAAAGTCGACCCGGTCAAAACCCGCGCGCTTGGCAAAATAATAGAGATAGTAGAACGAGATCGGATTGATATGCCCACTCGAGCGAGCCACATCACTTTCGCCGATCGGCAAAATATCGAACAGCGGCATAGTGCCGGTAAAGAGCGAGCGAATCCGCGCGTTGCTGCTGAGCGTATTGGGGGTGGTGATCCAGGCGGTCCCGCCCGGTCGCAGCAGGCGAAAAATCTCTTCCACCAGGTGCTGCTGATTGGGAACGTGTTCGATAACCTCCTGACAGACGATAAAGTCGAACGTTTTGTCCCCAAAAGGAATGTGGCCATTAAAATCGGCCGCCTCGCATTCAATTTCGGGCACCCGGAAGTTTTCCGGATAAAGATCGCAAGCGGTGATTCGTTCCCCCGGTCGTTCGCCATGCGTCCGCAACAGGCCGCAAAGCTTTTCCGTCAAATAGCCCTCGCCTGCCCCCAGGTCCAAAAAGCGTTTTCCATCGAGCGGATATTTTTCCAGTAGCGTAAGCACCCGCTGGGTGGTTGCAGTGTGCGAGTAAGGCCGGGGGCCCCGTTGCTCGCTCAGGTGATGCGGCTTCGCCATGCGGGTCGTTCTTTCAGCTATTTACACAGAGTATTTCAGAGCAGGCGGACACTTTATCTAACGTAAAACGCACGTTCGGGCAACGCGAATCGGCAGCGTCTCATTCGCCCTGTTGACTTGCACACTTTCTTCATCGCTTTTCCCCGCTGGTTTTCGTCACTGGTTTTTCCACGCTGCCGATCCGCACTTTCGCTATAATGCGGCCTGTGCGATCACCGCGCCCGCTGACCAAAGCACAGGAACCGCACGAACTTATGAAAACGATTTTTATCGCATCGCTCGCTGCCCTGGTGATCGGCTCCGCGGTGGCAAACAAAACGGTTACCAGCCAAACGCTCTGCTGTGCTACGGCAAGTTGGGATGGCACCTGCCTACCAGCGTACGGTACGGGACAACCCGAAATCACAATCAAGCGGATTACGATTCCTCCGGAAACGAGTCTGCCGATGCACAAACATCCGGTCATAAGTGCAGGCGTGCTGCTGGAGGGCACACTTGCGGTCGAAACGGAGGAGGGTAAAAAGCTGGTACTCAAGGCGGGTGATCCGATTATCGAAGTGGTCGATCACTGGCACCGCGGAACGAACGTGGGTAAAGAACCGGCAGAAATCATCGTCTTTTACGCCGGCACGGTCGGGGCGCCGCTCACGATTAAAAAAACGACCAAAAAATAAGATCTACAAAGTGCAAAGGGAGGTTTGAGGATGCGGTTTATCTTATTTATTCTCTCATGTTTTTGCCTCTGTTTTTTCTTTCTCAATCCCATCGCACAGGCAGATGACTGGCCGGAGTGGATGGGTCCGGACCGCGCGAGTGAATGGCGGGAGGAGGGAATCCTCGAAACATTTCCCGAAAAAGGTTTGCCGATCAAGTGGCGCAAACCGGTAGGACTCGGCTACAGCGGCCCGGCGGTGGCCAGCGGCAAAGTGTTTTTGATGGACTACGTGCCCCGTTCCGGAACGGTGACCAATAATCCGGGCGGCAGAGCGCGACTCGAAGGCGACGAGCGGGTACTCTGCTTCGACGCGGCTGATGGACAACTCGTGTGGGAGTATGCGTACGATCGTCCCTACCGTTTGTCCTATCCGAGCGGCCCACGTTGCACGACCACCGTCGAAAAGGGTCGGGTCTATGCGCTCGGTGCCGAGGGAACGCTCAGTTGCCTCAACGCAGGGAATGGCAAACTCATTTGGCAGCGAGAACTGACCGAAGACTATGGCACAACGAGCCCCATCTGGGGCTATGCGGCCCATCCGCTGATCGACGGCGACCTGCTCTTCACGCTGGCCGGTGGGGAAGGAAGTTTGGTGGTCGCACTCGACAAAAATACAGGCAAAGAAGTGTGGCGATCTCTCTCGGCCCGCTCGCAAGGCTATTGCCCGCCAACGATGATTTCTCTCGGCGGGAAAAAACAACTCATCATTTGGCACCCGGAGTCGATCAACGGACTCGACCCGGCGACCGGGAAGCTCAAGTGGTCGGTACCGCTGGAGCCCGATTACGACATGTCGATCGCCGCTCCACGGCTTATCGAGAATAAACTCTTTGCCAGCGGCATCGGTCAGGTGGGCGCACTGCTGGAGCTTGATCCCGCAAAAGAAACGGCCCAAGTCCTTTGGCGAGGCAAGGCAAAGGATGCGCTCTACTCGGTCAATGCAACTCCGTTTTTGGAGGGCAGAATGATCTACGGTGTCGATTGCCAGTCGGGCGCACTGGTCGGGGCACAGCTTGCCGACGGCAAACGGCTCTGGTCGACAAACGCTCCGACCTCAGGAACCGAACGCCGCGAAAGGCAGGCGACGGCGTTTCTCATCAAGCACCGTGACCGCTTCTTTCTCTTCAGCGAAACGGGCGATTTGATTCTCGCCCGACTGAGCCCTGCCGGCTACGAAGAACTTGGTCGATTCCATGTCTTGGAACCAACCGGAGAATGTTTTGGGCGTGCTGTGGTCTGGAACCATCCTGCCTTTGCAGAGCAGTGCATGTTCGTCCGCAACGATAAAGAAATCGTCTGCGTCGATCTGGCAGATGCACCGAACAACTAATCTATCAACCTGGGGGCATCCGTATGTTGCGTTTACTTTTTCATATGAGCGTTATTCTCTGTTCCATCTCGCTTCTCGGCTGTTCAAATGATTCGCCCCACGCCTCAAACGATTCGCCCCACGCTTCAAATGATTTACCCTACACCGCCACCGCCACACTGGTCTTAACCGATACTAATGAGCTAGCACCTTTATTCACTGCACGGACCCCTGCAGAAAAGAGTGTCCAACTCGAACGCTACGCCACCCTGATCACCGGATACACCGTGCTGAATGCGGTGTTGCAGAAGCCGAACATTCTGGAACTCGAGTGCGTTCAGCAGGCCGCCAAGACTCACAACTTAATCGAATGGCTTGAGAAACGTATCACCATAAAAATTTCTCATGCCTCAGAAATGTTGACGATCAGCGTTTCAAGCAGCACGCCGGAGCAGGCAATCGTTCTGTGCAAGTCAGTGATCCAGTTGTTCCTTGAGGAGGTCGTCATTAAGGAAAGATTGGCAATGTTCAAAACCATCGATATACTTCGAAACCAGTACCATCGCAAAATCGACGAAGTCCGCGTAAAGCGAGAAAATATCCAAGAATTGGCGAGAAGCATGGGCACTGGAAACGAAGACGATGCAAGCCCTACGCAGAAATTATTGTTAGATCAAATCGACAGCTATCGGCAGGAAATCAACCGATTGCATTTTGAAGCAGCCAATAAATCCGCCGAACTTTCATTCCTCGAAAAAGAGGAAAATCAAACTCCGGAAACTGCAAAAGCGATTGAAAAGCTCAAACGTGAAATTGCACAAATAAAACACAAATACGAAATTTTTGTCAATCAATTTCGCCTTATGGAAAGGGATCGCCAAGAACTAAACGAATACCCTGAAATTCATGATTTCGGAGGAGATGAGCTTGTGATCGTCGCCGAAATGGCAAATGAACTCGGCTTGCTGCTGGAGAAGAAAAAAACACAGATGCAATTGGCACTCAAGGTCATACGGATCGCGATCCCTCCTCACGTGCCGGGGTTTGAACCGGATGATTAATATTCCTGCGCTGTCACAATTTTCTACCGAGAATCAATCAACTACCGCTACCTTGACAGGCCTCAATGGATGACATAGGCTGAGGGAGTAACAAAGGTGCTTTCATACGACAGTCATCCTTTGTGGCAAGATTTAAGCGAGAAACGCTTTCGCGAAAAGCAACAAGCGTTTTTCTTGTCGTGCTGGTTTTTGTGAATCATTTTGATTTAGGAAAACCATGCGTGCACTTTGCTGCAAACTACTCGGTTGTATCAACCGCTCTGGAAAGCTGCAGGCGTTTTAAAAACGCACTGAATTCTGTGAATTTCTTGCTTGTCCAGAGTTCCTCGTGAATTGGCATTTTACGGGAATCGCGTCGCGCTGAACCTTCTTCAAGGTTCTACCGATGTGCTCGGAAAATGTCTGTGATCGTTCATTGGAGGTTTTGCGCAATCCCGTGCATCGCTTCTATGGCTACATTATCGAGGTGATGAAGGGTCGCTCGCTCTAATCAGAGCGGGATGCTTTATCACTTTGTCGAAATAAATTTTGAAAATAAAACACTTGAAAAGGTCGAGTACGACCCAAATGATAAAACACACCTTACCGAGGAGATGCAGTTGAAGACTTTTGAGGAAATGGACCTGATTGCTCCGTTACAGCGGGCACTGAAGAACGAACAATACGAAACTCCGACACCGATCCAGGCAAAGACGATTCCCGTCGCCATTTCTGGTCGTGATGTGCTGGGATGTGCCCAGACGGGAACCGGAAAAACTGCGGCGTTTGCTTTACCTATTCTCAACCACCTTGGTCAACGAAATCGAAAGGCCGTTTCTCAACGTCCATTTGTGCTCGTTTTGGCACCCACGCGCGAATTGGCAATTCAAATTGAAAATAGTTTTTCCACCTATGGGAAACACCTCAAGCTGCGCCAGGCACTCGTCTACGGCGGAGTGGGACAAGGCAATCAGGTACGGGCTATGAAACGTGGGGCGCACATTCTTGTTGCCACACCAGGAAGGTTGCTCGATTTGATGAATCAAGGCTACATCGATCTGGATCAAATTGAAATGATCGTTCTTGACGAAGCCGATCGAATGCTTGACATGGGTTTCTTGCCCGATGTTAAACGAATTCTCAGTCGACTGCCCGGCAATCGTCAAACACTCTTTTTTTCGGCAACGATGCCGCCGAGCATTGACGACCTTGCGAAGCGCATGCTCACCCAACCGGTAAAGGTACAAATCCAGTCAAAGTCCGTTAGTGTTGACAAAATTGAACAAAAGATTCTTTTTCTTAAGCGTGACAAAAAGCAAGAGTCATTGCACAGCATTGTGACTGCGGAAGATGCCGGTCAAGTATTGGTATTTACAAAAACTAAGCGTGGGGCAGATGCGGTCGCCCGAAAATTGGATCAAAGTGGAATTAAAACTGCGGCAATCCACGGCAACAAGTCGCAAAATGCCCGGCAGCGGGCGCTCGATTCGTTTCGGGCATACCGGGTTCAAGTCTTAGTAGCTACGGATGTCGCAGCAAGAGGGATTGATGTCGACGGTATTACTCATGTCGTCAACTTTGACCTTCCGCTTGATCCGGAAAGCTACGTGCATCGCATTGGTCGCACTGGGCGGGCGGGAGCGAGCGGCATTGCCATTTCATTTTGTACGGATGGTGAGCGACGAGAATTACGAGAAATTCAAAAATTACTAGGGAGTAAAGTTCGCTTGATTACCGATCATTCGCACGCGCCCTCTGAGCAGCCTCATCGCTCGTCGATGCCTCATGCGAAGGGCAGTACGACGCCCCGATCGACATCGAGACGGCCATCTTCACGTCGTTCCTCGGCGCGCTCTTTTGCACAATCAAGCACTTCCAATGGAAAGCCAAAAAACAAACGCAAACAGCGTAAAGGTCGAAATGCAAGGCAACGTGTCAAACAAGCCGGCAAGTAACCCTAACCACTGTAGATTTGATCGTCGACAAACGGGTATCACGCTGCACGGTAGTGGGAGGCCTTCACACATAATGTCGAAACTTCACCGAGCTTTCGCATGACACAGAATCTAAACAGCCAGCAGAATGATTCGATTGGCATCGCGCGTCCGCTGCTTGAGGAATTTGAAGACCTCTGGCAGGAAGCAACCGCACTGTGCGAAAAGCATCGGCACACGCCTGCCTTTGAAGGGTATGTCAGTGGTGATTACGCTGCCTTGTATCATGCCTTAGCAGAGTTACAGGGGCAGGCATGGACTTTTCTCGAATGGGGCTCGGGACTCGGAGTGCTCACGATCATGGCGAGCCGCATGGGGTTTGAGGCATATGGAATTGAAACGGAAGCAACCCTCATTGAGCATGCGGAGGATTTAGCGCATCGATATAACAGCGATGCAACATTTTCCCATGGGAGTTTTATTCCCGACGGATTTGAGATCAGTTTTTCTGATGAATATGAAATCAACCGCACCGTAATCGATATGCCCTCCGGCTACGATGCCATCGACATGGAACTTCGAGACTTCGATCTCGTGTATGGATTCCCCTGGCCGGAGGAGCATGCTTTCTTCCGCACCATCATGCAACAATTTGGTAGTCGGGAAACCTTATTTTTGAGTTATGACGCCCGGGACGAGATTGAGATCTGCCGGGTTAGCGACTTATAAGTTCTGCTTAAACGCCCCACATACCTTGGGTTAAGCGTTGGCTATGCGGACCATCCGCCAACAGCGGTGGATCCGCTTATTGCGAAAGTCCTCAGGGATCGTTTGGCGACTGATTTCACGAACCGTAGCCTGCTCTATGGCCGCTTCGTTTAATTTGAATTGGCGAAAATTCGTTGAGAAAAAAAGTATCCCGCCGGGGACCAAACGCTCGAGGACCCGATTCAAAAGAGCGGCATGGTCCCGCTGCACTTCCCAAAAGTTCTCGGTCCGCTTGCTGTTGGAAAAAGTAGGTGGATCGACGACCGCCAGATCGAAATAGGTGTCGAGCGGTAAACCTTCTAAAAATGTCATCGCATCGCTGCGAATCATGCGATGCGGCGGCCCCTGCATCCCATTGAAGGCAAGGTTCCGTGCGGTCCAGTCGAGGTAGGTTTGCGAAAGATCGACCGTCGTCGTTTCGGCGGCCCCACCGTCAATCGCGTAAACCGTAAATGCGCCGGTATAGCCAAACAAATTCAAAAAGCGGCACCCGCCTGCCGCCTCCCGCACAAGCGTGCGGGTGATGCGGTGATCGAGAAACAAACCGGTATCGATATAATCTGAAAGATTGACCTGAAATTTTAAATCGCCCTCCGCAACAGTTAAAACTTTTTTCTTTTCAGCCACTTGGTCGTGCTGCTGTGTTCCTCGCTGACGGCCACGTTTCTTTAAAAAGATTTGGGTCCGTGGGATCTCGAGGACTACACCAGCCGTACGGGCCATCAAGTCAAGCCAATCACCGTGCTCGGCAGGCGTGTGCTCGTGCGGTCGCTCGTATTCGGTAATATGCAAATAGTCTTCGTAGCGATCTACCACCAGTGGCACCTCGGGAATGTCGCGGTCGTAGAGGCGATAGCAGGTGATGCCCCGCCGGGCCGGCCAACGTCGCAAATGCCGTGCGCGTTTGGCAAGCCGATTGCGAAAAATTTCCGCCTGTCCCTCTGCTTTCTCAGACACACCGCCAAACGCGGGCGTAGGCGCCTCTAGCGGCTTAACACCCGCTTTCGGTTGCCGGGGCCCGTGAAACTGAAAGTAGGTACACTCGATACGGCTGTTGTAGAGTTTACGACGACGATCGGCCGACTGCCCCACCAGTGTTTCAAAACCGGGATACGCGGTGAGGATCGAGTGCGACCAGGTGGGCAGACGGCGGAGTACATCGGGCATCGACCGGTAGAGGGCGGCCACTTCGCGATCGGTACCCACGTTGTGGGCGTACGGTGGATTGGTGATCAGACATCCGTACTGCCGCTTGCTGGAAAGTTCGGAAAACTCGCGCCGTTGGAAGTGGACATCGCCAGTCACCTGTGCAAGGTTCGCATGATGCCGCGCCTGCGAAAGCGCCTGGCCACTAATATCCTGGCCGATCACCGCTTCCTCGAGCGTTTCTTTGGCCAGGTCGGCCGCTTCGCTGCGTGCCTCCTGCCAGAGATCGCCTTCGCAACGCGGCCACGATTCGGCGGCGAAGTTCCGGTGACGACCGGGAGCGAGATTGCGACCAATCAGGGCCGCTTCGATCGGAATCGTGCCGCTGCCGCAAAAGGGATCGACGAAAGGTCGTCCCGGTTTCCAGAAACTCAAGAGGACCAGGCCGGCGGCAAGCGTCTCCCGCAGCGGCGCCGTACCGCGGAGGGGCCGGTATCCCCGCTTGTGTAGACCCGCACCACTCGTATCGAGGAGCAACTGCACTTGATCGTCGACTAGGCGCACTTCGACTGCAAAGGCGGAACCGGTTTCCGGCAATTCGCTTACCCCGTGTGCTGTGGTTAATTTTTCCACAATCGCTTTTTTGACGGTGCGCTGACAGGCCGGCACACTCGAGAGCTTCGACTTGCGACTGCGGCCGCTGACCGGAAATGCTGCATCTGCTGGCAGCCACTCTTCCCACCCGATCGCTCGCGTGCGCTCAAAGAGTTGGTCGAAATCGGTCGCCTCAAAGGAGCCGATTTGCAAGAGAACCCGGCCCGCCGTCCGCAGCCAAAGATTGGTGCGGCAGATCGCGGCTGTGTCGCCTTGAAAAAAGACCTGCCCGGTATCGATAATCCGGTTCTCGTAGCCGAGTTCGGCAAGTTCGCGTGCCAGAACCGCTTCGAGCCCCATCGTGGAGGTAGCAATCAGATCCAAAACCATGTGACGTGTGCTTTGCCTATTCTTCTCTCATTCATTCGCCTGATTGTTTATTTTTACCAAGGAACGATAAATAAAGAATAAGCCCCTGGAGAGAGAACGAAAGATATTCATCCGACGGTGCTGCTTAGCATGGCCTTGAGGGCTGCTCTTTTATCGCTCTAAAGGAGAGCCGCCGCGAAAGAAGTCTCTCGCCTAGGCTGCGGCTTCGCGAAAGGTAACAAGCTTGGCTTGTTCGACATTCCAGAGTTTCAGGCGAAGACAGCGATGAATATCCACCGGATTTAACGTCGTTGTTGGCGGAGACTGTAGTTCTTCTATCCCGGACATTGCCTCTGGCAAACGATAAAACGGAATACGGGCATTCAAATGATGCACATGATGGTAACCGATATTCGCGGAAAACCAATGCATTACCGGATTCATCTTCATATAACTTGAGGAGTGCAATGCCGCAAACACATAATTCCATTCCTCGCGGTCACGAATTTTTACGCCGGGAAAATTATGCTGCGCGTAAAACAGGTAGGCCCCTAAAGCCGATGCGATCGTACTCGGCACAAGAACTCCCAATAACACCATCTCCCAGGAATATAGTGCAAGGTAGACGATCAGGCCGACATGTACGACAAGGGCGAATGCTGAATCAAGATGCCGCTTTGGATTCGTAAGCAAGGAACGCAAGCACATCCCATAAAAGAAAATCGTAATGTAACCCAAGGCAATGGTGAGGGGATGTCGCGACGCGGCGTACTGAATCTTTTCTTTCGTGGAAGATCTTTGATACGATTCAATTGTCATCAACGGATAAGATCCAATACTTGCGACAAAAGTCTTGGCATTATTTTTATGGTGGTGGTTGTGCGTTCGATTCCAGATACTGGGTGGATTCATCGTCACCACCCCAAAAACATAAAAAATGGCTTGCGCAACTTTTGAGCCATTCAAAATTGAATGGTGCTGAAAATCATGATAGAGCACAAAAAGTCGCGTGGTGACAAATCCCGCTAAGATACTGGCAATGATCCGTAAAGAAAGAAACTGCCCTACACAGGCTAAGGTGAGCAAGCTTGCGAGAATAATGATCGTCGATGCAACATGCCACCAACTAAGCAGCACGTTTTCTTCGGTGTACTTCTTCGTTGCTTGAAATAATTTCTTGGCGTCGCGCATCCTTCGAGTTCTTTCTTCCTGGTGGATAAGCGTGATGGAATCCACAACAGGTTGTGGTATTACTTCCGGTTGTCATTCTTGCATGAAGATGCACTGCGAGCCACCCGTACTAAGGACCGCATGCGTTCCAAGAGATGTACGACGAGGCGGCGCATCCTCGAGGAAAACAACAAATCGAACAATGCCAATTTGCTACCCAAGTTAGCTAGCAAGGCAGCCGTAATGGCATATTACAGGCCTGGAGGAGCAAAACCTAGTCCTTTCGGACGGTGAGCAATACGGGCCTGAAGCCTCAATCCATCCTTGATTCGACTCTCCTCGTTAGGCACCGGCGTTCATGGCGCCCACCTGGGAAACCTCCATCTTTGCAAGCGCATCTTTAATGGCCTCGAGTAACGCCTCGACATTACCCTTATCGATCCGGCCGATGTTGCCGATGCGGAAACAATCGGCATCGCTCACCTTGCCCGGATAGATCACGAAGCCAGCGTCATTAAGCAGATCGTAAAATTTTTCGAACTGAAAATTGGAATCTTCCGGAAAACAAAAAGAAGTGATGATGTAGCCTTGTAGCTCGGGGCCCACGTATTCGACAAACCCGAGAGAACGCATGCCGGCCACGAGCGTACGATAGTTTTCCTCGTAGCGTGCCGCGCGACCTGCCACGCCCCCTTCCTCTTCGAGTTCTCGCAGCGCCTGCCGAAATGCCAGAATCGTATGGGTCGGGGGTGTAAAACGGAACTGGCCATTCTTCTCCAGTCCCTCCCACTGCGCCAGAAGATCGAGGCTGAGTGTCCGCGACCAGCCACGCGTCTCAAGCAGTGCTTCGCGGCGACAGATGCAAAAGCCAAAGCCGGGAACTCCTTCGATGCACTTATTTGCCGAGGAGACGAGAAAATCAATTTTCGCGGCTTCAAAATCGAGTGGCACGGCGCCAAAGGCGCTCATCGAATCGACGAAGTAGCAGCGGCCATGTTTGGCAACCTGCTCACCGATCGCTTCGATCGGATTGATGATGCCCGAAGTCGTTTCGCAGTGTACAGCAACCACCATTTTGATTTCCGGATCGGCGGCCAAGGCCTCGTCGACCGCCTCGACCGACGGCAGTTCATTTTCACGATACGTCTGCACTACCGTTTCGATCCCGTGGACTTGGGCAATTTTAACAATCCGGTCGCCGTAGGCGCCGTTCACCACGGCCAAAAGCTTACCGGCCGGAGGCATGGCAGAGACGATCACCGCCTCGACGCTGAACGTGCCGCTTCCCTGCATGAGAATGGCTTCGTAACCGCCCTGCTGAGAAACACCCCCGACTCGAAGCAGTTCCTCCCGCAACTCACGGACCGCACCGATAAACTCGGTATCGCGCGAACCGAGATCGCGAAGCATCGCCTGCTTGACGCTCAAACTCGTCGTGAGCGGTCCGGGGGTGAACAGCGGTTTATCTTTGGGCAAGGAATCCATGCGGTCTCTCTCCGTGGTAAGATTTTTCATTTTCACAGCAGAACTATGGTTTTAGGCAATCGGCTCGGTTTCTCGCAGGGGGGATTGGGGAGTCTCGCTGCTCAATTGCCGGGCCACCACCACGATCGATTGTTTTAAGATCGCCAGCGCCTCGCCGAGTTGCTCGGCGCTGATCGTCAGCGGCGGCGTGAGCGTAAGGACACGGCCCGCCGACACCTTAAAACTCAGGCCGCGGCGGAGGCACTCGAACATGATCCGCTCCGCCGCATCGCTGCTGCCGGCCCCGTCGGTCGCAATTTCCACGGCCACCGCCAGACCGACACCACGCACCTGGTGGATAATCGGTTCGCTCGAGGCGAGCTGTTGCAATTGCTCGCGCAGCTGGCGACCGAGCGCATCAGACGCGGCGAGCAAATTCTCCTGCTCGATCACCTCGAGCGTCGCCAGACCGGCGGCGGCGGCGAGCGGACTTTTTTCGTGCGTGTAGTGACCCACCGAACGCTGCGACACATCGGCAAGCTCCTCGCGCACCAGCACCGCCGCGAGCGGAAAAAAGCTGCCCCCGAGACCTTTGCCCAGCACGAGCATATCAGGCACCACCTCGAGTTGCTCACAATAAAACCAGCTCCCCGTACGTCCCAGAGCGATCGGAATCTCATCAAAGATAAGCAGTACCCCGTATTGATCGCACAACTTCCGCACCGCTTGCCAGTAGGCGGCCGGGGGCATCTCGAGTGTCGTGCAGCGGATCGGCTCGGCGATTACCGCCCCGATATCACCCTGTTCGCAAAGCAACCGTTCAATCGCACCGGCATCCTCCACCGCATGGGGCCAGGGAACGTGCAGTGCGCCGGGCAATAGCGGCCCGAGACCGTCGCGAAAGTGCGCTTCACCCCCGATGGAAATCGTCTCGAGCGTCGCGCCGTGAAACGCATCCCACATCGAAACTGTTTTGTGCCGGCCGGTGGCATAGCGGGCAAGTTTCATTGCCATCCCCACTGCCTCTGCGCCGCCGGGTGCAAAGAGGACGCGACTTAAACCAGCCGGTGCAATCTTGATTAATTTTTCCGCTAGTCGGACCGCCGTCTCGTTGGTGTATCGACGCGGACAGAAGGGAAGCTGATCGAGCTGCTTTTGCACGGCCGCTTTGACGTGCGGATGCCCGTAGCCGATTTGATGTGCGCTGTTGCCGTGGAAGTCGAAATATCGACGACCATCCAGATCTTCCAGGTAGACCCCATCGGTCGCCACAAGACCGCTCAGGCACGGGGTTGAGAGGGCCTGGTGCACAAACGCCTGCGCGTCGCGGGCCAAAAGTTGCCGGTTCGCCTCGCCCGTCTGCTGCTGCCAGGCGTCGCGGTGTGGTGAGGTATTTATATCGCCTTCACTCACATCGGGCTGGTAACCGGTCCTTGTCGCCACGTCGGCTGCCTGCGGCGATTGCCCTGCTGCCTTCGCCAAGAGGTCGGCATTTTTAACATCGCGGGGGAGCGTGCCTTTGGTGAGAAGACGAATTTTTTCCAGACAGTCGGCCTCGAGTCGCTCGTAAGCCTCGCGCGAGTAAAAGGCAAAGTGTGGTGAGAGGACCACCTGATCCATTTTCAGTAGCGGATGGTCGTCAGTGAGCGGCTCGCGGGCAAAAACATCGAGTCCCGCACCAGCAATCTCCCCCTGCTCAAGCGCCGCAACGAGCGCCCTCTCATCGATCAGCGGTCCCCGCGAAACATTGACCAGTATTGCGGTGGATTTCATCTTCTCGAGTTCCGCCACGCCGATCATCTCCCGCGTCTGGTCGGTCAGCACACAGTGCAGCGAAAGAAAGTCGGCCTGCTCGATGAGCCGCTCAAGCGAAACAAACTCAAGCTCTTCCTGATGCTCGGGAGCGCGAACGTGCGGGTCGTGGATGAGTCGCCTCATTCCGAATCCACTTGCCCGCCGGGCCATCGCACGGCCGATGCGGCCGTAACCGACAATACCGATCGTTTTGCCCGCCAGATCGACGCCCTGATATTTTGTTTCCGGCCAGAGCCAACCGGCGGACTTCAGATCGCGATCGATCCGCGGCATCTGCCGGGCGAGGGAGATCAGCAGGGCAAAGGCCTGATCGGCCACCGTCTCGGTGCCGTAGTCGGGGGCGTGCACCACCGGAATCCCCCGCCGCGCCGCCGCCTCTAGATCGATACTGTCGACGCCCACGCCATATTTCACGATCCCCCGCAGCGCGGGGGCCGCCTCGATCACCTTGCCCGTGATCGGCGCGTAGCAGGTGTAGATCAGCTCTGCATCGGCGGCCTCCCGGATGAGAACCTCCTCGGCATCGCTCGGGGCCGTTTTAATCCGGCAGAGCGATTCGAGTTCTGAAAGCACGTGGCCGCCCATCTCCAATTCGGCGTCGGTCCGCAACAGCAACGGCAACAGCTCGCGTGACGAGTCGGATTGGGATGTCATCGGCAATCGCCTTACCAAGGCAGCGAAAATGTTTTGACCGTGGTCATAAACTTGATCGCCTCGATCACACCTTCTTTGATGCCCAGTCCCGAATCTTTCACGCCCCCGAACGGCGAGCATTCGATGCGGTAACCGGGGACTTGGTTGATGTTCACTGTACCGCTGCGGATTCCCTTCACCGCCGTGAGGGCCGCATCCATGCTTTCTGTAACGATACCACTCGAGAGACCGAACTGAGAACTGTTGGCCACGGCGAGTGCATCATCGAGGTCCCGCACCGAGAGGATCGGTGCAAGTGGTCCGAACGATTCTTCGACCACCATCTCCGCATCCCGCGGTACATCGGCAATCACGGTCGGCTCGAGCAGCGCTCCGTCGCGCTTGCCGCCGGCGAGCACTTTGGCACCCTGGGCCACCGCCGCCTTGACGCGGTCTTCCAGTTCCACCGCGGCCGGCTCATCGAT
>JAQWPY010000161.1 GCA_029245145.1 Pirellulales bacterium | reverse complement strand
CTTCGTCTCACCGGAGGTGACCCCTGACCAGAGTGCGGCTCAGGCGTTGGATTACACGATTGCCCGCAAGCCGCCGCCGAAGGCGGTGGCGATGGCCCAACTGGTCCACGATAATTCCTATCAGTCAGATATTCTCACACGGAACGGCTGGCCGCATCGGTGGAATACGTGGCCCCGAGAAAGACCACAGGGCCCCGGTGGTTGGCAAACCGAAGACCACAGGCGATTTGTTACCGGCGGGAGTGATTCCACGGTTTGGCTCCGCTACCAGCATCGCGTTGCCGACTTTGATCAGTGGAATCAGGTCATGGCAACGGCAGAGAACGATAATGCGCAAAAAGAAATCGCCAGTACGGTGCTGAATCCCAAGCCCCGACTCATCTCCGATGCGTATTCATACAATTCGGGAGTCGTCCTCACATCTCCTCGAATTGCCGAAGCGAATCGCATGGCGATGGGATTGTATTGGGTGGGCGATCTGATGCTCGAATGCAGGCTCGAGGCAAAAAGTTCAGGCGGGCTGGTCGTGCTCGAGCTGGTCGAAGGGGGCAAGCGTTTTGAGTGTGAGTTGGATCTTGCCACCGGCGAAGCCCGTTTGGGGATTGACGGTGAGTTTTACGATCAACACGGGAAACAGATAGCACGGCCAACGGCAAAGACCGGGGTCCGCGGGGTGGGGACCTACGATTTACGGTTCGCCAATTTTGATGACCAGTTGTTTCTCTGGGTTGATGGTGAGTCGATCGCGTTCGACCGGCCGACCACCTATCCGCCGCTCGGTAACACCACTCCCGTTTCTGATGCAGAGGATGGTGGCGATTTGGCTCCGGTGGGAATCGGTGCTAGCGGCGCGGAGGTTGCGGTCGATGAGCTGAAGATTCTTCGCGACGTCTATTACATTTCGTACGACGGGAGTCAAAAACTCGACTATTTTCGTGGGCCTTTGGCCGCTGATTTGCGCCTTATGTCAACAGAGGCGGCTGCCGATAAGCTGTTGACCGATAAAAACGAGTGGCCTGATGGGTTTTCAAAAATGAATGCACTCTACTTTCCGCTCAGAAAATATGACGATGCGAGTCAGGGAAACGATCAATTTTTTGCCCTCGGCGACAACAGCCCGCAAAGCAAGGATAGTCGTCTCTGGGAAACGCGTAATACAGGCTATTATGTTGAGAGGGACCTTTTGATTGGAAAGGCCCTCTTCGTTTATTGGCCGCTGGGTCACATTAAATTGGTCCGTTAGAGGAACTTGCGCAGCAAGGATGTGCGATGTCGCTACTGAAGGTCGAAGGATTAGTCAAAACGTACGGTCGCCGCCGGGTGGTCGACGGGATCGATTTTGAAGTGGCGGAGCGCGAGATCGTGGGGCTTCTTGGGCCCAACGGGGCGGGCAAGACGACCAGCTTTCGTATGACCTGCGGGATGGTCGAACCGGATGCCGGCCGCGTGCTGCTGCACGATATGGATGTCACCTCGTGGCCCATGTACCGACGGGCACGCGATGGAGGGATGGGTTATCTGGCGCAGGAGCAGTCGGTTTTTCGCAAACTGAGTGTCGAGGACAATATTGCAAGCGTATTGCAACTGCTTGGTATGGGGCGAAAGCAGCGTAAGCAAAAAACCGAAGAATTGCTCGAACGCTTCAATATCACCAAAATTCGTAAATCGAAGGCGCAGTTTATCTCCGGCGGTGAAAAGCGACGTCTGGAGATTGCACGCTGCCTGGTCTCCAGTCCCCAGATCATCCTGCTGGATGAACCTTTCACGGGAATCGATCCGGTAACGATTAACAGCATTCAGGACATCATCACCGGGCTCCGGGACAGTGGTATCTCGATTTTGATCACCGATCACCGAGAGCAGGAGACACTCGCCATCACCAATCGAAGCTATGTGATTCGTGATGGGCAAGTGCTGTGCCACGGGACCCCGGAGGAAGTGCTCAATAATCCGGCGGCGCGAAAGTATTATTTCGGCGATTCGCCGGCACTCGGCGTTGGACGACCTTTGGGCCGCGGCCGCGGCAGAGATGACGGGGACAGCCCGCGTTCCCCGGATCGACCCCAAAAGCCCCGACGCCGCACCGCGTGAGCGGCCTCGTAAGGCGATTCTGCCAGTATGTGAAGAGAGTAAAAAACTGGATTTTAGGGGCCGTATATTGCCAAAGTGTCGCTTCCTGCAAGCCGATATGGTATTAGACGCCCTGCTGTGGTATTAGTTTCGGCGTCGCGCCGCGATGGTTCTTTTTTCGGTCTACCAGGAAACAAAAAATAGCCCTCAGTCGCCCCGGGCAATGTAAGGAGACAACCAATGTCCGAAGAGTATTCCGCAGAGTACGAAGAATTGAATGATGACGATGCAAATTTCGAAAATCACCTCAGCGACGCGGATGCAGAGTATGAGGAAGAAGAAATCAGCACGGATGAGGTCGATCGCGTTCTCGACACGCTGACCAATCTTCTGGAGAGCGTGGAAAGCTCCACGGTCCATGAATATCTCGAAGAAGCCTACCACCATATTTTCAGCCTAGTCTATGAAGAAGAGGGTGATGAAGAGACTACGCTGGAAGGATTGGACGGCGAGGAAACCGATAAACTCGAGGAAGAAGGTGACCCCGACTCGGAAGAATTCGAGGAGGAGGGCTTTAAGCAAGATTTCGGCCAGGATGAATTACTCGACGACGAGGCCGCCTAAAGCGATGTGGCCTTTCGATTGTTAGGCCAGCCAAGATTGCGTTCCAAAGCCCCCGACGCCCCCGGCAGAGCAGGGGGCTTTTTTATTGCCGGTGTGGCCCGCCTATTTTCGCGACAGCGCGCGACAGCGGCGACAGCGGCGACAGCGAGAGAACCGATTGCATTTCGTTGCCGGTCGGTAAGGGCGCGGGGATGCCGGGCGAGATTTCTTCTCCTCCGGGAACATTCTCGGGAACATTCTCCGTGTTCTGCATCTCCTCGAGGACCTCGTCCGGAGGACCGTTCGGCGGTGTGATCAGCGGCGGCGGACACCAGTTGGGATAGGTGTAACCGATCAAATTGGGATAGTTTAGGTGGCAAAACGGGGATCCCTGGTGGCAACACCCGGAAAAAATTGAGGCGAAAACCAGGAATCCAATGCAGGTGGAAAAATGGGCCATGGATAAGATTTCCTCCAATCGGTGCGGGAAATGTACCGGCTCGCTTCTGGGTTGCCGGTATCATCTTGCGGAGTAGACTTGTGTTTAGGCTTCGCAGCGGGTCGCTGTTTGGTCTGGGTTTTTACTTTGTTCGCCGCACGCCCCGGTAGCTCAGCTGGATAGAGCAGCTGACTTCTAATCAGCAGGTCGATGGTTCGAATCCATCCCGGGGTGCTTCAATCATGCGCTGCCGAACGACGCTACCGTGCCGCATTGCCTTTTCAACGGGTCTGCGGCAGTGAAGTTTCGGTGCCGAAATCGGGCCTTTCTGCGACTTGGGTTCTGTTGTCGGAGTAGAAGAAGGCTTCACCTTCCACCGCCAGTTCTGTTTCCGAGGCATCATTTCCATAGGTCGCTCGGACAATATATTCTCCTTGCCGATGGCCTCTGGCCCTGAAGGTGAGCTCGCGTTTCTGGCTGATCGCGAGGTTAATCGGATCGAACTGTAATTGGCGGGCGTCGTTGAGAGTGAGTCCCTCGCGGTCTTCGGCCTCCATCCCTTCGGGCAGTTCGACGCGGATGACCACATGATTTGCATGTCGCGTTCCATGATTGGTTACCATCACGGAGAAGGTGGCAATCTCACCCACTTCAACGGGACCACTTTCGTTAATGACGGCGGCAAATAATTGTGGTCGCAGGACCACATCGGTGGCAAATTGATCAACCGCTGAGAGCCCGTCTCGAGAAGTCGCTTTGGCCTGCGGTACCTGCCGACCTTCTTCAACCGCCCGCGTGTAGACGGACCAGGAGGTTTCCTCGCCCGGATTCAATTGAGGGATGTTCCAGCAGAGAAGATTCTCGGCCTGATTGCACAAACCCTCTTTGCTGGTTCCCAATATTTTCAAACCAAAGGGAACTGCCAACTCGACGTCCACGTGTTCGGTCGCGGCATCTCCAGGATTGGTGACGCGGACCACATACTCACCATTACGATGCAGATAGCGGATTGCGGGACCCTCCACAAGGATCTCGAGTCGCGGCCGAGTGATCAGCGTATGCCACTCAACCTCAGCGACCTGGCCCA
>JAQWPY010000156.1 GCA_029245145.1 Pirellulales bacterium | reverse complement strand
ATTCGTGAACTTCGGGGTCAAAGTACTGGTTGTCAGAGAAGGTTGTCCCATTCCCGAGTTCTACGTTAAAAGAGCCCAGCGGCAGGAGATTGTCATTTGATAAATTGGTAATTATTTCGCTTGCAGATGAACGATAGCTGGCCCACTCGTCTCCAAATTCAGTAGTCGCCACACCGTTGCCTTGTCTATACAACACACGTGTGCGTCGTTCAGTATTGCCTGATAATTGTGTATTCCAAAAAGGAAAACTGTCATCCGTTAAATAGTGCTTCGGATGTGAACGCATTGCTTTTAGTCCGTTTGGCAGTAGCGGAAACTTTCTGGCTATATCCGAATGACCCTCCAAGACGCCTCGTTTCGGATCAAGTAGATGAGTATCGACCCGAATTGCACCAATGTTTGCCCGAACGGCAGCCTCAGAAGAGAGGTCCGGGATATCCAAGGGGCTTCCAGTAGATATGTCCACTTGCAGTGAGGTTTCGCCAGTTTGAGTTGGCTGCGTCCAGAAACTCGATTGATAGTCGGGATTCGGTAGATTGCTTGTACGCGGGTCTCGGGATCGCCAAGCAACTTCCCGCGCGGCACCGAGAAGTCGGAGTTTCCACATCCCTGTAAAGCCCGCGTTAATAATCAAGGCAAAGAGAAGCAGAACCAGCGGTAGTCCCATCACCATTTCGAGCGGCGCGAGTCCGCGACGAGATGCCAGTCGCGAAGCTATTAATGAGGGCCTGAGCGCGGACCGGGGTCGGCAGAGGCGACATTTCGGGCATCGGTAAGGTGGTTGGGCGATCATGGTCACTAGGGGTTTAACCCTGCCGCACCGGGAAAGTTCCGAAAAGCACCATTCTGACCCGGGTGGGATCGCCAATCCAGGCGAATTTCCACCTGTTTTAGCAATTTTCCGATTTGATCCGCAGAGTAGAGGGGCCGGAGTCACCTCAATAATGAGGCGGTTTCTCATCCGGGACTTCTCCCGGAGTGACCGTACTTTCAAACTCCTCGAGGCGACCAACATAATCCCGAAGTGCGCGACTGAGCGTATCGAGTTGTTCCTGCTGGTCTCGGATCACCTCGCCCAGTTTATCGAGGGTTGCTTCCTGAAAGGAGAGCTTGGTTTCTATCTTCACGAAACGTGCGTCATTCATGAATTCACTCTCCGGTCGCGTTGTGCGACTCGTCAAGGCAGCGGTCGACCGCATTGGCGATCTTACGGCATCGGCCCATCATATCGGCGAACGCTGCGGGCGTAAGAGATTGATACCCATCGGAAAGTGCTTTTTCCGGCGTCGGGTGTACCTCCACGATCAGACCATCGGCACCTGCTGCAATAGCCGCTGCCGCCATATCGGGAACCATGTAGGCATGCCCGGTGCCATGACTCGGATCGATCATCACTGGAAGGTGTGTTTTATGATGGAGGTAGGAGACGGTCGCCAGGGGGAGTGTGAATCGCGTGTGGGTTTCGTAGGTGCGTATCCCACGTTCGCAAAGAATCACGCGTCCGTTGCCACGATCGAGGATATACTCAGCGGCGAGCAACAACTCATCCACTGTCGCACTTGGGCCGCGTTTTAGCAGCACCGCCCGATCGACCGAACCGACCGCTTCGAGGAGGCGATAGTTTTGCATGTTGCGAGCCCCGACTTGAAGCACATCGGCATAGCGGGCTACGAGTTCCACATCTTCAGTGGCCACAACCTCTGTAGCGATCGCTAAACCGGTCATTTGCCGTGCCGCATCGAGCAGTTTCAACCCCTCTTCTTTCATGCCCTGGAAACTATATGGACTGGTGCGGGGTTTGAATGCTCCTCCGCGGAGAGCGTGGGCTCCGGCCTCTTTCACTGCTTTGGCAGTTTCAAGTATTTGGCTTTCGCTCTCTACGCTGCAGGGGCCGGCAATGATGCCGATTTGACGACCGCCTACCGTGAGGCTGCCCGCCTGAACCAGGGTTTTTTCGGATTTCACCTCCAGACTGGCAACCTTATACGGCGCTGAAATAGGCACGACTTCCGCAACCCCCTCGCCGATGGCTAGCGATTCCTTGGTGCCGTCGCGTTTTACGCCGATTGCGGCAATCACGGTGCGCTCGGTACCGACAATCACGTGTGCTCGAAGTCCCAGGCTTTCCACTTGCGCAGTCATATGCGCAATCTGATCCTTCGAGGCGTCGGCTTTCATAACCACGATCATCTTTTTCTCCTCGGCTAAGCTCGCAGGTCCCTTCACGTGGCAGACGTGATCAAAGCGATTTTAAGTGAGAGGCTCACAGATCGATAGGACCATTGCCCCGCAACACTAGGGCAAAGATTTCAAATAGCGGGTGACTCTTTGCTGAATTTCCGGTCGCTGTAAGACGATCAAGCGGCGAGACGCCGGATGCAAGGCAAGTTTCCCCTCCCCGCCCGCCGTCTGCCACGAGCCGGGGGCAATTTCCCGTCGGATCGAGGTGAGTAGCGATTCTCCACGACTGAGAGCTTCAGGAGGTACCGGGAGGAAATGAACCTGCATATCCGTCTCGTTATTGGCCGGAAGAGTGATGAGAATCGTGTCGGCGGAGAGGGGGTGGAAGGCAAGTCCCAAAGGTGTCAGCAACTCTTCGAGTAGCGTCTGTAGAGTTGGCTCAGGTGTGCTGACCGCGATCGGATGCGACGGGGAAATACCACCGCGAAGGAGTTGGAGTTCGTCGAGGATGAAATCCACGTCCGTTCGCGAACCGAGTTGCCGCAGGTAATCGTTGAGCGCAACCGGTCGAGCTGTCGTGCAGTTGATCGTTTGAGAGAGGGCCTGCTCAGTGATGCTCGCGTCAACTGAGGGGGCCGGCCTCTGGTTGCCGCCACGGAAATCACTGAAAAAACGGTGGAGGTGACCGTGAACGGCTGGCGTCTGCGAAACAAGCATCGCGTTGCCGTTGATAGTGATCGTGCCCTCTCCCCCCTGCCCCTTCCATGTACCGGGATCAACAAATGACTTAATTAAGTCGCGGGCTTCCATAGCATCGCTCGAGAGCGATACGTCGTATGTCATCTCATTGTATGATCGATCGTCCGTATCGGGCAGAGTAATGAAAATACGGTCTCCCGTTTCGATAGCGACCAAGCCGAGAGGCGTGAGTATTTTGGTCAACACGTCTCGCAACTGCCGAGCATCTCCTTGATATTCGACCGGTGTATCCGGCGCGATGCCGGCCCGGCCGAGTGCTGCGAGATCGATGTGTATCGGCACGGCTAATAATTGGGCGAGAGTTGCGGCGGCACGTTTTAACGACGTTGGCTCGAAGGTGATCCCGAGTACTTCTCGAAGCATCTGCTTTTTTAGTTGGTCGCTTGCCGGGGGCAGCGGTTGCTGTGTCGTGTCGCTGTGGTGCCGCTGTTCGTCTCCGCGCCGGTGAGTTTCGTCCGCGGGCAGTTGCGATTCTGCTGGTGAGTCTTGCTTGGGGTTATGCTTCCCAACGCTACGAGCGACGTCGTCTCGTGTGGGAGGCTCTGCGACTTGTGGTTCTGGCGCCGCGATGATGCGGTCGTTCGGCTCTTGAGTCTCCGCATTATCGTTCTCTGCGGAACCGAGATCCGGCGCTCTCGCCACAGGTGCTGGCGAAGATTGAGGCGACCGTCCGGTGGGCGTGAGTGGCGTTTCGTTTGCCCGTATTTTCTGTGGCGTCGAGTCGTTATCGGCCGCGGTCGAAGTAGCCGTTTGATTCGCTACGTTACGATCGGTTGGTAGTTGAAATAATGACCATGCGCCCACGGCGAACAGCACGCCCAACGTGGCGGCGGCCGGCAGTAGGATCCATTGGGGTAGCTTAGTCGCGGGGTTGCGGGGGAGCGTGGGAACCGGGGTCGCCGCCTGATGTTCTGCGGTCTCAGGTCGGCCGATCCGCTCCGCCAGGTGGGGTGAGAGGCCTTCCTCAGTTGGAAGTTCACTCACGCCCTCGTGAACGGCTTCCCCTGCGAAGGCGGGCATTTGAATCTGCACCATGCTCTTGCATTTGGGGCAGTTGAGGATTTGTCCGATCGCCTCTTTCCGCTCGACACGAATCTGTGCGCCACACGTGACGCATTGCATGGTAAAGGATTGAAACATGCGCTGAGAGCCTCTTCTCGTCCGTCTGTCCCTAACGGTCCCTAGCTATAGTTTATCGAAAAATCCTCATCCCGGCGAATATTAATTTCCGTCACCGTAGCGTAACGCTCTGACGTTGCGGCAGTCGCCTTCGATTCGTAGCCGAAAACTTGGTAATTACACATAAATGCGGCAGGCCACTCCAGCCTGTTGTCGTTTAGTTTCGGCTCGGATCGTTTGTGATTTGCGTAATTCAATGCACAGTTGCGATCCACTCAATCAAATTGGGCGGGGATTTTATCGCCTCGCTGTTTGGCCGCTTCTCTGGTCGTGATCCAGAGCACACCATCGCTGCCGATATCTCCACGATCAAGGACATAAATCAGTTTTTGTGCGGAGTCCGAGAGGGCCACACCCTGGGTGGGATTCGCCCGACGGAGAATCTCCTCGAGAATTTCGACCGCAGGGCGATTCTGAAGATCGATCCCAAAAGATTGATTCTGGGTGATTCCCTCCTTTTCCAGATCGCCACCAAGGATTTGGATCTCGATGCCGACACTTTCGGCAAGTTGCGTTACGGCCTGCAGTAGGTTCTCCCGGTCAAAAGAGAGCGTGGTCGGTAACACGAGTTTTTGATTCAAAGTGAGGGGTGTGTCATCGGATTGCGGAATCGTTTCCGGCACGTGCGACTCATAGAGTGCCACCTCCATGGCGAGCGCCAGATGCGCCGCGGCGTCGGGCGGGAGATGCGTGCGAAGAATCGCTTGACGGCCTCGCGGACGATCTTGATCGTATCGGGTGTAACGGGCGAGCGACCTTAACATGTCGGGCATCAGGGCCAACGTTTGCCGGCTGTAATTGCTTGGACGGAGGCCAAGTAGATATGCATTGAGTATCGTCGGGGCATTTGAGAGGCGATCGTAAATTGTCTCGGCGACTGAGGCAGG
>JAQWPY010000194.1 GCA_029245145.1 Pirellulales bacterium | reverse complement strand
GAAAAAAAACATAGTACTCACGACCGTTCTTCTTTTCACCCGGACAATTCGGATGAATACACTCGATCGACCGCCAGCACCGCTCGTTCGTCTGTTTGTCCAATACAAAGTAGTGGACATTTCCGGGGGCAATCACTTCTTTGCCGGTCTCCTCACCAATAAACAGCGCGTTGAGCGTGTGTTGCTCTCGATCGATTGCAGCACGGTCGCGAGGCGGAGGCGGAGAGGGACTCTGCTCGGGAATCGCATCCCACAACTCGGCATCCTGCACCAAAAGATGCGAGTGATCGGCAGCTTCACGCTCCGCCGTGTTGCGATGCTTGAGCAGACCGGCGGAGACATAGCCAACTTGGCCGCTGTCGGTCTCGATTTTTGCAAAATCGCCCGCTTCCTCGAGCAGCTGCACCTGGGAACCTGTCTCCAGTGACTCGCTGGAAGAAGGCCCACAACCGCTCAACAAGGTAAGGCCGAGGACCGCGAGAAACGTTCTCAAAAAACGCATGGGTATCTTTCCGCTCCAAGTCACGTTCGGTCAATATCCGGAGCAACAGGTTTCGACCTGCAATTCGTGCACACTTCCATCCGAGGCCCCTTTGATCCGCCCCGACCAGAGAATCTGATAATTAGAATCACGCGCGTAAACGAACGCCCCTTCTAAATCCGATCCATTACTGTTCGGCGCAGTGATGCGAATGCGATCGACGTCCTGCTCGGAGCCGAGATCTAATTTCCACCACAATCCACCCCGCTGAATGTGATTGTGGTCGGTAAGCGATGCGGTGGCCGGATCGCCATCGATTGCGTTTTCCGCGGCACCACCGGTAGCGGCCGTCTGCTGCGATTTATCGCCCTGGATCGCCGTTCCTTCACCAGCAACATTGCCGCCTCCGGCAAACACCTCCACCTCCGCGAGGCTCATCTGTTGATGTTCTTCATCCGAATTGTGATTGAACACTTGAATATGTTGCACACACCGTGCCGAGCCGCTCTGACTCTCGTGTGTACGAAAATACTGCGCAGGGATCTGGTGCATTTCAGGATTCTCTGGCGTGGACCACGCCAATTGAAACCAGACCGGTCAGCAATGCACACCGTGGCGGATGCGAATACAGTACCACTCTCCGGCCTGCCAGCTAAACGTCTGGCCCACCGCGACCGGCGAACAAGTATCGCACTGATAGTAGTGATCGAGCCGGTCGTGGATCGTCACGTTATCGATCATCACCTGCGTCCCGTCATCGTACTTCATATAAAACTGGTAGCTTCCGGTCACAGGAGCTTGAATCTCGCCTGACCACTGACCGCACCACACGTTCGGACCCACCCCATCGGGACGATAGGGCGGATAATCGCTGCCGAAAAATCCCGGGTTGTACGCGTCGACAATATCGTTGCCCGCACCATCGATCCCGGGCGGAAAATTGAGCGTGTTATCGATTCGACTGGCAACCGGGGATGACTCATAATCGTTGTCGAGCGGATTGTTGTTCCAGAACTCCGCATATAAACCGCAAACGAATCCATTCTCTGCCACGTCTCCACAGGCAGTCACTTCATCTTCCACTACATTGGTCTCATCACAGGCATCTCCCGCACCGTTTGCATCGGAGTCGGTTTGCTCAGGGTTATAGTCGTGCGGGCAGTTATCTTCGCTGTCCGGAATGCCATCTTCGTCTGTATCTTCTGCCTCTGGCGTTTCGCTGTCGCTCCCGCCCGTGCCTGAATCTTCGCATGCGTTACCCACACCATCCCCGTCGCTATCATCCTGGTCAGGATTGTAATCTTCCGGACAGTTATCGCAGGCATCACCATATGCGTCACTGTCGGCATTACGTTGACTGGCATTCTCTACTTGCGGACAGTTGTCACAGGCATCGCCATGCTCGTCGCCATCTGAATTGGTTTGCTGGGGATTTGCGTTCTGCGGACAATTGTCGTCCGAGTTTGCAATCCCATCCCCATCCGAATCGATGTCGCCGTTCCCCGCTGAATCCTCTGAATCCCAAAGGCGATCCTGTTCACTGGCAGTTTGCCAAGGCACCCAGTGATTGTTTTCATCGGAAGCCGGATGCCGTTCGATCAAATCGTCGGCCGACTCTGCCGTGACCGTTCCATCGTGATGCAGTACATTCACGCTACCGGAATGTCGCGTTGCTGCGTCATCGATACCACGCTGAAAATCCCGTTGGCCACGTTGATTCGTTTCCCAACTTGCGTCTTCCGAATCGGAAGGCACAACAACGTGTACTACCGGATCGTTGACCTCGTCCCCATCTCCGTCACCGAAGTCGAGAATAACAAATTTATCTCCATCGCTCGCCCGCATCCGGTGCGCCTGACTATTGGTGGCAAAGCTGCCCTCAAAATCGGGGTGCTCCGGGTTACTCTGGTCGTCAGTACGATCAGTGGTGCGAATATCTGAGGGACAGACAAACAAGTTCGCACTGTCGCCTTCCACAAAGGGATCGAGCTGCACTACCCAGTCTTTATCGTCTGCTTGAATCGGCGTATTGCGATTACGATTGGCCACTTTGAAAGCAAGTCCCAATTGAGCAAGATTACTCTGGCAAGCGGCGCCGCGGGCACGCGCCCGCACCGAGGCAACGGATGGCAGTAGCAGGGCGATCAGGACCACGATCACACCGATCACGATCAAAAGCTCGACCAGGGTGAAGCCGCCGCTGGCCACCGATCGGCGCGATCGTGACGAGAAAAATCGCCTAACAAAACAACCTGAAAAAAACCATCGCCTGCGCACGGCGGTTGTACCCCAACGACTAGAAAACACGTTATCCCTATTTAAACTAGCAGAGCCCTCCAACATTCTCAAGAGAAACTTCTATTCAACGGGTGAAACAGTGTCGCTCCTCAACCCCTTGACGCTGTCCCTAATCACAACGCAGACTGCCTTTGCGAGTTTGGATTCTGTGCCCCAAAAAGATACGAAACCCAAATATGAAAATTGCGATCAACGGCATGGGGATTGCCGGACCGGCACTGGCCTATTGGCTGCATCGGTTCGGTCACGAACCGACGCTGATCGAAAGAGCGCCGGGTCCCAGGCCCGGAGGCTACCTGGTCGACTGCTGGGGGCTCGGCTACGACCAGGTCGAGAAAATCGGCATCCTCCCCGAACTGCTCGAACTCGGCTATCACGTGCAAGAAGTGCAGTGGGTGAATGCCGCCGGTAAGTTGAGCGCCAAGTTCAATCCCGAAATTCTCCGGCACATGGCCGACGATCGCTTTGTCACCATCGAACGGGGCGATTTGGCGATGGCCCTGTATCGCAAAATCGAGGGCAAGGTCGAAATGATCTTCGGCGACTCGATTGCCACGATCGACGAGAAGGAGGATCGGGTCGATGTGACCTTCGACCAGGCCCCGCCGCGTTCGTTCGACCTAGTGGTCGGTGCCGATGGGCTTCACTCCCGCGTGCGCGAGTTGACATTCGGACCGATGGCACCCTTTGAAAAATATCTCGGGATGCGGGTCGCGGCAGTTGAGGTGGATGGGTATCGACCCCGCGACGAGTTGACGTTCATCTCGCACACCGAGCCGGGACGGCAGGTTTCCCGCTTCTCGAAGCGCGAAGATAAAACGCTCTTTCTCCTGGGGATCCGCGAGCCGCGTGTCGGCCCCGGCGTCCCCCACACCGAAGATGAGAAACGAGAGGAATTAAAACGGGGCTTTGCGGGGATGGGCTGGGAGAGTCCGCAAATCCTCGAGTCACTCGATCACATGAACCACATCTACTACGACGTGGTGAGCCAAATCCACATGGAACGCTGGACCCGCGGCCGCGTGGCCCTGATTGGCGATGCCGCCGCCTGCCTCTCACTGCTTGCGGGGGAGGGGACCGGGATGGGCATGCTCGAGGCCTATGTGCTGGCCGGCGAGTTGGCGCTCGCCGGCAACGATTATCCGACCGCCTTCCGCCGGTACGAGGAGCGGCTGCAACCGTTGATTAAGACCAAACAGAAAAATGCCCTCAAATTTGCGCCCAGCTTTCTGCCACAAGGACGGCTCGCCATTCTGGTGCGGAACGTGATCACCCGCATCCTTCCTGCCCGTGCGGTCGCCCGGATTGCCCTGATGACGCTCAAGGACGACTTTGTTTCGCCAGAGTACGAAAAGCAGTTGAACCTGTAAGCCCGACTGCTCGATCGCCCGCTGCTATTTTTTTTGCTTCGATGGCTTACGGGTTGGCGTATGCGGCCACGGCTTGGCTCGCACGCGGGATGCCCAACGGTCCCACGCAGCGACCATCTGCCTCACTCGCTCGGGTTGCTCGGCAGCCAGATCCTTCACTTCGGTGCGGTCGGCCTGCATGTCATAGAGTTCCCAGGGGGCGTAGGGACCGCGGCAGACGAGTTTCCAGCGGAGATCGCGCACCGCGCGGTGGCCGATGTGCTCGAAGTAGAGCGGTGCATCCCGCTGCAGCGAACGACCCGTAAGCGCCGGAGTGAGACTGATACCCTCCATCGGCTGAATCGATTGGTCGCCGACCGTTTGAGGATACGTTGCGCCCGAGACATCGACCGCCGTGGCCATCAAATCGATCAGATGTGCCGACTCGTCGACCAGCGAACCGTTGCGTTCTGCCGCAATTCCTACCGGCCAGTGCACGATCAGCGGCGAGGCGGTGCCTCCTTCGAACTGCAGCGTTTTATATTTACGGAAGGGCGTATTGGAGAGGTTCGCCCAACCGATCCCGTAGCTGGCAAACGTCTCGTCGCTGCCCGGCATCACGCCCGGCAGGTTGCCAAACTTCGCTTCGGGATGATCGGCGGGGACCGGGCGCGGTGAAATAATCTCCGAGCAACCGCCGTTGTCTGCCAGAAAAATGAACAAGGTGTTGTCCATCTGGTGGGTCCGGTTGAGCGCTTCGACAATCTGCCCGATGCCCCGATCCATCCGGTCGATTTGCGCGGCGTAAACCGCCATCCGCTCGATCTGCCAATCTTTTTGTGGCGTATCCTCCCACGCCGGCACGCGATGATCGCGGGGGCTCAATTTCCACTGAGGCTCGATGAGCCCCATGTCGACCATTCGCTGGTAACGCTCGGCGCGAAGTCGATCCCAACCTTTGGCGTAAGTCTTGCGGTAGCGGGCAACATCTTCCTCCGGCGCATGCAGCGGCCAGTGGGGTGCGGTGTAGGCCACATAGAGAAACAGCGGCTTGTGCATTGCAGCGGCGCGGTCGACGACCGCCGACGCCTCGCGGCTGATTGAGTCGGTGTAGTAAAAATCACCCTCCGCCCGTGCCGGATCGTTACCACGAGTGAGCCCCTTCGGGTTGTAGTAGCTACCGCCGCCGGGCAGCGTGCCGTAGAAGAAATCAAAGCCTCGCTGCAGCGGCCACGAGCTACGATCGGCCGCAGCGTCGCCTGGATGATCGTCGCGAGTCAGGTGCCATTTGCCGATCGCCGCGGTGTAGTAGCCTGCCGTTTTGAGGACCTCGGCCATCGTCACACAGTCGCGGTTCAGCTGGCCGCGATAACCGGGCAGATGCTGGTCGCGGATCATGTTCCCCACACCGGCCTGGTGCGGATATAAGCCGGTTAAAAGACTCGCCCGCGTCGGACAGCAGCGACCCGCGTTGTAAAAGTGGGTGAACCGCACTCCCTCCTCGGCGAGGTGATCGAGAGAGGGCGTTTGGATCTCACCGCCATAACAGCCGATATCGGAAAAGCCCATGTCATCCGCCAAGACGATCACGATATTCGGCGGATCGGCATCGGCGGCATCGGTGGCAACAGCGGCATCGGCGGCATCGGCGGCATCGGCGGCAACAGCGGCATCGGTGGCAACAGCGGCACCGGCGGCAAAAACAACGGTCAGGGGTAGAGCCCACGCGATCGCCTGAGCCAGTACGGCGCATCGCAGTGAGGCGTACTGTAGGGAAAAAAGAGCGGGCAGAGCGACAAAGCGACTCAAAAGGCGTTTCCTTCGGTTTTGCTCTGCTCCACACATCGGACGGCCGACAGTCGGGGTGACAGGATTTGAACCTGCGACCTTTTGACCCCCAGTCAAACGCGCTAGCCAAGCTGCGCCACACCCCGATACGGGAGATGATCGCACATCCCGCACCACGGGGCAATGGCCAAGCAGATTTCTTTACACGACTGCGAGTATCGTCAGAGAAAAAAAACAGTATCATGGGGGAACTTTCCTGCGAAACGTTTCACACTTCAACCGAGAGATAGCAGAGCGTGGCAACCTTCACCGAGCGACTCAGCCAGGCAGTCCAGACAAAGCGTACCCCGCTACTGGTCGGTCTCGATCCCCGTTGGGAACAACTTCCCGAGGCACTCCGGCAGTCTGCCGGCGACGAGTCGCCTCTCTCCAAGGCGGCGGTCTACCTTCAGTTTTGCCGCGATGTGATCGACGTGGTGGCCCCGCTGGTACCCGCCGTCAAACCGCAGGCGGCGTTCTTCGAACAACTCGGACCGGCAGGCGGCGCTGCGCTTGCCGAGGTGATCGCCTACGCCACATCGAAAAATCTGCTGGTCATTATTGATGCCAAGCGGGGCGACATCGGTTCCACAGCGGTCGCCTACGCCGAGGCTTACCTCGGCCGCGAGGCAAGTGCGTGGGGAGCCGACGCGCTGACGGTCAATCCGTACCTGGGCGACGACAGCCTCGCGCCGTTTGTCGAAGTTGCTCAGGAGCGCGACGCGGGAATTTTTGTGCTGGTCAAAACCTCGAACCCGGGGGGTGCCACCTTCCAAGATCTTACGTTCGACGGGGCGCCCATTTATCAGCACGTGGCCAGCCTGGTCGAAGAGCAGGCGGCTAAGACCAGTACCGAGTGCGGCTACGGCTGCGTCGGTGCGGTGGTCGGTGCCACGCATCCGGAGCAATTAGTCGACCTGCGAGATTTAATGCCTCACACCTGGTTCCTGGTCCCCGGGTTCGGTGCCCAAGGGGCCGATGCCTCGGATGTGGCCGGCGCGTTCGATGCCCAGGGACTCGGTGCGGTGATCAACAGCTCTCGGGCCATCATCTTTGCCTACCAGCGCGAGCCCTATGCGGAGACGTTCGGGGAAGTGGTATGGCAACAGGCCGTCGAAGCGGCAACCCTGCACGCCATCGAACAAATCAATGCGGCAACCTCGGCTGGACAATTGTAAGGTCCTTTCGGAAACAGAAGGCCCGGAGATACGTCATGACCGTTCGATCTCGCTTCACACCACTATTCTTTTTGTGTTTCACTATTCTCTTGTGTTTCACCATCCTCGGGACCATCTTCTCTGCAACAGCCCTCAACGCAGCCGACGCAAAAGACGAAAAGCAACTCGTCCGCCGGTCGATTCCCCTGGAAGCAAAATACCTATTGATTCCCATTCAAAACGGCGCGCCGAGCGTTGCGATCGATTTCCAAATCGATGGCGAGCCGGTGCGACAATTCGACTGCGAGTTGGCATCCACCGCCGACGATGCCGACTTTTGGTCCTTTCTTGATCTCGCACCCTTCGGTGACAAAACGGCGACGTTGGTCGCAGCCGGCGCAAGTGACGATCAACTTGCTGCAATCCGGCAGGCAGACTCAATCCCCGGCAACCAGAAATTCTATCGAGAAGCATTGCGGCCGCAGTTTCACTTTTCGCAAAAGCTGGGTTGGAATAACGACCCCAACGGCATGGTCTACCACGATGGCAAGTGGCATCTTTACTTCCAGCACAATCCTTATGGCTGGAAGTGGGGCAACATGCACTGGGGGCATGCGGTCAGCGACGATTTGGTGCATTGGCAACAGCTTCCGATCGCCATCTACAACAAAGCCCGTGGCGACTACGCTTTTTCGGGCGGTGCGATGGTGGATGAAGACAACACCGCCGGTTGGCAAACGGGAGATGAACCGCCGATCATTGCCAGTTGGACCAGTACCGGACGCGGTGAGTGCCTTGCCTACAGCAATGACGGGGGTCGCACGTTTACCGAGTATGAGGGCAACCCGGTGGTCAAACATCAAGGCCGGGACCCCAAAATCATCTGGCACGAAGGGGCCGGGCAATGGGTGATGGCGGTCTACGACGAATCGAAGGAAGAGGGAAAAACGATTGCCTTCTACAGTTCGCCCGACCTGAAACAGTGGACCCTCCAGAGCAAACTGGCCGGCTATTACGAGTGCCCCGAAATCCTGGAGCTTCCGGTCGAAGGCGATGAGGAAATCACCCGCTGGATCGTCTTTGCGGCCGATGGACAATACGCGATCGGTTCATTCGATGGTAAACGGTTCGAGCCGGATCATGAGGGCAAACACCGTCTGCACCACGGCAACTATTATGCTTCGCAGATTTTTAGCAATGCTCCAGACGGACGCAAAATCCAAATCGGCTGGGCACGGATCGGCATGCCCGAGATGCCCTTCAACCAAACCTTCAGTTTTCCACACGAGCTTTCCCTGAGAAACACCCAGGACGGACTGCGGATGTTTGCCGAGCCGGTTCAGGAGATTGAAAAATTGTACGGTCGCAGCGAGGCGAGTGCCGCCGGAGACCTCTTTCCCGAAAAACCGATCTCCCTTCCCGCCAAGGAACTGATGGACGTGGAGGCGACATTTCGTTTCGATGATGCAAAGTCGGTGGGCCTGGACATCAGCGGTGAGCGGATCGTCTACAATATTACAGAAGAAAAACTCGAAGGTGCGCCGCTCGCGGCAACCGACAGCGAAATAACAATCCGCGTTCTCGTCGACCGGCCGATGCTGGAAATCATCGGTAGCAATGGCCGCGTGGTGATCACCCAGCCCCGTAAGCATCCGGGGCAACGAGGGCGGGTCGTGGCCTTCGCCGAAGGAGGCGAGGCGGAACTGCTGGAACTCTCGGTCCGCCAGCTCGACTCGATCTGGCAAAATCGTTAGCCGTCGGCAACGGCGGCGGGGAGTCAGGTGTGACTGAGCCGCTGCAGGAAAAACCGACGTCTGCCTCGCATCTGTGGCGGGTGATCGCAGCCGCGGTGGTACTCGCTCTGATAGTCCTCTTCTTTGTGCTGCAGCGGAACGAGTCGCTGCTCGAGGGACTCATCCGCCAGCAGACGCGGTGGACGAGCATGCTTCAAGCCCATCCGCTACTCGTGGTGCTTGCCGCGTTTGGACTCTACGTCTTGGTTACCGGGCTGTCGCTACCCGGGGCTGCCGTGCTGACACTGCTGATCAGCTATCTGCTGCAGCAGAGTTGGCCGGGATGGCGTGGAGGGATCGTCGCCACGGTGCTGGTGAGTTTTGCTTCGACCAGCGGGGCCAGCTGCGCGTTTGTGCTGACACGCTATCTGTTTCGCGATGCGGTCACGCGGCGTCTCGGCCCACGTCTTCGGCGTTTCGATGGCGCGCTGCAGGAAGAAGGTACCTTTTATCTTTTCGCCCTCCGGCTGATTCCGGTCGTTCCCTTTTTTGTCATCAACCTCGCGGCGGGACTCACACCGATACGGCTCCGCACCTTCTGGTGGGTGAGCCAACTCGGCATGCTTCCGGGAACGATTGCTTACGTGGTCGTAGGGGCTTCGCTGCCGAACCTCGACTCGCTCCTGCAGGGCGGGTCAGGGGAGTTGCTCTCGGCACGGCTCTTCATTGCCCTCGGTATCCTGGGCCTGCTGCCGATCGGATCGCGGTGGCTGGTGAAGTGGTGGCGGGGCCGCAAGGCGTAAGACGCTGATCGCATCGGCGCACCTTATGCACCTTATGCACCTTATGCACCTTATGCACCTTATGCACCTTA
>JAQWPY010000191.1 GCA_029245145.1 Pirellulales bacterium | reverse complement strand
GCACAGACCGCGTATACCGGACCTGCTCTGGTTGAAGACTCGCCAGATGATTTGAAATCGTCTCCGGAAGCATGGGAATCACGCGATCGGGCAGATACGCGCTCGTCGACCGTTCATATGCCTCGCGATCGAGTTGGGATTTCTCCTGGACAAAGTGAGAAACATCCGCGATATGCACCCCTAACCGCCAATGCCCCTCGTCGGTCCGCTCCAGCGAGATCGCGTCGTCGAAATCTCGAGCGTCGATCGGATCGATCGTCACGACCGTCAACCCGGTCAGATCGGTGCGGTCGGGTGGAATCGATGCATCAAAGGTTTCGGCGATCGAGCGGGCCTCCTCGAGGACTGATTCGGGAAAATCGCCCGGCAGGCCGTATTCATGGATGATCGAAAGAGTATCTACCCCGGGTTGATTCCGGGCACCGAGGACTTCGACAATTACCGCCTCGCCCTCGCGAGCGTGCGATGGAAATCGCACCATCTCGACGACCACTTTTTCATCGGTTTCCACCTCGCTTGATGATGCATCACCAACGCGCACCGGAGCTGAAAAAACTTTGCCATCAATCTGGACCAGCGGAATGCCCGATTGTTCGAAGTAGGTTCCGACAAAGCGGTGCGTTCCACGATCGAGAACCTCGATAATCTCTCCGGCAGGCCCCAGTCCCCGCTTCGAACCTCGCTTGTCCCGTAACCGCACCAACACGGTATCCCCGCTCGCCGCATCGCGGGCGTTTTTTGCCGCAACGAAGATATCAGGTGGTGGATCGGCACCGTCCGCCGGCCGCTGCAGCCGCACGAAGCCGAAACCTGCGGGCATCCGTCGGAACGTTCCGGTAATCCGGTCAGTTGACTCTTTCCCCGGGGGCAGAACAGCGTGCCCGCTCGCATACGCCAGCTTTCCTTGCTTGACGAGGCGTTTGATTTGTTTTTTGAGTTGCCGAGCCTCCGCTTCATCGAGCTTGAGATGATCGGCAATCTTGCGCGGCTTCACCGGCCGATAGCCGGGAGCGAGGACATGCTGAAGAATCGCCGCCTGCAGAGCTTCCTCATCCATCTGCAGCCTGTCCCTTGTAGAGTTTGCGGCCCAAATTGGGGTGATAGGGTGTCCAGCAGCTTTCCGAGTTACTGTCACCGCGAATCAGTTGATCGAACTGATGGAGCCTCGCATCCAATTCGTCCACTTGGTGCAGCACGAGCGCTTCTCGCGTCATCGGCACCTGAGGACTCCCCGCATCGAGAGTTCCATGATGAGAGACAATCAAATGCTTGAGTTCGATGGCCCGCTCCGCAGGAAAATCCTTGAGTTGCGCCAGCTTCGACTCCAGAAGCTTTAATCCGATCACAATATGACCGAGCAGTTGCCCTTCATTGGTGTAGTGTAAATCACGATCGTACCCCAATTCTTCCACTTTGCCAGAGTCATGCAATAGTCCACCGAGCAAAAGAAGATCTCGATCTAATTGTGGGTAGATGTCTGCGACGCGGTCCAGCAGATCGCAAAGCGTTGCCACATGCTGTAGCAAGCCACCGTGATAGGCGTGATGATTTTTAATTCCTGCCGGCGCCCGACAGAACCGGTCCACAAATTCGGTGTCATTCAGGTAGGCTTCGGCAAGTTGCCTTAAGTGCCGATCTTCAATCTGCAAAAACCGCTTCTTGAGGTTCTCTTGCAGACCTTCGATGACCTTTGCCGGCAACACGCGAAAGTCATTTTCATCGACCGATTCGCTCGGAACCTTGTCAACACTTTTGGCAATCAACTGAACGGCGCCCTGAAAAAGTTGTGTTGTCCCCTGCACGCGGACGTAGTCTCCGTCGCCGAATCGCGAGGCCTTTTCCTCACTTGCATTCCACATCCTCGCCTCGATGGTGCCCGACCGATCGGAAAGCCGAAACTGCAAGTAGAGATTCCCTTGCCGATTGGATCGCAATTGTTTGGCACTGATCAAAAAAGTCTGATCGACGGCTTGCTCCGCGCGGAGTTTACTGACTGAATGGCGGGCCATAGATTGCATCCGAATCGACGATGTAAAACGATGTAAAAAGAAAATGTGAAAAGGTTGCCAGCATCCCCGAGAAAGGCAGGCTGATGCTGTACGACTCCCGGTCGCTACCGCAGCAGCCCCTCGGGTCAACCGACTCTCCAGGACAAGTTGATTCTAGGAGTACCGACCCGCTCCCCACAAGGACCAGAGATATTGCGATTAAGGCCAAGGCTGTCATAGAATGCCGCCTGCCCTGATTCCTTTCATCATCTCCCACTTGGGTGCTAAGCATGGCAAAACCGCCCCCTCATGCGATCCAACCGACCCGTAGCGAAGACTATCCCGAGTGGTATCAGCAGGTGATTCGCGCTGCCGATCTTGCCGAAGTTTCCCCCGTGCGCGGATGCATGGTGATTAAACCTTGGGGATATTCGATCTGGGAAAATATGCAGGCCGCCCTGGACCGCATGTTCAAATCGACCGGACACGTCAACGCATACTTCCCGCTGCTTATTCCGATGAGTTACCTGGAAAAAGAGGCAGCCCACGTGGAGGGCTTTGCCAAAGAATGCGCAGTAGTGACGCATCATCGCTTGGAACCCGATGGAGAGGGGGGACTGCGACCCGCCGGACCTCTCGAGGAGCCTTTGGTCGTCCGACCGACCAGTGAAACCATCATCGGAGAGATGTATTCCAAATGGATTCAATCCTATCGAGACCTTCCCATTCTCATCAATCAATGGGCGAACGTCGTACGCTGGGAAATGCGAACTCGTCTCTTTTTGAGAACGACCGAATTCCTTTGGCAGGAAGGACACACGGCCCATGCGACGCAGGCCGAGGCAGAGGAAGAGACTCGCAAAATGCTCGACGTCTACGCCGACTTTGCTGAGAATTGGATGGCAATGCCGGTCATCAAGGGTGAAAAGACCGCCGAGGAGCGTTTTCCGGGTGCCGTGGCAACCTACAGCATCGAGGCGATGATGCAGGATCGCAAAGCGCTCCAAGCGGGCACTTCGCATTTTCTCGGTCAGAATTTTTCCAGAGCGCAAGAAATCAAATTCCAAGACGAAACCGGTCAAGAGGCCTATGCCTGGACCACGTCTTGGGGCGTTTCCACGCGGCTCGTCGGAGGGCTAATCATGACCCACGGTGACGATGACGGGATGATTGTGCCACCTCGACTCGCGCCCCAGCATGTGGTCATCCTTCCCGTGCTCCGCGGAGACGACTCGAGTGCCGCGGTCATGGAATATTGCCACACGCTCAAGTCGCAAATCGAGGCAGAGTCGTTCAACGGCCAGCCGGTGCGGGTCGCGCTCGATGCGCGAGATATTCGAGGGGGAGAAAAAACGTGGCAGCACATCAAGCGAGGAGTCCCGATTCGCGTTGAAATTGGCCCCCGTGACATGGAAGGGGATCACTGCTTCGTCGGGCGTCGAGATCAGCCGCCCAAACAAAAAGAGAGCATTCCCCGGGCACAATTCGTATCCACGCTTGCCGAACAACTCCAAAACATGCAACAGCAACTCTTTGATCGTGCACTCCAAGCCCGCGAGGAGGCCACCCGCGATATCGATACGCTCGATGAGTTCCGCGACTTCTTCACACCGAAGCAGCCCAAGCAACCGGAAATCCACGGCGGATTGGCCCGCTGCCATTTTTCCGAAGGTGAAGAAATGTCAGCCATCCTCAAGGAACTCAAAGTTTCGCTGCGGTGCATTCCACTCGAGAGCGAGCGAGAGGATGGTGAGTGCATTTTCTCAAAACGCCCGAGCCACCGACGCGCTATCTTTGCCAAGGCATATTGATCGATGAGCAAGCCGGACCATGGGTGACCCGACCGACGCTGATCGCGTTTTGAGAATTTTAGCTGCATTCAGCAGAGACCGGCACGGTTTAGCTTGGGCCAGAGATCGGGCCGAAGCGCAGTGGGGAAACCATGTCTTATCGAGCCCCACATTCGAATTCGAAGAAACCGATTACTACGAAAAATCGATGGGCAGCCCGCTGCTCAAAACGCTTTGGGCCTTCGAAACGCTCGTTCCGCCCTCTGAACTGGCGGCGTGGAAGCAGGAGACCAACCGTTGGGAGTGCGACTACGCTCGCGATCACCCGACTAATGTCGCTCGACCTCTGAATCTCGATCCGGGATATTTGACTCTCGGAAAACTGGTCCTCGCCTCTACCAAGGATCATGCCCACCGCATCTATCTGCACAGTGGCATCTACGCCGAGGTCACGCTCGGTTATCGCAAGGGTCGTTGGCACAACTGGGAGTGGACCTATCCCGATTATCGTCGCGAGGACGTACAAGCCTTTTTTACGAGTTGTCGCAAATATTTCAAACAGGCGGCGACAACGCTCTGATTTGACGGTCGACACAGAGCGGCGTTAGAATATGCGTACTGTGATCACGATGAGAATCGTAGTTTGATCGCGGTTCTTCTTCCGGATTATCAGACGGAGAAATCGACTGTCTTGAGAATACTCATTTGTGCCATTTTTGCTGCTGCACTCGGCATTGGACTCGGCTTCTTGCGGACCGCAAGCGAGTTTGGCTGGACGGTAGGAGTCCCCGCGCTTGCGGGCACCGAGCGGGCGACCGCCCCGTCAGCGCATCCTCGACTCGTGATTTCTGCCGACACCTATGCTTTTGGCCGAATGAATCAAAATGCAACGGGAACCCACACCTTCATCTTACGAAATGAGGGATTGGAAAATCTGAAGATCACCCCGGGCAAACCCTCGTGCAAATGCACGGTGAGCAAGGTTTCGCGAAAAGTGATCCCCCCTGGAGAAACCGCAGAAGTGACTTTGACTTGGAAGACGGGGAAATCGAAAGGGAAGTACCGCAAGCGGGCACCGATTTCGACAAATGACCCGACCCAACCGAAAGTGCAATTGAAAATCGAGGGAACGGTCACTCCCGCCTTCGCCTTCCGGCCCCCGACTCTTTTCGCCTCCTCGCTAGCGACCGACACCGAACGAACGCTCGAAGCAGAACTGTTTTTTTACCATGATCAAAACGTGCAATTACTCGAGCAAACGCTGAGCGATGACAGTTTGGCACCTCGCTTCACCATCGATTATATTCCCATTGCAGAAGATGCTTTAGAGGAACCGTACGTCACGTGTGGTTATCGAATCCGAGTGACCATTTTGCCCGGCATGGAGGTCGGAAATTTTCACCAGTCGGTGATTTTTCGCACTGAACCGGAGATGGTTCAGCCCGTTCGTTTGAACATCAATGGATCGGTACGCCAACCGGTCAACATTTTTGGTCCGCATCTCGACAAAGCGACACAGACGTTCGACATGGGCACGATCAAGGAAGGGCAAAGCAAACAAATGCGGTTACTCCTGCAGGCGGCGGGTGAACATCGCGAGGAAATCGCTCCCCGACTCATCCGGAGCGAACCGCCGGGCATCGAACTGAACGTGGGGAAGAGCAGACTGCTGGCAAAGGGCACGCTGAGTCAATTCTCACTGATCTTCAGCTTGCCGAAGCAGATTGCCCCGGGCGGTTATGGGCCCTCGAGTGACCACCCGGGGGAACTTGTCATCGCAACCGGACATCCGGACTATCCGGAAATCACACTCCATGTCAAACTGCACGTGGAACCGGAAGGTGAGAAAACGGATCGCGATACGGCAACCGAACCGTCTCGATCGCCGACAGAATCGCTACGGACAGAGACACCGATCAAATAAAAATATCCAACCGTAGCGCCTTGTGGGGAAGGAACCCAATGGACCATCGATTTACGGAAACTCTTCTCACAGCCACACTCGCAGGGCTCATTCTATGCTTTTCAGGCTGCGGAGAGGAAAGAACCGCTGAGACGCGGTCTGAATTTGCGTTGACTCTGATTGCCGACCCTGGTCAAAGCCCCTCGTTTGATCCCCCAGATCGTGCCCTTGAGGAAGCCGGGCCCAAAGAGGCTCCGCACAAAACCGATCATGGACAACCCGAGACCGCTAAGGGTTACGCTAAAAACAAAACAAAAGATTTCGTCAGCCTCAACGGGGCCATCTTCACCGATTGGAAAAAACCGAAAGCAGCCATCATTCTTTCCGGCTTACTCGACGGTTACATCGAGCCGTGCGGTTGTGCAGGACTTGAAAATCAAAAGGGCGGCCTTTCGCGAAGGATGGCGCTGATCGATTCACTCAAGGAGAAGGGATGGCCTCTGATGGCGACCGATCTGGGTGGCATCGTGCGTCGCTTCGGCCCTCAGGCGTCGATCAAATATCAGGTGGCGATCGACGCCTACCGCACGTTGGGATACGGAGTGATCGGACTGGGCGCACACGATTTGCAGCTGCCCTCAGAGGCGATTTTAGCGCAGTTGGGTCAAGATGGAGATTCTCCATTTGTGTCGGCGAACGTGAGCTCAATTTTTGATGAAGATTTTGGCCTCACTCGACGCTACCGCATTCTTGAAACGGATGGCGTACGGATTGGTATCACGCAGGTGTTGGGCAAAAAGTTCGCCGCGGATATCCAGAATAACGACTACGAATATGTTCCCCCGAGTACCGCGCTGAAACCGGTACTTCAGAGCCTCGAAACGGAGCAGTGCGACCTGCGGATACTTTTGGCCAACACCACCGTTGAGGAGGCACGAACGTTGGGAGAAAAGTTCACCGACTTCGATTTCGTCGTCGTCGCGGGAGATAGCGACCCGCCGCCACCCCAACCTGAACGACTCGACGGCGGCGCCGAATTGATTGAACTGGGACACAAGGGCATGTACGTCGGAGTGTTGGGGCTTTACGAGAAGCCGGCGTCGACCCGATACCAACGCGTGCCGCTCGATGGTCGATTTCCCGATGCTCCCGCAATCGGTCGGTTGCTGACTGCCTACCAGGACCAACTCAAGACCCAGGGGCTCGCGGGATTGGGTTTGCGGGCAGCGGTGCATCCGACCGGACGCCGGTACGTGGGGAGCGCCAGCTGCGCGGACTGCCACAGCGAGGCTTTTGAAATCTGGGAAGCAACGCCCCATGCTCACGCAACTGCGACGCTCGTCGAACTTCCTCTACCGCGACCATTCGATCCGGAATGCCTCAGTTGCCACGTGACAGGTTGGGAACCGCAAGAGTATTATCCGTTTGCCAGTGGATACCAGGACCTGGAATCGACCCCACACCTCACCGGAAATGGTTGTGAAAACTGTCACGGGGGTGGCGCAGCGCATGTTGCTGCCGAGAATGGTGATGTCGATGTCGACGAGGCCGAAGTGGAGCGACTTCGGGAACAGATGCGCGTGAGCCTTGCCGCGGCGAAACAAAATGTTTGTGTCCGCTGTCACGATCTGGACAATAGCCCTGATTTTGATTTCGAAACGTATTGGCCTCAGGTGGAACATTACGAGAATTGAGTGATTCGTCCCGATTAGAGGTAGCTTAAGGGCGGCCCAAACAGTAGCCACAGCCGGTATTCTATCGGGTAGAATAAGAGGGGCCCATTCGATCCGCACACGCCATGTGCTGTTCGCTCGCGGCATTTGTCCGGAACCGAGAGAGTTTGGCGATGGAACAGACGCTACAAGACAGCATCCGCAGAGTGCGTCGCCGCGCATTTGCCGTGAAGTGGATCTTCAGCTGCGGTTGGTTCTTGGCAATCGTCAGCGGATGTTTGCTCGTGGTCGGCTGTGTCGATTTTTTGCTTCGCCAGGATGACCGTGCGTCTCGCGTTTCACTCACCATGCTGCTTATCGGGGCCGTCGGCCTGCTCGCGGCCCGCGTCGTTTTACCTCTTATGCGTCAAAGATGGACCGACGTCGTCCTGGCGCAAAAAATTCAAAAACATTTTCCGATCCTGAAGCACAAGCTTTCAACTGCCGTCGAGTTTGCAGCGACAACAGAGCATGCGGACGTTGAATCAAAAGCGATGCGAAGTGCCGTGATCCGCGAAACGACGAGCGAGTTGGAGCACCTGCCGCTGCACCAGATCGTGCATTACCGTGCCGCGACCAGAGCAGCCATCATCGCGGCGGTGACCATCACCGTGCTGTTGGCCATTCTCTTTCTGTCCCCCATCGGAGCCCGCATCGCTCTGGCACGCCTGGCGAATCCTTTCGGAGACACCGTGTGGCCTAAGATCAACGATCTCGTGTTTCAAAACACACCATCGCACCTCGCCGTGGGAGCGGTATTTGAAGCAGAAGTCATTGACCGCAATAACCGTCTCCCGCGCGCGGTCGAGATCGAATATCGCTTCGAAGAGGACGGACAAGTGCGCACTGTCGCAGAACCGATGAAACGCATCGACAATCTTATGTTCGCTCAGCGCAATAACGTACAAAATGCCTTTGCTTTTCGTGCTGTCGGGGGGGATGACCGGACCGGATGGCATCGGCTGCAAACCGTCGTTCCCCCGCGGGTCGAAGAGATTGCCTTTGAGGTCCGCCCACCCGAATACACCGCGTGGCCCGTTGATCAACAGAGACAAAGCGTCTGGGGGTTGGAGGGCAGTGAAGTTCTCCTCCGGGGTTCGGCAAGCGTGCCACTAAAGGAGGCCACTTGGGTTACCGAGGAGGGCGAAGCGATTGCCTTGCAGATCGATTCAAACACGTTTTGGCTTCCCGCAGATGCGAGCCCGGGCTGGACATTGAGCAAAACGGGCAGCGCGTCAGTGCAACTCGTCGACCAATACGATATCGTCGGTGGCGCAGACGAAAGATTTTCGGTACGCGTCGTTCCCGAATCGCCTCCCTCGGTGCAAATTAAAAAGCCTCGAGGTGTGTACCGGGCAAGTCCGGATGCCATCCTGCCGCTTCAAGTTTCCGTCAAAGACAATCTTGCGATTTGTGATATCGCACTGCACTTTCAACCGAGCGATCAACCGAGCGCTCAACCGGATGATGAGTCCCGGACGATCGGGCTCTTTCAAGGGCAAAAGATCACGCCTCCTGCAGGCACCGAGTTGTCGGAGCGACGCATGCTGGAGGGTGACCACCGGGTGATCAAGCGTGAGTGGAACCTCGCCGAAGAGCAATGGAAACCGGGAACGGAGATCACGTTTTACGCGGCGGCACACGATTACCGTGGTGCAGAGGGTCGCAGCACTCCACCCCATACGCTGCAAATCGTGAGCAAAGAGGAATTGGCGGAGGAAATGGCCCTGCGACAGCAGGGCCTACTGGCCGAACTTGCCCGCATCGTCACGCGTCAAAAAGAATCGAACCAGGAAACAACCGACCTGGAAATCGCTTGGGCACAGATCGGCACATTGAGTGAGATCCAGATGCAGTCGCTTCGCGGAATCGAATTAGCGGAGCGAGAAATACGCCGCTCGATCGGCAACAGAGACAGCGGACTGCAGATGCAAATCGCCGAACTCGAGGCGGACCTGGCATACAACCAGATCGACGATGCGGCGACTTCGTCACAGTTGAACGACATGCGACAGACGCTCGAACAAGTCAATGCGCAACATCTCGGGCCGCGGCAAGAAGCCCTC
>JAQWPY010000188.1 GCA_029245145.1 Pirellulales bacterium | reverse complement strand
CAAAACACATCGCACGGGTGACGATAGGTGATCACAACCTTCGCTTCCGTCTGCAGACACTCGTGCGTTTTTTGCACGGCCGTTCCCAGGTGCTGAAGCACGTGATAGAGCATTGTCGAGCCACTGCGACCGGGGCTGTACTGCAGCACATCGATCGCGCGATCGGATTCGGCCGGGACCTGTGGTGTCATCTGCTCACCTGCCAAAGCGTGCGGTGGGAAAACAAAGGGATCGTCTTGCGGCGGCAGTGTAGCAGGCACCGGAAAACGCTGCGAGAGAAAGTTTTCCGTTGCTAAAACGGCCGATCGCACAGAGAAAATCGAGCGTGCCACCAGTGCATGCGACGCATAAAGTGCCCGGCAAAGCGACTCAGCCCCCCGGTTATCGGACCGAGCGGCGACGAGATGCAGCGGCAACCAACAGCCCCCATACGGCCAGCAGCAGGGTCGACGGCTCCGGCATCGAGGGCCCGGGATCGGGTGGACCGGGAAAGGTATCCATCGCGAAAACCGGCAGATGGACTTCGCCCATTTGACGGAAACTTTTCACAAAGACGCTCCCTTCCACCACCCCCTCCACGCGGAGGAAGGAAAGGGGCGCCAAAAGCGAACCGTTGAAACCTCGCGAGTGTGTGTTGAGGTAGGTTGCCTCATAAAAATTCCAGAGGACACGCGAGCGGCCCATTTCGGTGGTAAATTCTCCAACCATGTTGCCATGATTCCAGTGAATGTAGGTACCACCCACGTTGATCACCACAAAGTCTGCACTTCCCATGGTGAGACTCATCTGCTGAACTTTATCATTATCGAAAAGGTTGCTTCCATTCCCGATGTGGAAAAATGCAACGCCTTCTGAGTTGGGTGTGGCGGAGAAATTGACCGCGGCCGGTTGACTGCCCGGCAGCGATACGGAGTCGCCACCGAAAGAGTAAAGATAGTTGCTCAAATTCGTCAGTTCACTCGACGCAGCCGCCACCTCAGCTGCCACGGTCGCGTCACCATCGACCCAGGTCGAGCCGTTATTCGCGTTGATGCCTCCGGCCACGCTCCCACCGATCCTGGCATGCCCTGCGTTGAGATTGATCGTCGGATTGATATCGCCGCCCACCAGCAACGTGTCGACCCCACTGTAAGCGCCCGCATCGAGATGGATTCCATAATTGGAACTTGAGTTATTGATGCCATTGATGTCGCCCCCCACCAGCACCCGGCCCTCCACTTCGCTGCTACTACGCAGGTTGCCGGTAACGACGAGACTATAATCGTTCAGAATCGTTGCCTCGGCTGAACTGCCGCAAAGCAGCAGCACCGCGAGGGCGAGAGGGGCAGAGAGCACGTCTGCCCGACACACCAACCACATCGACCGCATGAGCTTTCCCCTGGAAACGATAAACAAACTGGCCACTCGCCAAACTAATCAATCCGCTCCATCCGTCAACGATTTATAAAAATTTTTTTCAAAAATGAATCGCCAACCCCACCAGAAGAATGGGTATCCTACGAGTGAACTCCCGATCGCAAGACCTTGGGTCCACGCAATAAGACCCCATGTCGAATTTCGGTCTCGATGAAAAGTGACCACTCCATTTTGAAATAACCGATGGACCTGGCGACACGAGAACGAGAAAGGCACCGCTGTGACGCAAGAGACGCAAGAAGCGCCCGAACCTCAACCGGCCGACAGAGAATTCATCGGCGCATCGATGGTGATCGGCGCGGTGATCACCCTTGCGATTGTGTCGATTTGGGGCGGACCATTACTCGCCCTTGCGCCACACCCCGTCTTGGCCGATCTGCCGTGGCTCATCATCTGGCTTACTGCAACCTTTGCGGCCCGCACCGCCATCCGGCGATCGGTCACACTCCGGCAGATTGTTCGTTCCTGTAATGCGAAAACCTATGGCCGGGTTCTCTCCGAGCGGGCGGCAGACCGAGTCGAAAGGCTGTTCCGCATTCTGCTGCGGGTCGCCATTCTGATCGTTTGCGTGGCGATCGCTCTCGGGTTGATGGTTGTGGCTTTTTACGATTAAAGCGATCGACTGCCACGTGTGCCGGGCATCGCGCTGGGTTCCATTTTTGCCTTCAGGCAAACACACGAAAAACCAGTGCAAAAAAACAGCCGGACGGCGAGACACTTCGGTAGCAATGGCGACCGGTTCATCTCAAGCGGCCGCCCCGCATCGGCGATCCCGATAAATATTAAAAAACGTGCCTGGTGCGTTGCGAAATGCTTGCAGAAGCGTACTCGCCAAATTAGACTGAATGGACAATGTGACCGGCGGTGTCTCGGGTTCTCGCCGAGGTTTGGGGTTGGCTCATGAATCGAAATCACGTTCGATCGCCGGTGCTGCTGCTCTGCGCCCTCTCGGCACTCTATGTATCCCCGCACACCATCTTGGCGGGACCGCCTCAGCCTGGACCGCAAGCGCCGCAGAGCAAGTATCTCATTCGACGCATCTCCGATACGCCCGACGACGGGGACATCGACGATGTGAATCCAAAAATTTCCGGCACCTCGCTTGTTTGGCAGAGTGGGCCGCGTGGAGATTACGATTCGCAGCAAGTGAAGTTCTACAACCCGAGCCTCAGTCATCCACTCGGTGGTGTGGGTTTGGGTTCGAAGATGTACACGCCCATATCCGCTGGTGGGAACTACCATCTCTCGTCCGCCGGTGATCGCGTGATGTGGATGGAAGATATCGGAGGGCAAGCTGATATCTTTTCCTCCAATGGCGTTTCGATCGCAAATCTCTCTCAGAGCGGGGTCAAAGAAACGCATCCGAGATCGCTCGACACCCGCTCGACGTACCTTCAGTCGGGCAACATTGTGATCCATGAAGGCAACTCTCAGCACCAGGTGGTTGCTTCACCCGGTTACCACATCGGACACAGATACGCAGCCACCGACGACTATCTGGTGTACCTTGAGCGGCCAAACAACAATGTCGAAACAGCACACCTGCTGAAGGCTTATCACTTTGACACGCAGACGACGCAAACCCTTACCTACCATGCATTCGACTACACCGTTGCGGGGAATACAGAATATTATCAACGACTGAATTTTGCGATCGACGGGTCCACCGTATATTACGCGGCCTCCTACGATTTCTATGGACCGGCGCACGACGATCACGAAATCTACACCTACGATCTTTCGGTCGGTGACAGCAGCCTCACATTCATCTCATCGGATGGGGTAGACGATATCTTTCCGCAGGCCGCGGGCGGGAGAGCCGCCTGGTATAAAAAGCATATCCCTGACGATCCGAATTCGAGCGCATCGATTATCCTGCACGAAGGCGGCACCAGCAGCGTGCTTGAGTCCGATGGCGGGGTGTTGTGGGGTCTCTCCGATTCGCGGGTTGTCTTCAGCAATTCCATCGGCGAACAATTCGTACTCGCTAATGGAATTGTGGTGGATAAGGATACCCACTTAGGCACGGTCGTAAATCAGTACAGTATCGTTGATGTTTCGGGCCAGAATTATGCGCTTACCCGCGCCGAACACAGTGCGAACCACTCAAGCCATGAGTGGGAAGTCTTTGCGGGCTATTTCATTGGCCCCGGAGCAGTGCTCACCGGCCTTGATTTGAGCTACGAAGACTTCAGCGCACACAGTCTGCGGAATGCTGACATGCGACTGACGAATCTCGAAGGAGTGCTGCTCGACGATGCCGACCTTCGGGGCGCGGACCTTACCGGCGCGGTGGGCCTGGACTATGCGATCGGCCCGGCCTATTTCTCGCACGAGACGATCTTTCCCACTTCGTTCAATCCGCACGAGGCGGGCTGGACCTTTGTATCACCCGAACCGAGTGCTTTGCTGATGCTGCTGCTCGGATCGTTGTTTGTGATCCCCGGCGTCCGCCGACGCCACCGATAACCGCTTCGCGGACTGAAGTGGGCATAAAAAAGCCCGGCAGGCGGTACCTGCCGGGCAAGTAAAGTGTAGGCCGGGAGGGACTCGAACCCCCGACCCAGCGATTATGAGTCGCTTGCTCTAACCGACTGAGCTACCGGCCCCAAATGGCGCAATCGCCACCGCAAGTATACCTGCGCTATCCGCTTTCGGGCAGCACACTTATCGACCATGTGAAGCCCCGCTTTCTTAAAGGTCAGATCAACTCCAAAACGCTGCTTCCGTCTCGAGAAATCCGGCCGTACACCGACTCAGGGCCCGATAAAACTGCGTCTGGGCCTGCTGCTCGGCCCGAGCCAGAAGCGGCGCAGGCCAGCGCAAGTGCGCCGCAAAAAAATCGCGGCCCAGCCCATCGTAGGCGGCGTAGCTCTCACCCTCGGAGTGTACGGTTGCTATCGCGGCAATAATTTTCCCCATCATTGCCAACTGGTGCCCCAGGTGATCGACCTCGACCTCTCGCTGCAGCAGCGGCCGCTCCAAAAGTTCGCCGTATCGCCGCATCGAAGCGGCCGCGCGACCGGCAAGTTGTCCCTCTTCCCAAACCGACTGATAGGGTGGTAAATGATCGCGGGGACCTACAAACAACTGGCAATAATCTGCGGCCAGGCTGCTGGCGTCGATCGCTTCGCTAGGTGCAAAAAATTGATGTTCGGCAAAAGTTACTCCGCAAGCTCCCGATCGCAATTCGACGAGCAACGCACCGCTCACCTCACTGCACCACAGGGCGGCCAAAAGTCGATACATACCGACGGTCGCAGTCCGCTGGTCATCGGTCGATTCGAGGTCGAGGTGCATACTTTTATCTTTCCATTCAACCGATACGGGCAATCGACACGACCGTGTCGTGGTATGCCTGCTGGCCGGTCACCGGATCGGGGGAGATGGGCATTAAGCGGTTTTGATTCCACCCCCTGCCGGTGTTCCGCTGCCAGGTGAGCGGATCATCTCCGGTCGTATCCTCCCACCACATATTGCGTTCCCAGTCGGCATCCCGATACGCCTGAGGATCCGAGCCGGCCAAAATTCCAGCCGGACTCGGCCGCTTTTCGGCTCGTGCCACATTGGTGTACTGAGTATGTCCACACGAATTACTCATGGCGATCGCCTGCGGATGAATCCCTTCCATAATGACGACCGGCACACGCATACGGGCCACCTCGCGACGCCCCTCCGGCGACACGGGGCAGCGATGGGCGAGGTGCGGCGACTGCTCGGCGAGGTACTGGGATTGGTAGGAAGTGACTTCAATCCAGTCGCCACTCTGCAGTCCAAGTCGTTTGGCGGTTTGTGGATTGAGCCAAGCGGGATTCGAATGCACAATCTCGGCCAGCCACTTGAGGTTCATCGTGCGACCGTGATTGTGCACATTCCACTTGAAACTGGTCATAATCAATTCGTCTTCCGCCAGATCTTGATGTTCCTCAAGTTGGAACCAGATCGGCATCGGATCGATTTTCACATCGTGACCAGCATGTATGGCGGGACGGTTTTTAGTTTTTTTGCTGCCGGCACGGGCGATCTCGGTCGTGCAATCTTCGTTGTTCCCGATCCGCTCGACGAACAGGCTGCGGATTTCCAATTTCCGGCTCGGAGTGGCAAAGCCGCGTTTCGGTCCATTGGCGGTCATGATCCCGATGCCGCGGTCGCCTCGGGAAATGATCTGAGTCTGGGGATCCACGCTGGCATCGGCCATCTCTGCCGGCTCAATCGCGATGTTGTACGGTTCATAAAACGGTGAGCGGCTTTTATCCTCCCAGACCCCCTCCTCGAGCAAGCGGTCCAGCCCCGACTTGCCGGTTTGCGGATTGACCGGCACGTTTTGGGCCCACTCCCGCAAATAATCTTCGGTCGATCCATACGCGTACCACTGCTCCATGCCGCCGCCAATCTTGTGCGCCAACTCGGGAAAGAAGTCGCGGATGTCGCGTGCTTCGCCCAACGGCTCGACCATCGGGGTTCGCAGCCCGACGTAAGGCCGCAGATTGTAGGAACCGCGGGCATCGAGGTCCCACCGCTCAAGGTACGTGGTCCAGGGCAGCACAATATCGGCAAAGTGTGCCGTCTCGTTGTAAAAACAGTTGATACAGACGTGCAGGCCGATCTTCTCTTCGTCGGTCAGCACATCGCGGGTCAGACTTTCCTCGGGCCAGGTGAGTGGCGAATCGAGATTGTAGGTCATGTAGACCTGCAACTTGGCCCGATCCTGCAAAAGGTACAGATAGACAATCTCACCGACCCGCATCCGCCGCCAGACATTGGCCAGGGGATATTCGGGGGGATCCTCCAGCACGCTCCAGGTCTTCGCGCTCGGAGGCATCGGGGGCGTTTTCATGTTCGGGTCCACGCCACCCCAGGGAGACCAACACCAGCCACCCTTTTTGCCCACGCTACCGACGATCGCGTTAAGCAGTTGAATCGCACGGTCGTTGTAAAACCCGTTTAAGTGCGCGGAACTTCCACGGTTACACATGGTGGTGCAGGCCGGAGCGGCCCGGGCAAACTCGAGGGCGATCCGGCGGATGTCCCCCGCCGGCACGCCGCTGACTTTTTCCGCCCACTCGGGCGTGTACACCTGGAGGTGCGCTTTTAATTCGTCGGCTGAGACGGTCGTCCACTGATCGATAAAATCGCGGTCTTCGAGCCCGGCGGCAAAAATGGCCTGCCCCATGGCCAGGGCAATGGCTCCATCGGTCCCGGGAAAAGGCGCAAACCACTCGTCGCTGCTGCCAGCCGTATTGGAAAGTCGCACATCGAAGGTGACCAACTTGGCACCATTATTAAAGCGTCCGTTCTGAATCCGGGTGGCAAAGGACACGTGCCCTTGGTGGGCTTCAAATGCGTTGGAGCCGAAGTTGAGAATGTATTTGGAATGTTCGACATCGTTCAGGTCCCAGTCACTCTCCCAGAGCATGGTTAAATTTGCAGCCCGGCGATTGCCCGAACATAGCGAGCGGTGACTCAACTGCGTGCTGGTTCCAAACGCATCCAAAAATCGCTTGATCGCGTCCTTGCTCCGTTGCCGACCCTGATGAAATGCAAACTCCTCCGGGTGCCCACTCTGGCGGACTTTTTTCAGGCTCTCCGCGATTTCATCGAGGGCTTCTTCCCAACTGATTCGCTTCCACTTTCCTTCACCCCGCTTGCCGACGCGACGCAGGGGATAGAGTAACCGTTCGGGATGATATTGGTGATTGAGTCCCGCGTGCCCGCGAGCACAAAGGTGCCCCCGGCTGTTCGGATCGTTCGGGTTTCCTTCGATCTTGAGCAACCGATCCTCTTTGACGTAGCCGACGATTCCGCAAACCGTACTGCAGAGTTGGCACATGCCGGGCACTTTTTCCGCGCCCTCGTACTTGCTGCGATCGGGCCAGTTTCGCTTGGCCAGCGGTCCGGGCAACTGGCAGACTCCCGGCATCGGCACGCTCCCTTCCGCATAGGGATCCGCTTTGAGCTTTTTCCACTTCTCAAGATCAATGCCCTGCGGCAACGGCTCACCGTCCGCCGCCTCGGCCGCGCGGTCCCATCCAACCGCGGCAAGCGCGGCCGATCCGGCCAAGCCCAACTTGATAAAGCGTCGCCGCGATGGGGTTGGCTTCCGCATCAGGTCGACTCCTCTGATGTCTCGCTCCCATTCTCATCGTCCTTCAACGCCGCCCAATTGAAGATATCGTACGCCGCAGTACCGTACGACTCGCCCTCGCGCGGTACCCGCTCTTCAATTTCGACCACACCATCGCCTGCAAACCAAGTCCGAGGAATCGTCCCCTTTTCCTCTCGCAATTGTTGTAGTTTCTCGCCCGACGCCTCCACATCGGCCATCGCTTTGCTGATCTTCGACTCCGGGTCATTCAGATCGCCGAAGTAGAGCGCTTCAGCCGGACAGGTCGGCACGCAGGCCGGCTCCATGCCCTGCTCGGTACGGTGATAACAGTTGTGGCACTTGACCGCCTGCTTGGCGACCGGGTCGAGATAAATCGCCCCGTAGGGGCAGACCTCCACGCAAGTGGCGTGCCCACAGCATGTGTTGTAATCGACCGCCACCGTTCCACCCGCTTCTTTATGGAGTGCGCCGCAAGGACACGCTTTGATACAGGGCGCGTCTTCACAGTGCTGGCAGGCCATCGGCAAAAAAAGGCGCGCGACCTGCGGATACTCCCCCACATCCTTATAAATCGTTTGCCGGATAAAGTTGCCGAGCGGCACATCGTTCTCCGCCTTGCAGCTAACTTCGCAGGCGTGGCAGCCGAAACAGCGGCGGGAATCGACAAACCAACCGAGTCGCTGGCCATCGTCGGGTGGCGTGATTCGCTCACGCCAAATTTCCTCGGGTTGGAACTTGTCGGTGGGCATTTCGCCTTGGGCCGCAGTCGCCGCTCGATCGGCCGCAACCACCGAAAGTGGAAGAATGGTCAGTTCGGTTACCGAGCGTTTGAGAAAGCCGCGACGATCGGTTGGTTTTTCAGACACGGTGCCAGGCTCTGGGAGTTGCAGTCAGAGGATGCGGGATGTGAGCATCAAAACATAGCAATCTTTTGGACCGCAACCAACCTTTCAGATCATAACCGAAGTGTGAAATAAGGACATTCCCTCCCTTTTAGGGCCTTTGCCCGAGGTGCCGACTATCGCACGGTTTCGTGCCGACTAAGATGGGGGATGTTATCTCCCAAACGGACAAAAAAAAGTAAAAAAACAACGATTGATTGACCCGACGCATGCTGCAGATCAACACCGGTTTACAACCTGCCAACCTTCACGGGAACCTCGTGCCGCTCTGGGAGTTGTCAGCAAAAAAAATCCGTGCGATGCACGAAGATCCGCAGCTTCAATCGGCAACTCCCGTGTTCACTGTCGGCGGACGCTACCGCCCGCAGGGCTGGACCGAATGGACGCAAGGCTTTCAGTTTGGCTGTCAGATTCTACAGTTCGATGCGACCGGCGACGAAACGTTTCTCGAGATGGGCCGTCGCAACACGCTCGAGCGAATGGCACCTCACCTGACTCACTTTGGTGTGCATGACCACGGTTTTAACAATGTGAGCACCTACGGTAATCTCCGCCGGCTCATACTCGAAGGCCGCATTGCCGCCGACGAGCGAGAACTTCAGCTTTGCGAACTGGCCCTCAAGGTCTCCGGCGCCGTTCAGGCGGTGCGGTGGAGTGAGACGAGCGACGGCGATGGCTACATCTATTCGTTCAACGGACCGCACTCCCTCTTTTGCGATACGATCCGCTCGCTCCGCTCCCTGGCCCTCGCGCACCGACTCGGACAGCGGCTGCTCGATGAAAACGACGAGGCGGTCTCACTGCTCGATCGGCTACTCGAACACGCCCGTTCGACCGCCCGTTATAACGTTTACTACGGCGAAGATCGCGACCGCTATGATGTGGCGGGCCGGGTGGCGCACGAAGCGGTGTTCAACGTGAACGACGGAAATTTCCGCTGCCCGAGCACGCAGCAGGGTTACTCGCCCTTCACGACCTGGACCCGCGGCCTGGCTTGGATTCTTACCGGGTATGCCGAAGAGCTTGAATTTCTCGTCACCTGCAGCGATGCCGAACTGATCGAAGCGGGTGGCCGCAGTGAGAACGAGCAGATCATGCGGCGGGCCGCCGTTGCGACTGCCGAGTTTTATATCGACAACACGCCGACCGATGGCATTCCCTACTGGGACACCGGCGCGCCGGGGCTTGCGCAGCTTGGCGACTATCTCGATCGCCCGGCTGAGGTGGACAACCCGCACGAACCGGTCGACAGCTCGGCGGCGGCGATTGCGGCGCAAGGCTTCTTGCGGCTCGGCCACTACCTGGAAGACAAGGAATCGGAGCGTGCCGCCCGCTACTCGGCCGCCGGCCTCACGATCCTTCAACGTCTGCTCGAGCCACCCTACCTGAGTTCGGACGAGAACCATCAGGGGCTCCTGCTGCATGCCCTCTATCACCGGCCACGCGGCTGGGACCACACCGCCGAGGGCAATGCCGTGCCGCAGGGCGAATCGTGTCTCTGGGGCGATTACCACTTGATGGAGGCGGCGGTGCTTGCCGACCGACTCGCCAGTGACGCAACCTACCCGACCTTCTTCAGTGCCTGAAGCTCAAAAGGGCCAACTCGCCCCGAGCGTTTTTTTCTGCAGCGCGGTGAGTCGCTTGATGCCGCTTTTGGCGGACCGCAGCAGATCGCTAAGTTCCTTTTCGCTGAAGGTCGCCTCCTCCCCGGTCCCCTGCACCTCGATAAAGCGGCCGCCACCGGTCATCACTACATTCATATCGACCGCGGCAGCAAAATCTTCATGATAATCGAGATCGAGAACCACGCGGCGATCGACCACACCCACGCTCACCGCCGCCACGCTGTCGGTCAGCGGCAGCGGACCTCGCTTGCCGCACACGCTACGCAGCGCATCGACCAGCGCAACGAAAGCTCCCGTGATACTGGCCGTTCGCGTTCCCCCGTCCGCCTCAATCACATCGCAGTCGAGCGTGACCATCCGCTCGCCGAGTGCCTCGAGATCGACAACCGCCCGCAGACTACGCCCGATCAGTCGCTGAATTTCGGTCGTGCGGCCGTCGACTTTGCCACCGCGGTCGCGCCGCTTGCGTGGGCTCGTGCTTCCGGGCAGCATGTTGTATTCGGCCGTGACCCAGCCCTTCCCCTTGCCCGCCATCCAGGGCGGAACATCCTCCTCGACGCTTGCCGTGCAGAGGACACGGGTCCCGCCGGCGGCGATCAGCACACTGCCGGGAGTGACCCGCGTGTATTTACGCTTGATTGTGATCTTGCGCAGATCATCTTTTTTTCGTCCGTCGTGCCGCATCGCAAGTCGCTCCCGGAGTTGTTTCTTCTCTAATAATTTTTATCTCTCTGATTCAGGACTGCTTCCCTAACAGCCAGGCGAGCAAACCTTTTTGTACGTGCATCCGGTTGGCCGCCTGTTCGAGTACCGCGCTCTGGGGTCCATCGAGGACATCGGTCGTGACCTCCATGCCGCGGTGGGCCGGCATGCAGTGCATGAAGATCGCCCGCTCGGGTGCCATACTCATGAGTTGGCCGTCGACCTGATAGGCGGCAAAAGTCTCGGCGCGCGACTGCTTCTCCGCTTCCTGCCCCATACTCGCCCAGACGTCGGTATAGACGACGTCCGCACCCTCTACCGCCTCGCGCGGATCTTCGATCTGTTCGACCTTCGCACCGGGAACCGCTTCGCGGACCTTATCGAAAAAAGATGCCTCAAGTTGGTATCCCGGGGGCGAAGCAGCCACAAACGAATACCCCATCTTCGCGCAGCCGATTGCCAGCGAACGCGCTACGTTGTTGCCGTCACCGACCCAGGCGAGCCGCAACGTTTTCAGACCGCCCAGCTGCTCGCGGATCGTGTAGAGATCGGCCAGGGCCTGACAGGGATGGGCCTGCTCGGACAGGCCATTAATCACGCTGCAGGCGCAGTTCGAGGAAAACTCCACCAGACTCTGATGCTCCCGCGTCCGCGAGACAATCACATCGACGAACTGACCGAGCACGCGGCCACAATCCTCCACGCTTTCGCGACTTCCGAAGCCCACGTCCTCACCGAGAAACAGACTTCCCCCACCCAACTGCAGGATCGCCGCTTCAAAACTGACGCGAGTCCGTAACGACGGCCGCTCAAAAAGCATGGCCAAAACGCGTCCCGCCGAACCTGCATTGGCGTTGCTGGCCAGGCCAGCGACGTACCAGATGCCTCCTACGGAGCTCGAAATGTCCAAATCCATG
>JAQWPY010000168.1 GCA_029245145.1 Pirellulales bacterium | reverse complement strand
CGTTCGACGCCGTCCCCTCTGCCTCGACACGATAAATCAAATCCCCTCGGTCGTTTGTTTTCTCATTTGCCCTGACGAACGAGCCGAAATGATCGCCTAAATTCTTTTGGATGTCCTTCTGAAACTGCGTGAGGGTGATCGCTTTTCCCTTTTTTACGCTCGGCAAACGAGAAACATTACACTGGGCAATTAGCTCTCCGCGGAAAAGCTGTCGCAGAACGACTGCTTCACGATCTTCTGCTGTCGCATACCAATCACGACCATGCTCAAAAACGACACCCAGATCGGGCGAATGATACACAAGTGTCTGGTTCGGCAGTTCCAGTGCTTTTCGCAGCGATTGAAGTTGATCGTCTGCGAGCGCTGCGGTTGCCCGGTGGGGATCGAGTCGCATTTTTAGTCGGGCCGTTACGTCGACGCCGGGATTAACGTATCCGATCGCTCGCCGCTCGCGGGTCACAAGTTGTAGCGAAGCGAACTCCCCTCGATCGATATAAAAATAATAGCGGCACTTCAGCGCGATCTCCGTGGCAACTCCCGCGAGTGCGCCGTGGACGACGCCCGCAAGTTCAACGCGGGCGAAGCCTCGCTCTATCTCCTCAAGCGTACTCGTGACGTCACTGTCCCCCACCGTATCGATTGCCAGAAGTGTTGCTAAGGCAGTTGCGGAGGGCTTCCAGACCGAGCCGACTTCCACGGGATTTTCTGGGAGCAGCAGGGAAAGAATCTGGCGGTCGGCAGGGAGCCGAATGAGGTCCAATTCATCGCGTGTGAGAGGACTGTTGGGGCTGACATATTGAAGCATTCCATCACGATAGGTTATCCCCAGCAGGTGTTGCTCTTCGCGGAGTACGGGCGAAAGCCGATCATCGCCGATGGTTAAAGTTGCGTCGACCCGGTGGTAGCATCTTGCAGCATGCAGTGTGGTCTCCGCTCCCGCTGATCGATCACGGAAAGGCGCAAGGTGGCGATCCTGAAACTCAAATCGCGCAACCACGTCCATATCCACAGTCTCGATTTTCTGATCCCCCGGGGTCTTGAGATGACCATGGGCCGCATACTCCACTTTGACATCAGCCACGCGGTCGGTCGGCCTTTGATATCTCAAATGGTAGCGAGGTGAATCTTCGGTGGGCGCCGCGTGAGCGAGAACCCCGCAAGAGGCCAACCACAAACAGCACAGCCACGCGGTGGGTGAGGAAGGCAAACGGTGCGGATCGCAATCCATAAAAAAGGCCTCGTACCGAATTCTCGTGAAACGCAGGAAAAAGAAGGGCCCCGTAGAGTTGCTTCGTCCAGTCCCGCGAAAGAAGTTGAGACCTTTCTCCGCCCGGCAACGGTAAAGGAATCGAGTGGATGCCCACGGCGCGGAACCTCCAGCCCCCAGCGGGGTTTCATGCGAGCGGATCGCCACCCTATTTTCGGGGCGGATGATGTACGTAATCCACTAATGCACAAGGATTTAAGTGGCAAAAAGATTTAGTGATATTGAAAAATTGAAAGATTTATCGAACTTTTTGCAGTCCAAACGCGACTTAGGTGCGTAAAAAAGGGTGTTCTCAGTGGGATTCCGGGGGGGCCCGCTGGGTGGAAAAATTCCGCCCCCCGAGCAAGACCGCTGGCGAATTGAATCAAGAGGAGAAAACGTAGCGTCGCGTGGAAATGCGGTTGGTCGTGGGATGGACTTACCGTGTATTGGAACCCCCCGAAGAGGTCGCTAGGGATCGCCGGCGTCGAGTCGCCGCCCTCGTCGGGTCATTCGCAAAGAGGCAACCATGCACTTTCCCTACAGAAGCCCCTATTTTCGCCATTTTCTCGAACATATTCTCCCTTCAACGACCGGCCTCCAGCGGTTTCAACTCGCGTCAGCAGCAGAACGTGTTCTCGCTGAGGCGCGGGGCCAGAGGGCCTACCGCACCGCCGATGTCCTACGACAGGTTGTGGCCGAGGGACTCCCCTCGTCATCGGGCGAAACTTCGGCTGCAGAGCAGGAAATCCTTAGCGGGACGGATGTTCGTCACGACCTGAGGCAACTCATCGAGGACCTTACCGACTCGGCTGCCTTACCGATCGATGCAGCAGGGGAACCGGTGCACACCGTGGAGGATTTGAGTCAACTGTTTGAAGTCTCAACAAAAACAATTTCGCGCTGGCGACGTCAGGGCCTGATTGGACGCAAGTTCCTCATCGATGGCCGCAAGCGGGTTGGGTTCCTCAAGAGTTCGGTCGATCGCTTCGTCTCCTGCAATCGGCAGAGAATCGAGCGTAGCGGTCGCTTCCGGCAAATGACCAATCGTGAGAGAGAGCAAATTGTCTCCGGTGCCCGTCGTCTTTCGCGATCTGGACACGGCATGAACGATATTGCGAACCGACTGGCAACCGAACTGCAAAGAAGCCCCGGAACGATTCGGGGGGCGATCAAGCAGTTCGACCAAGCGCATCCCGAAGAGGCGATTTTTCCGGTTCGCGGTGTGCCCTTGAGCGATGAGATGCGAAAGGCCGTTTTTGAACAGTACCGTCAAGGGGCGACAGTGACTCAACTCGCGGAAAAATTTTCCCGCTCAGAGAGTTCGATAAGCCGCATCGTGGCGCAAGAGCGATATCGGCACATCCAGGATTTACCTCTCGAGTATGTGCGCAATGCGGGTTTCGCGCGGATCAAAAATTCCGAAGCGATCCTCGGCCCAATGCCGGAGACTGCCGAGACCAAGAAGAAGTCTCGTGTCCCAAGCGACCTCCCCAGCTATCTGGCGAGCCTCTACGAAGTTCCTCTCCTGAGTCGCGAGCAAGAGCAGCACCTATTCCGCAAGTTGAATTACGCGAAATACAGAGCCGCTTCGCTCCGGGAAAAACTCAGTGAGTCTCAGCCTCAGGTCCGTTGGATGGATGAAATTGAGTCCCTTTATCAGCTGGCAACTTCCACTAAAAATCAGATTGTCCGCGCCAATTTGCGACTCGTGGTTTCGATCGCCAAGAGGCACGTGGGCCCGCAGGAGAATTTCTTCGAACTGGTCAGCGATGGCAATGTTTCACTGATACGAGCCGCCGATAAATTCGATTTCTCGCGTGGATTCAAATTCAGTACGTACGCGAGCTGGGCGATCATGAAGAATTTCGCTCGATCAATCCCGAACGAAATGAAGCAGCGCGAGCGTTTCCGCACGAGCCACGACGAACTGTTTGCGGCCACCGAAGAGACGCGTGCCGATTGGATGGGCGAGGAATTGGAACACAAAAATCGTATTTCTGCGGTACGGAAGATACTCAGTCGCCTTGACGACCGGGAACAAAAGATTATCATTCATCGGTTCGGGCTCGATTACTCCCGGGAACCGTCGACACTGAAGCAAGTCGGCGAGAGTATGGGGGTTACCAAGGAAAGGGTGCGACAGATAGAGTCGCGAGCGCTCGACAAGTTGAGAATGGCCGCTGAGGAAGACCGGATAGACCACCCAGTAGAGGGGTAATCGGTTTCAATATTTTGTTGGCGCCCCAAGCCAGGGGATTTTTCCGAAAAAGGAGCCCATCCCGCCACACGTGCGACCGTTCCGTCCCCAAGGAATCGATAGGATGCTAATGTTGCGGCCCGGGCGATCTTACGCCGGCGCTGCAACTTTTAGGCCTTTTTCCGCATGCGGAAACCGCTTCCCGTCGGATGGTCATGCCCTGACCGCGTCCGGATGAATTCGATTGAACCCGGCAACGCTCAAACGCTGGGAGAGCGGTGACTTACGTCGAGTTCCCCCATATTGCAAGGCATCGGCTTATCGGTATATTTAGAGGTTCCCCTGGGGAGTTCGGGCGCTAGCGTAGCTCAATTGGCAGAGCAGTTGATTTGTAATCAACAGGTTGTGGGTTCAAATCCCTCCGCTAGCTCGTATGAAGTTGCAATCTGTCGGGCCTCTCCCTCGGAACAGTAGACAACCACCTGCAGACATCTCACCGCGGACAGAAGCGGAATCGAACAAGAGACGTCGACGGAAGTTGATACAACGGGTAACGGGTTTGAAAGTAATTGCGATCGCACGGGTCGTGGGTGCAAGGTTGTACAGGGGGGTTTCCCGAGCGGTCAAAGGGGTCAGACTGTAAATCTGATGGCATAGCCTTCGCAGGTTCGAATCCTGCACCCCCCAT
>JAQWPY010000155.1 GCA_029245145.1 Pirellulales bacterium | reverse complement strand
AGGCCGTGGTGCGGAGAGTGCGGCAATATCCGCATTGTTCGTATTGTGCGTCTCACCTTTATGGATCGGTAGCCCGCTTTCACATCGACATCCGCCGTAGTAGTTGGCGGCGACCATCACTACCGGAGCGGACGCGGTAATGCGCGGGTCGAGGGCAGCAAGTAGAAAGGTTTGGGTGCCTCCCCCGGATGCCCCAGTGACTCCAATTCGAGAGGAGTCTACATCTGTGAGGCTACAGAGAAAATCGATCGCCCGGATACTGTTGAGCGTTTGCATTGTCAAAGCCGCTCCTTGTTGGTGATGCATTTGATTGCTTTCACCCCACCCGACCATGTCGTAGGCAAACACGACCGCGCCCATGCGGGCCAGCGTGGCGCAGCGAATTTGATGATCGGGGCGGAATCGACCATCGCCGAAATGGCCGTGAGGACAAAGAATTGCCGGGCGCTTCCCTTCCTTTCCCAGAGGGCGGTAGAGATTTCCGGTGACAAAAAATCCGGGTACGCTTTCGAAAGCAACATTCTGGACCGAGTAACCATCGTGTTCCCTTGCAGGGCGAATGATCGCCCTCAGGGGGGCTTTGGCGGGGAGGGGGTCCAGTTGAGCGCCCTTCAAGATACCCCGGCGGATGCGGTCGGCTCTTTGCTGCCACTCGTCACGAGTATTGAAGGTTGCGGCATAGGCAGTCAGGTCTCTCTGTCCTTGTGCAGGAGAGACGTGGAGTGAATGGGGATCGACTCCCCAGACGGCGGATTGCTGTCCGCTGAGTAAGAGCAAGCAGAGCAGAGGGGGCATCGCGGCGGGGACTGCCGGAAAAAAACATTTTCGAGTCATGGTCAAACATTACCGGATGGGGAAGGGCGGCGTATAATCTGATACAATTCTCGGCAATCGACACCCAAATGCAAAGGCCCGGGAATTCGATTTTGGAATGACGTTATCACCCACTTCCAGAGCGCATGTCAGATAAAAATCCCGAGATTCTCAAGTTCGATCGGCAGCCGAGCATAGCGGATTCGACGCTGGTGCTTGCCTTCAGTGGTTGGATGGATGGGGGAGACGTGTCAACCGGCACAGTGCTGCGACTGGTCGATCTATTGGAGGCAGAGAGCGTAGCTGAAATCGATCCAGAGCCATTTTATATCTATAACGTTCCCGGGCCGATGGAGGTGGCAGAAATTTTTCGCCCTCATATCGAAATCGAAGACGGGTTGATTCAAAGTCTTCAGATGCCGACGAATACCTTTTATTGTCACGAGGCGGGAAAATTGTGCCTTTTTGTTGGCAAAGAACCACACCTTAACTGGCGAAAGTTCGGAGAGACCATTTTTGAATTTGCCCGGGTGGTGGGCGTGAGTCGAATTCTTTTTGTCGGTTCGTTCGGGGGTGCGGTGCCCCATACGCGAGAACCGCGGCTCTATGTGACGTGTAGCGATGCAGAGTTGCTCGAGGAAATGGAAAAATATGGCGTCCGTAGAAGTGGGTATCAAGGGCCGGGTTCCTTCATCAGTTATTTGATGACGCAGGCAAGCCGCTCGCACCTCAAAATGACTTCTCTGGTGGCCGAAATTCCGGGATACCTTCACGGTACCAATCCGCTCAGCATTGCTGCCGTGACCCGCCGGTTGGCCAATATTCTCGCACTTTCGACCGACCTCGATTCCCTGCGGACGATGGCGACCGATTGGGAGATGCAGGTCTCGAGTAAGGTGGAGGAAGACGAAGAAATGGCAGATAAGGTACGCGAGTTGGAGGAGCAATACGACAACGAACTGCTCGATGAGTCGAATTGAGCGGATTGATCGCGGGGATGAGGAGGCTCACCGAAGGACGCCCGACCGATTGGATAGCCGGAATAATCTGCTTATCTATGCCATTTTCCCTAATATGGTTATTTTCGGCGTTCATAATATCTGGCGTTTCTTTAGAGAAGAAAAGAGTTTTGGTAGTGATGAGGTTCGATCAGAGCAGTTGATTTCGCCGATAGAATAGTGCTGTCACCGCTGGACACGATATCTTTTGACTCAAAAAATCGGTCTGGTAAGGCAGCTAGCAAGCCGCCAAAATGTGTTGCTTGTTTTCCGCTGGCCCACCCCGTTGCACCCCACACATAGTACAGGCCGCCGAACGAAGGAGATCATTCGTGCGTCATTTCTCAGTCCGCTTCTTCAGAAATTTATCTTTCAGTCTCATCTTCTCAGGTCTGTTGGCGACCGTTCCCGCGATGGCCGTCATGCCGTCGGCGGAAGTGCTCCCCAATACGACTCGCGGATTCCTTTCGATTCCGGACTTTTACCGATTGCAAGACGACTTCGACAAGACACAGATCGGGCAGTTGCTTTTGGATCCGGTGATGGAGCCGTTTTCCAAGGACCTGAAGCGACAACTCAAAGAAAAGTGGAGCGACGCGCACGAATCGTTGGGGATCACTTGGACTGACATCGAAAATGTCCCTGGCGGTGAGGTTGCGGTTGCCCGGATTCAACCTTCGAAAGATGCTGCGGCGATGGCGATGGTCGTAGACATCACCGGGAAGCGGACCGAAGCGGATGAATTGCTGCAAAAAGTGGCGGCTCGAATGGCTGATCGAAATGCGACGGTCGAAACGGTCAAGAGACAAAATATTGAAATGACCGTGTACACTGCCACAACGAAGGAAGAGAAGGGAAATCAGGCAGTCTTCTTTATCGATCCAAACCACCAGCAGTTGGTGGCGAGCGACGATTTGGCGGTTGCCGAAGGCATCCTCAGCCGTTTTGTCGGGGGAAGTACCGATAGCCTTGCATCGGTCAAAGCGTTTCAGGCCACCATGCAGCAGGTGGACGACCAACAGGGGGTCCAAATAAGTCACCTGCGTTGGTTTGTGGAACCATTCGGCTTTATCGAGGCAACGCGCGCGGCAGATCCGAATTATGAACCCAAGAAAGGCGTCGACCTCGTTCACGTTCTGCAGACCCAGGGATTCGACGCCATCAAGGGGATGGGTGGTCTTATCAGCTTCGCGACCGGAGATCAGGATATCCTCCATCGCACGATGGTCTTCGCGCCTGCCGTGAACCGCGCTCCGGGAGAGGCCAATACCGACAAATACGATTTGGCGATGCGGATGCTCAATTTTCCCAACAGTGACGTGGCATCGCATCAGCCACCCAAGTGGATTCCTCGCAATCTGGCGGCCTATATCAACCTGAATATGGACCTGCTTAACGCGTTTGAGTATTCCAAAACGCTGGTCAACGCGGTGGCCGACGACGAAATATTCGACGATGTGATTGATAGTCTGAAAAACGATCCCGCCGGTCCACAGGTCGATGTGCGGAAGGATGTCGTGGCCAATCTTGGACAGAATGTGATGGTCTTGTCCGATTACCGGCTGCCGATCGAAGCGGACAGTGAGCGGATACTCGTTGCCGTTGAACTGACGGATGTGGAACCCGTGCGTCGCGCAGTGGACCAAACGATGCGTAACGACCCCAACGCACAGCAGCGGATGGTCGGGGATACCGTCGTTTGGGAAATCGTTGAAGAGGAGATTGAAGAACCTGAACTGGACATCGAACTCGGTTTTGATGATTTTGAGGTAGAAGAGGAAGAAGAGGCGGTGCAGTCGCTGCCGACTTCCGCTGTGACCGTCGCTCACGGGCGTTTGATTCTCAGTTCCCACTTCGATTTCATCAAACGGGTACTCACGGAATCCGATTACCGTGAAAGTCTTGCAGGGAGCATGGACTATCAGACGGTCAATGCCGAACTCCTGGCGCTCGGGGCATCGTCATCGAGCATTCAGACATTCTCAAGAACGGATGAGGAATTTCGCGGGACGTATGAGTTGCTGAAGCAAGGGAAAATGCCCGAATCCAAAACTCTGGTGGGGCGCATTCTCAACGCGATGCTCGACGAGGATACGGATGATGAAGAGTTGAGAGAGCAGCAGCTCGATGCGACCAAGCTTCCCGAGTATCAGATGGTGCGTCGTTATCTGGGGCCGGCCGGGATGTATGTCGTCAGCCATGATGACGGTTGGTCGATCACGGGGTGCTTTCTCAGTAAGGAAACGCTCCAGGTCGTACTCAAGGGTGACGGGGGTTCGGCCGGCAACAAATAGGCCGCGCCACACGGGAGCCTGATGCCAGAGAGCGTTCATTTGACGACGACGTCCGCAGTCCGGTTCCCTACCTCGTCGTTTCTCCTTTGGGCCGCACGTTGATCTTTGCCCAAAACGGGTGCATGCGGTCTCCGCGAGTTCTCGCATCCTCGAGCATTGCCGCGATGTCGGGTCGGACCTGTCGCACCTCGGGAAAACCGCTCACCGAAACCCGGATGCGTTTGTCGAAATCGACGAGTTCGGGTGTAAGCCAAACGGTCGTCGGCGCACGCCCCGAGGAAACCCTCACCGAGGTGCCGTTTGCGAGATCCCGGATCGTTCCACTGACTTTCATGGTTTTGATTCGTTTGGGTGGCCACTGATTCGGATCGGCAACGATGTGCGACGGCATTTGATTGATCTCTACCCACCAGAAATAGTTATCAAACGAGCGTATTGTGTGACAAGTGAATTCCTTGCGAAAAAAGTTTCGAGTGTGATATTTCATCCAATTAAAAATTTGAAGTATTTCATCGAGGAAGTGTTCCCGCCCGCGACCCTGGTAATTAACGACGATCGCATCGTATCCCGAGTGGCGTAGATAACGATTGAACTGGTACGCATTCTTGGACATCTTGTTCGCGTCGAGTTCCCCGCCGACGAAATAGAATGGAACGTACTTTGCGTTTTTCCAGTAGAGTGCGTTATAGCTGTACTTCGAGTGGTCGGCTGTCGCAACAATGGGGATTACGCCAGCCCAGAGATCGGGGTGGGCCAGTCCCATATCCCATGCCGCATCACCACCACTTCCATGACCGCTTAAAAATACGCGATCGGTATCGATCGACACGCGTCTCGATGCGTGCCGCAGACTGTTGAGTACGGCAGCATGTTCGCGTGCCGTGAACTGGTATTTCGATTGTCTTGGCTGGGCCCACGCGGGGGCAATGACAATGTATCCGTGTCGCGCCGCTTGGCCCGTACGTCGACCGGCGGCATCGACCCCACCTGCCCACCAATCGATTTGATGTCCGGGGCTCGTGTCGCGGGCGTGCAGCGAGACAATCGCGGGATACCGACGGTAGGGATCATATTCGGGTGGTAGCTGAAGGAGGTAGGGGACGTTTTGTTGTCCGTTGCCAATCTTTGTTTCAAGTTGATAGAAGCCCGGAGTGTTGTCCAAAACATCTGGCAACTGGAGGGGCGGCTTCATATGCGAGAGCACTGCAGCAACCCATTTGGGTTGTCCCGCTTCCTCTGCGCGAATCCGCGTCACAATATTTTTCCGTTCGCTCGGTACGCGACTGCGTAAATAGGCACGGGTGAGGTTGCGGACTTGGTAGAGTGATCGGGCGATCGGAAGATTATCGGTGGCCTCATTGGCTCCTACCGTCCAGCCGCTGACGGCAAGCGCTATTTTATCCTCTGGTTGCAGGCTCTCGTCGTTTTTGAGCAGGCTGAAACTCGATAAGCGATCCAAGGTGTGCGCGTTGACTTCCTCTACAATTTCTTCCACTAGGGGCCTGAGGTCGACCACAATCGGTTCACTCTTGATTTTCGAGAGTTGCTCCTTTAAAGCTTTTTTGATCTCCTCGATTCGCTGAGTCACATTTGCATATTGCTGGAGGATTTCGCGAACTTCAACCAGGGTTGCTCCGGCAACGTCCTCGTCGGGAAATTCTTCCAGGATTTGTTTTGCTAAATCGTGCTGGCCCGCTTCGTATCGCTGTTTGATTTCACGGAGCCCTCGCGATGCTTTGAGGTTTCGTATCCCCACCATCTCGCGATCCCAATCCCGGTCCGGAAAATCTTGGGCAATTTTTTTCAATTCCTTCTCCGCCGCAGGATATCGCTCGGCTTCGAGAAAAAATTGATAAATATCAAGTCGTCGATCGAGGTTCTCGGAGTTGATCGCGTTATTGAGAAGCAGCGACAAATACTCCGAAGAGAGATTGCTCGTTGCATATCGCTGGTCGATGAGAATCCGCCTGCCCTTGGTTAATGTCTGCACACGAAAAAAACGAGGTGTGATTTGGGTAATGCCCTGGATAATGCCAGCGACTCCCTTATCTGTCTGAATTTCGATCGTTCGCCGCCCGAATTCATCCCACCGCGAACTCTCTTCGCCACGGTTGAGAACCGGTCCGAGAGCAATGAGTTCATTGCCACTTTTCGCGACCGGTTGGTGGGGAATTTCAAAGGATATGTTTGCCTCCCCGAGATTTGGCGCGACCTCGCGGATCTGGTGAAAGGAAACGTACGTTCGTCGGAGGTTATCGTCGACTAAAACGATCGTCTCACCATCACTGTTGTTTGAAGCATTGGGATTGACGACCAAGGTTCCGAGGCGAGCAATTTCACCCTGAAGTGAGATGCCATTTTTAAGATCCACGCGCGCGGCAGACAGGATGGTTGCCCCGCAAAGGCAGAATACGACCGAGGCAATCCAAATCTTTCGTTTTCCCATGGCATGCCGGTAAGGTTGATTCATGACAATTGACGCCGGTTCTCAGAATCGCCCCGCAAGCAGCGAAGGGCCTCTCAGGTGATGTCGCGAGGCAGCGCGGGTGTCCCTGTGGCCTGCACACTGCGGAGAGAATTGTTCCGTTTTCCGTATTGTGTGCCGAGGATCCCCCAAAAGTCAAATTCCAATTCCGCTCAATTTAGGCTGTGAAACGGTGTTGCGCTGATTGACAGACCGAGTGTAGCTTGCACAAAATAGCGACCTTAGACAAGCCTTTAAGGTGCCTTTCGTGATTACACAAAAACTGATCATTCGCCTCCTGCTGCTTTCGGTCGTGCTTTCTGTCGCCCTCTCGGTGTTGGTGGCGACCGGACATCTGCTACGCTCAATGGACGATTTGCTCTGGGGAGCCATTCTTCTTCGCACTGCGCTCGCAGTCGGGATTGTATGGCTCATTACACTCCTGTCACTTCTTCTGGCAGTTGCGGTGCGAGTCGTCGGAACGGGCGATTTGGCCGAAGCGACGCCCCCTGACGTGCCGAATGAAAAGACAAGGGAGTAGAGCAAGCCTGTAAAAACTGGCATGAATCTGCTGTCGGGGGCAAAAGCTGGGCGAAGCTTCCCCGGCCCTTTATAATAGCAAGTGGAACACAGTGAAGGCTTCTGACCCGAGAGGATCGGTTCCCGATGGCATCCGGATCGACCGTATCAGGCGACGCGGGCCGAGAATCTGTTGCAGATTCTCACGCCGTCGCTTCAGACTATATCGAAGGTCAACTCGCGAAGACGAGTAGTGAAGTTCGATTGATTGAAATCAGTTCGGCTGTCTTGATGATTGCGATTGCGATCTCACTCTATCTCCTTGTGTTGGGAGTAATCGATCACTGGTTTGCTGGGGGGGGTATCTCTGCGGTGGTGCGTACCTTTTGTTTGTTCGTGCTCTTGGTCGCACTGGCGGTTTATATTCGAAAGCGATTATTTCCTTATCTTCGATATCGCATCAGTCTGCCTTACGCTGCTCACACAATTGAGCAGTCCGAACCGAGGCTGAAAAACAGCCTGCTGAATTTTCTTTTTTTGCGACGACAAAAGAAGGGCGTCCCGCAGGTCGTGCTTCAAGGGCTTGAGCGGCAGGCGGCAACCGGGCTTACCCGCACGTCTGTTGATCTCGCGATCGAGCGACGAAAACTCGTACATCTCGGCATCGCCATGGTCGCGGTGATTCTGGCGGGCGGTTTATATACTGTTTTGTCACCCAAGAGTTTGCTTCCGGCGGTGGAGCGGATGCTCGTTCCCTGGGCGGACATTGACGCGGCGAGTCGTGTGAAAATTGGGGAAATTGAGGTCGATGGCAAAGAAATTGATTTCCGAGCTGAAGCGACTCGTTCCATCCCCGTCGTTCTCCGTTCTTTGGTGAAGGTCTCGGCGGAAATCAAAGGACTGGGTTCAGGTGAGTCGGCAGCTGTCCTCTTTTCATCCAGCGGCGGCGGAGAAGTGGACCAGCGGGCGGCGATGCAATTTCATCCGGACGACGGAGTCTACGTAGCGACGCTTCCACCGAATGAGGAGGGAATCCTCAGTGACATGACGTGCCGCCTGGAGGCGGGAGATGCCCGGAGCAAAACCTTTGAGTTGAAACTGATACCGGCGCCGAGTTTCCAAATCGAGAGCGTAGAGTACGTGTATCCCCCTTACACTGGGTTGGGTAGTCGGATCGAGCAGGGCGTCGGAGATTTAAGAGCCATCGAAGGAACCGAGGTTCGTCTACGCGGCCAGTCTACTGAGGAAATCGGTGTTGCCGCAATCCATCTCGAAGCGGATCACGCGGAGTGGAACGACAAACGGGTTCGCATGGATGTTGAGGGGCGGCATGCTGAGGGACGGTTTCAAATGCGCCGAAAGTTGTTTGAGGGAGACTCGGTTCCGGAATTTACCGAGTACTACTTATTTCTCAAGACCCCGGCGGGTAAGACCAATCATGATGTTGTTCGTCATCAAATTTCAACGCTCCTCGATCAGGCCCCTGTCGTAGAAATGCTCGACCCGCGAGTCGCGGTGATCGAGGTTCGGGAGGATGGTCGAGCGACGTTTGAAATTCGTGGCCGCGACCCCGACTTCCGGCTCGCTGAATTATGGCTCATTGGGGCTTTTGGAGATGAAGAGCGATTCAAGATAGATCTTCTCAATGAGGCAAAAAGAGTGGGCGAACCGCTTCGCACGGTCCATCGTGAGACCGTTGAGTTCGTTCCCCGGGAAGTGGGATTGCGTGACGGCGAGACGGTTTCCGTATTCGGTGTCGGCATCGACAATAAGCAACCGTCCGCAAACCGGACTGAAACACCGCGTGTTCGCTTGCGTATCCTGCCACCTACCCACAAGCCGCAGCAATCGCCGGACAACGAAAACAAGGAAAAGTCGGGCACAAAGTCCGAAGAGGAAAAGTCCGCTGACGAGTCCTCAGATTCCCGGGGAGGTGACGCTTCGCAGGACTCTTCGACGGCGAACACTTCCGAAACGCAGGACGCCGGCCAAGAGGGAACGGAAGAAGAGGAAGCAGACAGCGAGCAGCAGGGAAATGACGGGAAACAGGATGAAAACGAATCGGGCGACACGAAAGGATCGCAACAGGAGGACAGCGAGTCGGCAGCAGGCGCACAGCAAACGGCAGAGGAGAATTCGGGTGAGCAGTCGCAGGGTGCTGAACAGGAGAGCGACTCACAGCAGGAAAACGGCAGCGAGCAAGCCGATGGTGCGAATCGGCAGGGGACTGCTTCGCAGCGCGACGGAGCGGGTGAGTCAAGTGAAGGTGAGTCGGGTGAAGGTGAGTCGGGTGAAGGTGAGTCGGGTGAAGGTGAGTCGGGTGAAGGTGAGTCGGGTGAAGGTGAGTCGGGTGA
>JAQWPY010000153.1 GCA_029245145.1 Pirellulales bacterium | reverse complement strand
CGGCCCCGCTACGGGGGCAGTGATCGCAGCAACGCTAGCGATTGCAGCCGGGCGTGAGCGACATCGGGTGAGCGCATCCGCCGCCGGTCGGTACGCCGGCTAAGCCGCCTGAGTACCGTCATCCTCCTCGGATGATTTGAGAATTTCGCCAGTCTCGCTCACATCCTCAAATCGCACAGAAACTTGCTTGGAAATGCCCGATTCCTGCATCGTCACCCCATAAAGCGTTCCACCGCAGGCCATCGTCTTTTTGCTATGTGTGACGACGATAAACTGTGTCCATTGCAGAAATTCATTGAGCACCGAGATAAACCGCTCGATGTTCGCTTCGTCGAGGGCTGCATCGACTTCATCGAGCACACAGAACGGGCTTGGCCGACTGCGAAAGATCGCCAACAAGCAGGCGACGCAGGTGAGGGTCTTTTCGCCACCGCTCAGCAGTGAAATGCTCCGCGGTTCCTTTCCCGGCGGGCGGGCTACGATCTCCAGCCCGCTCTCGAGAATATCGGCTTCATCCTCGATCACAATGTCCGCATGTCCGCCCCCGAAGAGCTTTCGGAAGAGGCCCTGGAAATGGCCCCGTACGGTCTCTAGCGTTTCAATGAACAAGCGGCGGCTGTCGGCGTTGATCCGTTCGATGATCTGCTCAAGCGCCCGCTTCGCCTGGGTGAGGTCCTCCAACTGGGCTGCCAGATCGTGGTGTCGCGTCTCCAGGCCCTCGAGTTCCTCCAATGCATCGAGATTCACGTTGCCGATCACATCAATTTTTCGTCGCAATTCGGCAATTTCATTCTCCACTCCTTCGCGTTCTTCCTCGAATTCGGCATGCTCCGGTTCGTTGAGCTTCGTCAACTCGATGCCGTAATCCTCAAGCATTCGTTCCGCCAAGGCATCCCGCTGATGGCGAATTTCGCCGGCCGCGAGTTCTTCGGTATGTTTTTCGGTTTCGAGGCGTCGTACCTCGGCACGCAATTTCTGCAAATCGACCTGTAATGTGCCGCGTTTCGCCCGCAAAGCTTCCCGATCGGCATTGAGTTTGCTGTTTTCGTTTTCGAGTTCCTCTTGCCGTAAATGAAGCGATGCGGATTCCCCCTCGAGACGCAGAATTTCCTGCTCGCAGGTCTCCGCACCCGACTCTGCCTCCGAGAGAGATTGCCGTGTCTCCTCGATCGTCTTCTGTCGCTCGTTGTGATCTTGCTGAAACTGATGCATGCGGGCCGAAAGGCTATCGAGCGACTGTTCGCTACGGGCCAGTTCTACCTTGGCGGCGGTCGCATCGCCGACGCAGGCTTGTCGCTGGCGTTCCAGTTCATCGAGGCGACATTGATCGAACTTCAGCAGTCGCTCCAATTCGGCCAATTCCGCATCGTTTTCCGCCCGACGATCCCGAAAGAGGGCCAGGTCGGTACTCACCGCGTCACGGGCCGAACGGGTCCTGGTTAACTCTGCCGACGTCGACTCCTGCTGTTCGTCCTGCTGTTTCTTACGCTGATCAATCGCCGAACGTTCACGACGGCATTCGGCCACACTCTGGGCTAATGTTTCCTTGGCCTGCCCCGTCGCCTCCAGGCGGGCCGTTGCGTCCGCCACTTCACCCTCCAACCGCTCGAGCATACCTTCGCCACTGGCAAGATTTTCCTCGAGATCCGCAATCTGCTTCTTGAGGTCCCGCAACTCGCTGCGGCGCGAAATCAAGCCGGCTCGCTGCATCCGCGGCCCCACGCAAATCGAGCCATCATTCCCCAGGTAAGAGCCATCCCGCGCGACAAAACTTTGCCCGGGATACCTGCCCTTCAAATCGACGGCGTCGCTCAATCGCTCGACGAACCACGTGGCACCGAGCAGACGACGAACAAAATCCGCATATTCGGCAGGGGCCTGAACAAACGCATCGGCGCGACCTATCACCCCGCTCTCGCCCGCAAGATCGACCTGCGCCTCTTTGGCCTGCTGGGCCTGAGGCAGAATACCGTCTCGGTCAGACGCCATGAAACCAACGCGTCCTTCAAAAACGTACGCTTGTTCGAGCAGAAACTCGCGTAGCGACTGGCCACTCGCCGAAAGCAGAAAACCGGCCTTCTCGCCAAGCGCGATCTCGACCATCGGCGCCACATCCACCTGCACCTCAAAAATATCGGCAATCAGGCCCCGAACGTCGCCAAGCGTTCCGTCGCTGCGATCGGGGTCCATCAAAATCTGACGAGTACCGGCCGAGAGACCCTCGAACTGCCGCTCCAACTCCTCAAGCACCATCTCGCGCTCGTGGAGCCCGGAGCGAAGCTCCCGTAGACTCGCAACTGCCCGCTGTTGCTCCGTCAGATGGGCCTGCGAGTGCTTCAACTCCTCCCTGACGTTTTCATCTTTCGCCTCAGCTTCCTTCAACTGACCCGACAGCGCGTCCTCTTCCTCGGCGAGCACCGCCAACTCCTGCGCGGTGATGCGTCGCGCCTCATCGAGGCTTTGTAACTTTTCCTCTGCTTGCTCGCACGCCTTGCCCTCGCTCTCCAACCTTGTCTTGAGTGACGTGATCTCGTTACCCAACTCAGAGTTCTGCTGCACGCAGCGCAACTGCGCGGCGCGGCGGGTATCGAGCTCGACCCGCAGACTTTGGCACGCAGCCAACGCTTCGGCGAGTTTTTCCTCGATTCTCGCAACTGCCGCGACATTTCTCTCGTACGCTTCCCTCGCCACCTCAACTTCCTGGGTCGTCGTCTCCAGCTGATCGTCCAAATCACGGGTCCGAGTAGTCAGGGCCACGACTTGATTACGTCGCCGGGCAATCTCCTGTCGCAAATCTACCAAGTGACTTCGCTGGTGTTCCGTCGTCGTTTCACAGGCTGCCAACTCGCCACGATTTTCTGCGACCTGCCGATCACCCTGCCGAATCGCATCCTCGGCTTGGGCTAAATCCTGCTCGAGCGAGAGCAACATGGCCTCGTGCGACTCAACCCCCTCTCCGTTGGTGGCAATCTGTGTCGCGAGCGTCGCGAGCGTTTGCTCGTGATCGTCTAGCGTTTCGGTGAGATGCTTCCAATCAGTCTGTGCCACTTGCGTACGCAACTGCTGCAACCGCGTGGTATGCTCTCGATACTTCTGTGCTTTGCCTGCCTGCTTGCGCACGTTCCGCAAACGCGAATCGACTTCGTCCACAATGTCGGACAAACGCAACAGGTTCTGATCAACCCGATCGAGCCGGCGGATCGTCTCAAGCTTCTTCGCCTTGAAGCGACTGATACCGGCCGCCTCCTCGAAGATGAGGCGTCGGTCGCGAGGCGACGCCTGGAGCATGACATCGACTTTCCCCTGCTCGATAATACTATAAGCCTGCGTCGAGACGCCGGTTCCTGCAAACAGGTCCCGCACGTCGCGGAGACGGCACGCATTGCCGTTAATCAGATACTCTCCCTCCCCGCTGCGATAAACGCGCCTGCCGACGTGGACCTCCGGAGTATCGATCGGCAACCGACCGTCCGAGTTATCGAAGGTGAGAATTGCCTCGGCCGTATTGAGCGGGCGGCGCGAGTGCGATCCGTTAAAGATCACATCCGCCATTTCCTTGCCGCGGAGGCTTTTGACACTCTGCTCGCCGAGGACCCACTTGATTGCGTCGACGACATTCGATTTTCCGGACCCATTCGGCCCCACCACGACCGTAATTCCGGGCGGAAATTCAAATCGAGTCTTATCGGCAAAACTCTTGAAGCCGGATAATTCGAGTGCCTTGAGCATATCGCCAGATCTCTTCGGGGATCACCGAGGGAGCAGAGCCCATCGAATCGTACGCGGTCGGTTTCGGGCCAAAACCCCGGCCCCTGCTGTGCCCCACACCGCCAGTCCGCCTTGTGCAAGTGCCCGAAAACCAAGGCCCGGGAAACCTTCACTCGCCCTGCGGAGACCACATTCTACCAATCCTCGTGGGCCAAGACCAACGGCGGTCAGGAACAAGAAATACGCGTTCCGACGACAAATCTTCTGCTGCCTCCGCCTCCCGCCGCTTCTCGTGCGGCTCCTCATCACCCTCTCCGATAAGATAAATCTCAGCCGCCTCGCCTTCCCACTCTGTATCAACCCCACCCTCCCCCAAAACACTGTCTTTCATGCGTCTAGAGGACTTCGATCGCCCTTCAGCTAATTGCGGCCCCACATACCGACGCCCCCAATCCGGCAAGGCATCGACCTCGAAACGACACTTCAAAGAACCGGTTGCCTTCGCCTGCGTGAGCGCTTGCACCACATCGGGATAAGACCCTCCAACTTCCACAATCGCCCGCACGACATCGTCGAGCTTGGCCGTCACCCGTCGTCGCTGTTCTCCCTCGCCCGGCGTAATCTTGACCACCTCGACACGATCAGCCGCCGTTCCATTGACCTGAACATAATTCCCCGCGTCGAGGATAACGGGAGTCTCCAGTCGCTCATCCGAACCGAAGATGACGATTTCTGCCCGTCGCGAGCGGGCCACGTGAACCATCGCAGGCCCCGAAGTATCGAGCAGATGATAGGAGAACGCATCTCCGAGCGACTCACCCCGCACGAGTGGGTCGTGTGGATTCATCGAACGCAGCGCCCGGTACGCACCGTACCGCGTTTCCGCGCTCGGCTCATCGAGTAATTGCACCAACGCATCACGGGCAGACGGATCATCCATCGAGCCAAGCGCCGTCAGCGCGGCAGCCCGAAACGCGGGATAGTCACGCGCCGCATCCGCACACGGCTCGGCCGCAGGCGGCAAATCCAAATAGGCGAGTGCCTCCGCCGACCGGAAACGAACCTCCGGATCCGCACTCTCGAGTCCGTGCAGAAGCACCGGTTGGCTGTCGCCCCCGATCGCTTCAAGCTGAATCGCAGCATCGGCCGCAGTCAGAGGATCGACGAGTCGTTGGCGAAGATAACGCAACCGCATCTGCCGCTGGGCCGTGGTTTCGCTGATCGGAATACTACGGAGCACATCGACGTAACGATACACATTATCCTTGTACCGCGGATGTACCACCAAGTCGATGAACTCGTCAGTTTTGGGCACCGCGACCCCCGCCTTGATACCGCGCTGCGTACGATGGAACCGGCGATTGATCGCCGCACCCACCTGGGCACTCGTGCGAATGCTCTGGCTCTCGGGACGGATCAATAATCCGATCGGTCGGGACTCCAGAGCAACACCCCCACCGAGCATCACTCCTCGGCGCAATTCTCCGGCGCGCTCATCCGGATCGCCGGAAGGATCGACCAGCAGCGACCCCTGCGCGAGTCCCAAAACTTTCCCTTGCCGTAACCGCCCGCCCGCGACCGCCTGCTCGGCGAGGCGGACCTCGTACATGATTCCATCCCGCAGGCTCGTCACCTCCCCGTGCTCCTGCGGCACGTAGACTTCGACATCAAAGCGATCACCCTTTTGAATTCCCGGAGGAAGTTCCGCGCGGGCAAGCACCAGTGCGGTACTCGGCGACGCCAGAATCTTTGCGGGAGAGTCGACACCCCGCTTTTGCATCTCGGTCACCAGCATCTGCCGGAAACCGGACGGGGGTGGATCGCCTCCTGTGCCGTCCAGATTGGCAACCAGTCCGATCGCCTGGATCTCCATCGGATGCCCTCCGAAGGCACCCGTGACATCTCGCAACAAGACGACTTCGTCGAGTACTTCTTCGAGTGAATTATTACTCTGCAGCCGAAGCGATGATTCGGTACAACCGAGCACCAACCAGGGAAGGAATCCCCAGAGGAAATAACGCGAGCAGAGACGCACAGCGTGATGGTGGGCCATGGCACTCAGGTCAGGTGATAGAAGCGACTTATGTTCACATGCCGATCCGCGGACGTCCCGGACGGATCGGACGGATCGGGGGATGGCAGGCACCCCGGAAACGGAGCGAAGGATAGGTTAATCCGCATGGAAGGGTCAATACTTATTGTCGCGGACCCGATTTAAGGCGGATCGATACCCCCCGGATGGAACGGGTGACATTTACTGATGCGAATGACCCCACGTACCATGCCGCGCAGCACCCCGTATTTTCGGATGCACTGCAGGCAATATTCGCTGCAGGTGGGGTGAAACCGACAGCGTGGCCCGAGCAGCGGACTGAGACACGACTGATAGCACCGAATCAGGCCCACCGCCAATCGCACCCGAAGCGGTGCAGGTGCTTGCAATGGATCGGATCGACTCGACGATCGCTTCATTTTGCCTGTTCCAAACTGCGGGCCACCTGTCGGGTCAAGGACCGCAGACTCGCTTGCAGCTTCTCGCCGGCGGGCGGCTTCTTCTGACGGGGAATCACCACCCAATCAAATCCACTGGGAATCGATCGTTGCTCCAACCGGTAGGCTTCCCGAATCGCCCGCTTCCAACGGTTGCGGACCACCGCCGAACCGACCTTGCGCGATACGGAGAGTCCCAGCCTGCTTTCGCTATTCTGATTCACATTGCCGTAAACCAACAAAAAACGGTCGCTCTTGCTACAGCGGCGATCGTACACGGAGCGAAAGTCGGCCGTAAAACGGATTCGCGTTTTACGTGATAATCCAAACTGTTTCATTCCCTCTGTTTCATTCCCTCTGCCTCGACCGGCCCTTCGGCAGACTACCAGACCAACTTCGCACGCAGTTGTTCACGTTCTTTTTCCTCATTCGGCAGTCCGGCAAGTTGTTCGTACGCCGCCTTGGCATCGGTGGCCGAACTGTCCCCTACCGCAATCTGCACTTCTGCCAGCAGATCACCCGGTTCTTTACCACTCCCTTTCACTCCGTGCCCCTTCATGCGGAGCCGCGCGCCGCTGGAAGTCCCCGACGGAATGGTCAGCGTGATCGCACCGTGCGGCGACGGCACCTCCACTTTCGTACCGAGTGCCGCTTCGGAAACGGTGAGCGGAACGCGAAGTTCGAGGTTCTTCCCCTTGCGAGTGAAACAGGGGTGAGGACTCACCTCGACCTGGATCAGCAGATCACCGGAAGCCCCGCCGTTCGGCGACTGTTCACCCTGACCACGCAGCCGAATTTTTTTTCCACTCTCGATCCCGGGGGGAATTTTGACCTCGATTCGCTCCGTTTTTCCGCCCGCCCGCCGTACCTGCAACTGCGCATCGCCACCCATAATCGATGTAGTAAAAGGCACAGTCAGTTCGTGCTTGACATCGCGTCCACGACTCGGGCCCGCTCCCGCTGGGCCACCGCCACCGACGTTACGGAACACCTCCTCAAAGCCACCGGCACCGCCGCCCCCACCGAAGATCTCACTGAAATCAAATGTGGCACCACCCGGCCCGCCGCTCTCGAAGCGAAATCCTCCGCCCCCCGGATGCCCACCAGCAAACGGGTTACCCCCGCCCGGTCCGCCACCTGCCGCATCGAAGGAACTGCCATACCGGTCAAACATCTCGCGCTTTTCAGGATCTTTCAGTACATCGAAGGCCTGCTGTACCTGCTGAAACTTCGTTTTAGACTCCGCATCGTCCGGATTCATGTCGGGATGGTATTTGCGCGCCAAATCCCGATACGCCTTTTCGATGTCCGCAGTTGAAGCGTCTCGGGCGACCCCTAATACGGAATAGTAATCTTCGCTCATCCTCGCTCACTCACTGCTCTCGCTCTGTGCCTTTGCACCGGACCATCCCGGGAGGCAATCTCCCCTTTACCGACTTCGTGCCCCTTTACCGATCTCATGAAAGAGGCATACAACCTGCCTGCATTCTATGACCCGGGTGCCGACCGTTACAAGTTCCTCCCCGCTCGTTGCGCTCTGAATCGGGAGCGACTGAAAAGGCATTTCCTGCTAGATTGCACCGGCAAACGACAAAAGTCTCCCCACCCGGGGTAGCGCTAAAAACGATGGAGCATTAGCGGCATGCGATCCCTCTCCTACCGATTTGTGGTCCCGGTGCTTATTACCTCGCTAACGCTGTTTGCCTCCACCGCCGATGCGAGGAGCGGTAAGCTGACGCTCCATGTGGTCGATGCCGAGTCCGGCGCACCGCTCGCAGGCCGAATGCAACTCAAGAACAGGCGAGGCCGCGTGCGAAAAGTTCCCCGACTGCCTTTTTACAACGATCACTTCAGCTTCCACTCGCCCCTGCAACTCACACTCCCTGATGGAAATTATACCTTCGAAATCGAGTGCGGTCCCGAGTACCACACCCGCACCGGACACTTCACGAT
>JAQWPY010000149.1 GCA_029245145.1 Pirellulales bacterium | reverse complement strand
TAGGGTGGAGGTCCGCCATCGCCCAGCAGGTCCTTGCCGAATCCGAGCCAGCGGTAGTTACCAACCAGATCGAGGCGAGGAAGCAGGTGATTCTTCGCAGCGATGATTTCCAACTCGCGCTGCTTGATGCGCCACTTTTGTTTTCGCAGTTCCACGTTGCGTTCGAGTGCCTCTTGAAGGATATCCTGCCAATCGAAGGTCACTTTGGCCATCGTGGGATCATCCGAGGGACGGATCAACCGACCGTCGGTGGCCGCAATCCCCATGAGGAACCGCAGACGGTTTTCGGCTGCGAACACATCGCTCTTGGCTTGTTCGGTCTGAGCGCGAAAAGAGAAATACTGCTCGCGGGCGAGCGCTTCCCGTTCTTTGCCGCCACCGATGGCACCTACTGCCGTAATCGATTGCACGGTCTGCCAGGTTCGCAGCGAACTGGCAAGTCCCACTTTTCTCGCCTCAAGGTTGCGGTAAGCGTAGTAAAGTTCCCAATAATTGTTTTCTACATCTGCGACAAGATTTCGAACCCCACCTTCAAAGTCGGCTAAGGCCCGATCCGTTTGAATGCGGGCGATGAGGACACCATCGAACATCCGCGTTCCGATTCCCGCGAGATTACTGAAGGGGCCGGCAATCCGGTTGTATTCGGCGCCGCGACCCTGGAGCAACGGTTGACGGAATGCACCCGTGATATCCGTTCGATACGAATTCGGATAAAGAACCCGAGGATTATTGTTGCTGTCGTAGGTGGTTTCGGTGCTGATGGTGGTCGTACCACCGGTGACGTTTGTTTTTTGCAGTTGCGCCTGAAGCGTGAGAATGTTCTGGACGTTGACCTCGGCCAATTCCAGAACGCGGGCTTCGGCCGGATTCACGTTGATCGGGTTTTCAAACTGTTCCCAGAAAAAACCGCTGCTGAACGTGGTATCGAAAGCCGAAAGGGCCGCTTCGGGGCCGGTCATCAGGCCGTTGATGTAACCGGGGGCCGAATCCTGGATGGCCGGGTTGTAAATGGTTTGCAGCATATCGGGGTTTGCCAGTAGCGCCTCGGAAGGCTGTGAGATGCCAGAGAGCGTATCGACCCGCCCGCCGAGCGAGCGAAGTACCTTGCTGTTGGCGAGTGTGATTTTTACTGCGTCGGCAAGCGTGACTTCCCAGAAATCGTCAAACGACGCATTGTCGAGCGTAAGGGGCGCTTCGGTCTCGCGGGCATCGGAAAGTGGCGGCTGGGTCTCTACCGGATAGTCGATGTTGGTCGCTTGCCCCACGTAGTGTGAGAGGTCCCCGTCTTCGGCAAAATAGAAGGGCTGTGTCGGGTGACAGCCGGTGCCGATCGAGATCGCCAAGCAAAGCGTCAGTGCGATCTTTTGCAGAGTGGGGTTCATCAATTGTGCATCCGCAGGGAAAGACAAATTCTAATTGTCGTTTGGACACCACGGTCGCTCGTCAGCGACAACAGTGTTTCCCCCCGGAAGCTTGCCGGACTCACGCAAGCAATGCTTGTGGAATGAGCCCTCTTTTACGGCAATCGACATCGCATTTATCGACTGAACCATTTGCTGACTTTGACCAAACTCCGCAGCCGGTAAACTTTATGCGAAAACTTTTTTCACTACCGACAGCAGTGAAAGCGGCCTGCGGAGCAGAAACGAAGAAAACGCGAGAAAATAGCACGTCATGGTATTCATCTGCGGTGCGCCGCGGATCGCCGTTTGGCGGAGCGCTTTGCCGTGAGGGTATCGCTAGCATTGGGGTGATTGTCCTGCCCCGTCATTTCGTAGAGGAAGCGACTGGGAATCGTTTCCTGCTGCTTGCCCCACTTGTGTCGACTCAGCGAAAGACTCAACGTGAGTCGGTCCTGGGCTCGAGTGATTCCCACATAGCAGAGCCGCCGCTCTTCGTCGATCGAGCGGTCCGTTTCATCCTTGATCGATCGCTGGTGCGGCAGCAGTCCTTCCTCCATGCCGGTCAGGTAGACGTGGGGAAATTCGAGGCCTTTCGCCGCGTGCAGCGTCATCAGGAATATCCCGTTCCGCTCTTCCTCTTCTGTTTGATCCCGTTGATCGAGCAGCGTGGCATCGAGGAATCCTGCCAGCGAGCTGGAGCCGGTCTCCTGCTGGTAGCTGCCCGCCGCGCTGATCAACTGCTCGACCGCGCCGAGCCTCGTTTCGCACTCTCCGGCATCGGGATACCGCCGCTTGACTTCTTCGGTGTAACCGACAGCGGTGATCAAGTGCCGCATCGACTCCACCAGATCGCTACCTTCGGAAAACCGTTCGATGTAGCTGTCGACCAACTCGCGAAACGCCCACATCGCCTTTGCCGCCTTGGGAGAAACACTCTCGATCTCGTCCGCGTGGGGAAGCAGATTGTACGCCGGTTTTCCCGCCTCCGTCGCCCCCTGGATCAGAGCGGTCTGGGCAGGTCGCGAGATACCTCGCGGCGGAGTATTGAGAATTCTTAAAAGAGAAACCTCATCTGACGGGGCGATAAACACTTTGAGGTACGCCAGTAAATCCCGAACCTCTTTCCGGTCATAGAACGACATTCCGCCGACGAGCGTGTACGGCAAACCTGCCTGCCGCAGCGCCGTTTCAAAGGCCCGGGGCTGTTCGTTGGTGCGAAAGAGAATCGCCACGTGCCGCGGCTGCGTGGGAGTTTGCTCAAGCAGGTTGTAAATATCTTTGACGGTTGCCTTCGCTTCGGCCGTCTCGTCCTGGAATTGAAGTATCCGCGGGGCCTTGCCACCCTCGCGGGCAGGCCGGAGCTCCTTCTCGTGCCTCTGGCGGTTGAAGGCGATGAGACGATTGGCCAGGTTGAGGATTTCAGGACGACTACGGTAATTCGTTTCCAGGCGGACGACAGCAGCCTCCGACCAGTCGTGTTGAAAGCGGAGGATGTGTTCCACTTCGGCTCCTCGCCATCCGTAAATCGATTGATCGTCATCCCCCACCACACACAAACTGCGATGTCCTGCGGCCAGCATCTGAGTGATCCGGTACTGACTGCCGTTGGTATCCTGATATTCGTCGATCAAAATATGGTCGAATCGGCCGGCTTCTTCTTCGCGGACCTCTGCATTGTCTTGTAGTAATTGCTCGGTTAAGAGCAGCAGGTCGTCGAAGTCGACTGCGCCGGACGCCAGCAGCGTCGCCTGGTAGCGGGCATAGGCAATCGCTGCGAGATGTTCTCTCTCTGACTCGGCCTCTTTCTCTGCCGCATCGGGATCGATGCCGCTATTTTTCCAGCGACCGATGAAGTAGAGCAGGTCGCCGGGTCGCAGCGATTGACTCGGCATCTTCAGTTCACGCAGCGTACTTCGGGCTGTGGCTTCCTGATCCGCCCGATCGTAAATCGCAAACCGTGCCGGATAGCCGAGTTTCTGAATGTGTCTTCGAAGAATCCGCACGCAAAGCGAATGAAATGTGGAGATTTCGGGTTCCGATGGTTGTCCTTTGCCCAAAAGTTCGCCGGCCCGCTGCTGCATTTCGCGGGCCGCTTTATTCGTGAATGTCACTGCCAGAATCCGCTCGGGGGGCGTGCCTTGGCGAATGAGGTGCGCGATCCGCGTCGTGATGACCCGGGTCTTGCCGGTCCCGGCGCCGGCCAGAACGAGGAGCGGTCGGGCCGGGGCGCAGACGGCCGACTCCTGCTCGCGATTGAGTCTGAGATTGGGTTTGCGTCGGGGCACGGCGGGCTCGGGAAACGGAATGGTAGAACATGGATGCAGGGTCGTTGGCCGCACCGCCTCACCGCGTTGGGTCCGAAACATACCCGTGCGATGCGCCTCACTCTAACGCCTCACGCTCCCGGCGGGGAGTGGACACCCCTGCGGTGATCCCGAGTCAGTGCTGATGAGAAAAGGTTGACACGGGGTAATACGAGCGTTTGGCTTGCTCGATACCGCACGATTATTTGCGGACTTGACCTTTTTTTGACGGCCAACCTATACTCCGGAGACGAGCAGGTGAGTCCCCTACCAAAGGAAAGGTTCCGGCGATGAAGTCAGAGCGACGACACGATTTGCAGACTAATACCCTGGCAGATTGGCTGGGAGCTAAAATTAATCAGGTGCAGTCGAACGCGACCTGGATCGTGGGCGGCTTGCTGCTCGTTTTGCTTTTTGTACTCTTCATATTCATTCGTGATAATCGACTCGCGAGCAGGGAATCGCTCGGTTGGACGCGTTTGCAAAACGGAACGACTGCGGGGTTAGTCGCCGTTTCCCAACAGCAGCCGCTTGCGTTGAGTAACGCCACGCGCGATCTCGAAGAGTTGGCGAGGGAATATACGGGGGAACCGATTGCCGCATTTGCGTATCTCACGCTCGGAGATCTGGCCCTGCAGAATGGTCAGGCTCAATACGTGCTAAACAAAACAGCGGCCCGCGAAGCCTTTGGCGAGGCAGCCCGCTTGTATCAGGAGGTTGCCGACCATCCCGCCTCGAGTGAGATGGCAAACCGCGCTCTTTTTTGTCTCGGCAAGAGTTTGGAATGGCAACTCAAACTCAATCAGGCCAAAGACGTTTACGGCAAGGTGAAAGGCGCATACCGACCGGAAGCTGAAGCACGTCTCCGTAATCTCGATGAAAAAAATACCGAGGCATTTTACAAACAGTTCGCTGAGTGGAAGCCTAAGCAGGAGCCGACGCGCGAGAATCGCTACGGCGAGGTCGATTTTGAACTCGAAGATCAAGCGGCCCCTTCGGGGGACGATGTCGACGCTGCATTACAGACCTTAGTCGGTGGATCGGGCGAGGAAGATTCGGCGGAACAGGCCGAACCCGGCGGTGGCGAAGCGCCCCCGGCGGAGGATACAAAAGCAGACCCCGCAGAAACGGACGCACCTTCGCCTGCCTCGCCGGCCGCACCGTCCGAAACAAATCCCGATTCGCCTGCAGAATCTGCGGAATAACAAATGCTTCTCACGTGGGTGTCGGCCGGAGCGTTTTGCGGTCGCAACGGCGCAACGGATAGGTATGACCGGTGACGGAATCTTCCTCTGACCCTCCCGCTTCGCAGTCAGACGCAGAGCAAAGTCCGCGCCGCTGGACGATTTCGGCGAGCGAAGCCGGCATGCGACTCGATCTTTTTGTGGCCGGTCACGATACGCAGTTTAGTCGTACGTTTATCCGTAACCAGATTGTGGCCGGCAGGGTACTGGTCGACGATCACGGCGCAAAGGTCGCGTATCGATTGCACGAAGGCCAAGTCGTGACGGCACTTCCGTTTGAGCACGTTGCCGACTCACCCGAGCCGGAAGATATTCCGTTGGACATTCTCTACGAGGATGAAGATTTTGCGGTCGTCAATAAGGCGGCCGGGATGGTGGTGCACCCGGCCAAAGGACACTGGTCGGGCACGCTGACCAGTGCGCTGACCTTTCACTTTCAGTCGCTCAGCTCGGTCGGGGGGGCGACGCGACCGGGCATTGTGCATCGGCTCGATCGCGATACGAGCGGCGTGATTCTGGTCGCTAAAAACAACGGGGCTCACCAGAATCTCGCGGCCCAATTCGAGGCTCGCACGGTCGAGAAAGAGTATTGGGCGATTGTGCAAAAAATTCCCGATCGCGATCGCGATCAGATCAATTTGCCGATTGGACCGCATCCGCACCATCGCGAAAAAATGGTGACCGGACCGACGGTAGCGCGGGGTAAGGCGGCCGAGACGTTTTATGAGGTGCTGGAGCGATTTTCCAATACGGCCGTGGTGCGGGTGGTTCCCAAAACGGGTCGGACCCACCAGATCCGGGTTCACCTCGCCCATCTCGGTCATCCGGTCCTCTGCGATCGACTCTACGGCAGCACCGCACAACTTGTGGCGGGCGACCTTGGCGGAGGTGCCTCGCGTGAAGAGGTGGTACTCGATCGTCAGGCCCTGCACGCCTGCAAAATAAGCGTCGCGCATCCGAGCAGCGGTGAGCGGATCTCCTTCGAAGCACCGCTGGCAAGCGATTTGCAAACCACGCTTGAGTATTTGCAGAAGCGAGAGTCCTGACCCCGCGGACGCCCGTGCTGTCTTTTGCTACTCGTTGCCGAAGATCAGCGACATCAGTTCCCCGGTTCCGATGGTGCGCGGGGTGAGAAGCAATTCGCCGGCCGCAAAGCCCGCGGTGGAGCCAAAATAAAGTGCCGCTGCGCGGACCCGCTCGAGCACGCCCGCTTTCTCCTCGGGGAATTGGGTCTTGTAGCACGCGATCGATGCCATTTTTTTCTCGAGCGTGCCAGTGATGTTCTGCACAAAATGCCCGCCGGCTTGCGGCAGTTGCAGGGAAGCGAGAAAAAGCGTGAAGTGTAATTGGGCATCGATCCGATGGACCGGGAGATTTTGAAACTGCTCGTCCCACTTGCAGAGTCGAGAATAAAAAATCGCAGCATCGGTGATCTGCATTGCCTGCCAGTGGTCGGGGGAAGCCATCGGTGTCCGGTCGCCAAATCCGACCACCAGTCGCGGGCGATATTTGCGAAACTCGGTGGCTAGCATCAATCGCGCTTCGTGCGAATCGAACAGCCGGCGGTTCGGCAATTCGAGCGTGACGCGAGTCTCGATCCCCAGTGCCGCCGCCGCCGCGGCTGCCTCCGCGAGTCGTACCTGCGGATCGGGACAAAGCGGGGTCGGCTCCCCGTCGGTCAGGTCGATAATGCCCACGCGATAGCCTTGCTCGACAAGGCGGGCGAGAGTGCCACCGCAGGCAATCTCCACATCATCCGGGTGCGCGCCGACGGCGATCACGTCGAGCTGCGGCCACGCGTCGACCGACTGGTTCATCGCAACTTCCTTTAAGAAAAGAGCAAAAACAGAACCTCGATTCTAAGGCGACCTCTACTGGCCAGCAATGGTCCGAAAGGGCGTGGGCGGCTTGATCCTTGCGGCACCGAATCGGTAGCATGTGTCCATGGCCGCTACGCCCATGATGCAACAGTACGAGGATGCCAAGGCATCCTGTCCCGATGCGCTGCTCCTCTTCCGGATGGGCGACTTTTACGAGCTGTTCCACGACGATGCGGAAAAGGCACATCGGCTGTTGGGAATCACGCTCACCAGTCGCGATAAGAGCGAGAATCCGATTCCGATGGCCGGTTTTCCGCACCATCAGTTAGATGGCTACCTGGCCAAACTGATCGCCGCCGGGTGCCGCGTGGCGGTGTGCGATCAGGTCGAAGATCCCAAAAAGGCCAAGGGGCTGGTCAAGCGCGAGGTGACACGGTTGGTCACTCCCGGCACGCTGACCGATGAGTCGCTGCTCGATCCGCGGACGAGCAATTTTTTGGCTGCCTGGGTTCCGGGCGAAGTGGGAGGGCTGGCCTGGATCGATGTGTCGACCGGCCGCTTTTATGCTGCCTCGGTCGGCAGCGAGCAGTTGGCCGACGAGTTGGCGCGGGTTCGTCCGGCAGAATTGCTTTTGAGCGAAGATGCGTCCGAGGCGGGGATCGCGGATGAGTGGTCGATCACGCCGCGTGCCGGTTGGACCTTTTCCCCAAAATCTGCATTGCCGCTACTCGAAAAACAATTCGGCACAAAGTCACTCGAGGGATTCGGTTTCGGCGATCAAGACACTGCGGCTCTCTGTGCGGCGGGAGGTATTCTCAGTTATTTGCAGGAGACGCAAAGGACCGAGCTTGCGCACATCGATAGGCTCTCCCCGTATGAGAGTCGCTCGGCGCTGCAGATTGACGAAGCCTCGCGGAGCAGCCTGGAAATTTCGCGGACTGTGCGTTCCGAGAAGCGCGACGGATCACTGCTCGACGTGATGGACCGGACGGTGACGGCCATGGGCGGAAGGCTGCTCGGAGAGTGGCTGGCAAATCCGCTGACCGACCGCGTACAGATCGACGCGCGGCTTAAGAGCGTTGGGGAGCTTCTCGAGGCTCCGGCCACCCTTGCGTCGTTCGGCGAATCGCTCGCAAAAATTTACGACATGGAGCGGCTCCTGGCGCGGGCGACCACCGGTCGGGCGAGTCCCCGGGATTTGCAGTTCATGGGCCGCACGCTCGCGACGCTTCCGGAGATCAAGCAGCCGCTTGGACAGCTGTCGACCGCCCGCTTCAGTGAGCTCGATGCCGAGTTCGATCTCTGCAGCGAACTCAAAGACCGACTCAACAGTGCGCTGCAGGAGGATTGTCCGCTCACCAGCCGCGAAGGAGATTTTATCCGCGAAGGGTTTCATACGCCGCTCGATGAGCTGCGAAGCCTCTCGAGTGGCGGAAAACAGTGGATCGCCCGCTATCAGGCCGAAGAGGCAGAGCGGTCAGGGATTACGAACCTCAAGGTTGGGTACAACCGCGTGTTTGGTTACTACCTCGAGGTGACCCACGCGCATCGCGACAAGGTACCCGAAACGTACATTCGCAAGCAGACGCTCAAAAATGCCGAGCGCTACATCACACCTGAACTCAAGGAGCACGAAGAAAAAGTGCTGCAGGCCGATTCGCAGGCCAACGAACTGGAATACGAATTGTATCTCCAACTTCGCGATGCCGTGACGCAGGCGGCTGAAAGGCTACGGCGGACTGCGGCGGTGCTGGCTGAGTTGGATGTCTTCTGTTCGCTCGCCAGTCTGGCCCGCGCCCGCGATTATTGCCGTCCGGTGGTCAACGATTTGCGGGAGATGACCATTCTCGGTGGACGACACCCGGTGCTCGATGTACTGAGCGAGGAGGGGTCGTTTGTCCCCAACGATACGGAACTGCATTTTGAGAGGCAACGACTGCTGCTGATCACCGGCCCGAACATGGCGGGCAAGAGTACCTACATCCGGCAGGTCGCCCTGATCGCAATCATGGCCCAGATCGGCAGCTACGTACCGGCCACCAGTGCCGAGATCGGTATTGCCGACCGGATTTACGCGCGGGTCGGTGCGAGCGATCAGCTTGCCCGCGGCCAGAGCACGTTTATGGTCGAGATGCTCGAGACGGCGCGGATTCTTAACACGGCGACCGACCGCAGCCTGGTGATTTTGGATGAAATCGGCCGCGGTACGAGCACCTACGACGGGGTCTCCCTTGCCTGGGCCGTGGTCGAGTATTTGCACAACCGAGTGCAGTGCCGTGCGCTCTTTGCCACCCACTACCACGAGCTCACCGAGCTTGAAGAGCGGCTCGAGGGCGTAGCGAATTTGAACGTCTCGGTCCGCGAGTGGGAGAACGAGGTGGTCTTTTTACATAAGATTGCCCCGGGCGCGGCCAATAAGAGTTACGGCATCCACGTGGCGAGTCTTGCGGGAGTGCCCAAGGAGGTACAGCAGCGTGCGCACGATATTCTCGCACACCTCGAGCAGGAGCATCACGATGCCCTGCAGCCGGGTGAGTCGGTGCCGAATGCCGTCAACAATTTCTCCAGCAGTGAGGCGGGCGATTTGCAGATGAGTCTCTTCGGCGCCGAGGAGCATCCGCTGATTGAAAAAATCCGCCAGTTGGATTTAGAGAGTCTCACGCCGCTTGAGACGATGCAGCGACTCGGTGAGTGGCAGGAGCAGCTCGAAGAAGAATCGCAGGCCAAACCGCGGTGAAATATCGGCACTATCTAAACAAACGACTGTCGTCGATCGTGGATCAAATATACTTTATAAACTTTCAATCAAATTACGATCTTTATCGCTAAGTTTCTCCAGAGGAACAGCAATAACCTTCCCTTCTTTGTCTTTCAGAATCGCCTCACCGTCTTCTAATTTTACAAAACGGGCTCTTGCGATTAAATTGCCGCTCACATCCTTCCAGATTCTGACTTTCTTAAGAGTCTGTTGTGCTTTCCACGCTTTTCTTTTTGCGATTTCTTCACGTACCATCTGTAATAAAAGCTTTTCTTTCACAGGTGAAATTCGGTCAAGCACGTTGTACAGATTAACAAATTGTAGATTTCCAAATTTCAATCCAACCATCATCGGTTTTGCGACATGCTCGCCACGCAGTACCAATGCATCAATCTTAAATGAGCTTTGGTTAGTATTAATTCCTTCAATCCAAACCCATGGGTTTGTGTTTCCGATTACTGCGATGACACCCCCGTTGGTATGTGTCCTTGCCTGCGCTATTCCCCTAACGCGAATGATTTTTCCTGGGCTAGTGGTTTTGATCACTCCCGGTTTCAAAACGCGAGTTAAACTTGTTAAGCCTCTGTTTTCAACCAACGCTAGCTCGCGACTCTTGAGCGATAGCACGAGACTCTTCAATTCCTTGGAAATATAATCTTGTAAAAAGCTCTCGCGCTCTGCTCGCTTGCGTTCCCTTTCGGCCTTTTGCTCTTTCTCCTCTTCGGGATCAACGTCATCTCGGATTCTGTGTGGAATGGGCCTGGGATTGGTTGTAGTTCCTTGATTACCTGATGCGTCTGTGGGGATATCACCATTGTCATACAGGCCATTTTGACCAAAATCGCTTTCGAAATCGCCAAAGTTTCCACCGCCATAATCGGGTTCAGTCTGACCGCGAGTCTCAGTACAGAAAAACGAAAATCCAAAGGTGACAAAAGCTGCTGCAAGAAAGATTCGCATTAGAAATGCCCCGTAAATGCGTATGGAGGAAATCGATGAGGTAACAATTTGACCCTACCATAATTCGAAGAAAAATAGTTCAAATATTTGGCACTAGAGGTTAACCTCCATACCTATAGCTGAAGTTCTTAAGTCACAACCGCTTCTGTAGCTTCCGCAACAAGCGAAACCGCAAACCCTTTAAAGGCCGGTGTCTTACTCGCCGGGTCGGCGGTGCGGGGCACCAGCACATTCGCCTCGGGATAATACATCAGGGCATTGCCCGCGCGGATGTCCTCATAGGCCACCACCTCGATGTGCTCGATCGCACCGGTGCTGTTTTTCACCGTCACCCGCTCGCCCGCCGCAAGACCGCGAGCGGCGATGTCATCAGGATGCAACAGAATCACATCCCGCGCCTTCTGGCCGCGATAGACATCCTCCTCTTCATAGACCACCGTATTGAACTGCCCTTCACTCCGTACGGTCATCAGCCGCAATTCACTTCCAGAGCCTTTCAGCTCGGGAAGCGAAAAGGTGTGCAACTGCGCCTTGCCGCTTTCGGTGGCAAACTGCGGCTCGTGAAACGTGCGGCCGGCAATTTGAAACTCGCCGCCACTTCCGGTGATCGTGCCGATCGCCCCATAGCCGGGTACCGCCTCGGCGATCAACTGCCGGATGTTCTCCGCATCGCGAAGCTGCCGCCAGTCGATCCCCGAACCGGTGCCCAGAACGTTTTGGGCCAGCTGCGCGATGATTGCAATCTCGCTCCTTGGGCCCGCGTGCCTCGGTGGCCCCCCGTCGCTGAGCCGCACGAAATTGAACATTGACTCCTGCGTGGTCTGCTGGGGCTCCTCATCCCGCGCCAGAACCGGCAGGATGATGGTCTCGTTGCCCAAGCCGTGCGCATGGCCCGTATTGAGTGTGGTATTCAGATAGATCATCGTCTCGAGCTTCCCGAGCGCGTCGGCCGCAAACGCCGCATCGGGGTTGGAGCCATACAGGTTGCCGCCTAAGGCAAAGCCAAGCCGCAAGTGGCCCGCCGCCGCTTCTTCCATGCATCCGAGCGTGTCGAGGCCCGGGCGACTCGGCAGCACGAGGCCCCGATCATTTTGAAGGTGGTCAAAAATCGCCTGCTTCAGTTGGGGCGTCACGCCCATCGAACCGATCCCCTGCACGTTCGAGTGCCCGCGAATCGGCAAGAGTCCCGCGCCCGGCCGGCCCACCATGCCCCGCATCAGCGCCAGCGCCGCGATCAGTTGTACGTTTTGTACGCCGTGGGCGTGGTGCGTGATGCCCATCGTCCAACTGAAGACCACGTTTTTCGCCTTCGCGTACGTCGCTGCCGCCTCTTCGATCTCAGCCCGGCTGGTGCCCGATTTGTTGACAATTTCATTCCACGAGGTTTTCTGCAGCACATCCTCCAAGGCCCGCCAGCCGACGCAGTGCTGCTCGAGCATCGCGCGGTCGATCGCTCCGGTTTCATAAATGGTCTTGGCGATTCCCGTCAGCAGCGCCAGGTCTCCGCCGATATGCGGCTGGATGTACTGGGTGGCGATCCGGGTACCGAACAGCAGGCTCCGCAGGTCGCTCGGCACGCGAAAGCGGATCATGCCGGTCTCGCGGACCGGATTGATCACAATCACCTCGCCGCCCCGGCGACGGATATTTTTGAGCGTGGTCATCAGTCGCGGATGATTGCTCGCCGGATTGCCGCCGATCACAAACACCAGGTCCGCCTGTTCGACATCTTCAAGCTGCAAGGTGGCGGTGCCTGTCCCCAACACGCTTGAGAGTCCCACGCCGCTCGCCTGATGGCAATAATAACTGCAGTTGTTCACGTTGTTGGTGCCGTAGAGCCTCGCGAAGAGTTGCAGCAGAAAGCCCGCTTCGTTGCTGCTGCGGCCGCTGAAGTACCAAAACGTTTCATTGGCCGATAATGCTCCGAGCCGCTTGCCGATCCGCTCGTAGGCTTCTTGCCAGGAAAGTGGCCGATAGTGCGACTCGCCGCGGGTATGCAGCAGCGGCACGGTAAGCCTTCCGGCCGCCTCGAGCTGCCGGGGAGTCATCGCTTGCAGCTGCGCAACGCTACGCTCAGCAAAAAAGTTGGCACCGATGCCGTCCTGCATGTCGGCGGCCATCGCCTGCATCGCCTTTTTACAGACCTCGGGAAAGCGGCCTGCCTCGTTGACCATACCGCCCCGCTGGCCTCCCATCCCCAGAGCGCAGGTCTTACACGCGTTTTTGGACCTCAGTGCGCGGTAGAAACGCCATACCCCGCCCGACTCGCGGGCCTTGCGCCACGCGTAGCGGATCGCATGCCATCCACCACCGCTGTCGATCTTCCGTTTCAAGAGAGAGCTACCGTGACCGTTTTATCTTCCAGATAGTTATTCAGTGCCGCCTCACCCAGTTCGCGACCGAGTCCCGACATTTTGAAACCGCCGAAGGGCGCCGCCGCGTCGAAGGCATCGTAGCAGTTGACCCACACCGTACCGGCCCGCACGCTGTTGGCGATCTTATGGGCCTTCTGTACATCGCGGGTCCAGACCGCAGCGGCCAGGCCATACATCGTGTTGTTGGCACGCTCGATGATCTCGTCCATGTCGCGGAATTTGAGGATGCTCATCACGGGACCAAAAATCTCATCGGTCGCAATTTGCATTTCATCGGTTACATCGGTGAAGACCGTGGGCTCGATAAAGTAGCCGCGATCGCCGAAGCGGCTGCCGCCCGCCGCGCAGGTGGCACCCTGCTCTTGGCCTATGCCGATGTATTTCATGATCTTGTCGAACTGCGCCTGATCGACCTGCGGACCCTGCTGGGTCGACGGGTCGAGCGGATCGCCCAACTTGCGTCCGCCAATACTCTCGAGCATCTTCTCGACGAACGCATCATGGATCGATTCTTCCACGTAGAGCCGACTTCCGGCACAGCAGCACTGCCCCATGTTGAAAAACAGACCGGCGTCCGAACCGGCGACCGCCGCATCGAGGTCGGCATCGGCGAAGACGATGTTGGGGCTCTTGCCACCCAACTCAAAGGTGAGCCGCTTCATCGTGTCGGCCGCTTCGCGCTGGATAATCTGGGCAGTGGTGTGCTCACCGGTAAAGGCAATTTTGTCGACCAGCGGATGCTTGACCACTGCCGCACCGGCGGTGGGACCGAATCCGGGCACCACGTTGATCACCCCATCGGGGAAACCGGCTTCCTGAGCCAGTTTGGCCATTCGCAGACAGGTGAGCGGTGTCTGTTCGGCCGGTTTCATCACGATCGTGCAACCGGCAGCCAATGCGGGTCCCCACTTCCAGGCGGTCATCAGCATCGGAAAATTCCAGGGAATGATTTGCCCGGCCACTCCGACCGGCTCGCGGCGTGTGTAGACGAAAAAGTCACCCCGCACCGGGATGGTTTTGCCGTGGATTTTGTCGGCCCAACCGGCGTAGTACCGCAGACAATCGACGACCAGCGGGAGGTCGGCCGTCGAAGAGTCGGCGAACGGCTTTCCGTTATCGAGCGATTCGAGCGCGGCGAGTTCTTCCAGATCGCGCTCAATCAGATCGGCGAGCTTGTTCATCAGGACGCCGCGGTCGCGGGCGTCCATTTTTCCCCACGGCCCGTCGTAAAGCGCCGCGTGCGCCGCTTTGGCGGCCAGATCGACATCAGCCGCGTCCCCTTCGGCAACTTCGCAGATGACCTCTTCGGTCGACGGATTGATGGTGCTGAAGGTCTGGCCGCTCACCGAGGGTGTCCATTTGCCTCCGATAAAACACTCGGTCTCTCGGACCGCCGGGGTCGTGATCGGTTCAGTGATGGTTGCCATGGGAATCTCCAGAAGGGGGTGATGTGTTTTTTATGACGAGATCTCCTTGCGGTCCTTTGCAGGGGAGATTATGATATCGCTTCGCTGGGGGAAATTTGACCCATCCGGTCGCACGTTCGCCAACCGTACTAAGCCGCGAAAAACGAGTCGAAAAGGGGTAAAAATGCGGAAACCGACTTCCGCTGCGTGGCGGAATGCTATAATTTGGAGGGTCGCCCTGGCCACTGTGCGCGATGGTGCGTCTTTTTGTTGTCCCTAAACGGAGTACGTTGATCCCATGTCTATCATGCTAACCGAGCGAGCCGCCACCGAAGTCAAAAAGATTCTCGAAGACCAAAAAACTGAAGACGGAACGTTTCTCCGCGTCGGTGTCACCGGTGGTGGATGCAGTGGATTCAGTTATGCTCTCGGATTCGATACGGCATACGATCAACAAGCTGATTCGAAAACCGATCAGCACGGTGTGATGGTGGTGGTCGATAAGAAGAGTGCTCTTTATCTCGAAGGCACCGCGGTCGATTTCTACGAAGGGTTGGAAAAGCGAGGGTTTACCTTCGATAACCCGAACGCGGTGAAGTCGTGCGGTTGCGGCAGCTCGTTCCAGGCGTAGTCTGCCCCCACGTCTTCTGATGTAACGGCTTGGTTGAGGGTCCGCACTTGTGCGGTGGCAACTCGGTGACGAACGACCAAATCGCCGACGTGCTCGATCAGGTGGCAGACCTCTTGGAGTTTGAAGGTGCCAATCCGTTTCGGATTCGAGCCTACCGCGGTGGCAGTCGGGTCGTTCGCGACCTTTCCGAATCGGTTGCCTCGCTCGTTGCCGATCCGGAGCGGAAGCTGACCGATCTGGCGGGGATCGGAAAAGATCTTTCGGAAAAGATTGAGACGCTCGTCACGACCGAAGGACTTCCGTTTCTCGACGAATTGCTCGAACGGATTCCCGAGAGTGTCCTGTCACTGATGCGGATACCGGGGCTCGGTCCCAAGAAGGCGGCGGTCCTCTATCGCGAACTCGAGATCACAACGCTCGAGCAACTCCGCGCGGCATGCGAAGCGGGTAAGGTACGGGAACTCAAAGGTTTTGCCGCCAAGACTGAACAGACGATCCTTGCGGGGATCGATCTGGCCGCATCGGCTGGCGAACGGATCTACTGGGCCGAAGCGGAATTGATTGTCGAGGCACTGTTACAGCACATGCAAAAGGCGAAAGGCGTGCGGCAGATGGAGATAGCGGGGAGTTTTCGCCGGGGTCGGGAAACGGTCGGTGATCTCGACCTGCTCGTCGATGCCGAAGACTCGGCACCGGTGATGGATCGCTTTGCGGCTTTCGAGGGAATCGCCGAGGTCATTGCCCGGGGCGAAACCAAGATGTCGATTCGCCTGGAGAGCGGGCTCTCGATCGACCTTCGCGTCGTTCCCACCGAATCGTTCGGTGCGGCCCTGCAGTATTTTACGGGATCGAAGGCGCACAATGTGCATCTGCGGGGGATGGCCCGCAGGCAGCAGCTGAAAATCAATGAATATGGGGTGTTCCGCGGCGAAGAACAGATTGCTGGAGCGACCGAAGAAGAGGTCTACGCCGCCCTGGACCTTCCCCGCTTTCCTCCGGAACTGCGGGAGGATCGTCAAGAGTTTGCCTGGGCTGCCGATGAAGGTTTGCCTGAACTCTTAACGCTCGAAGACATCCGCGGCGATCTACACATGCACACCACGGCCACCGACGGCAAAAACTCGCTCGAAGAAATGGTCGAGGCAGCACGTGAGCGGGGTCTCGCCTATATTGCGATCACCGATCACTCCCAACGGGTGACCATGGCCCACGGACTCGATCCCGGGCGGCTGCGCGCGCAGTGGGAGCAGATCGATGCGCTCAACGCCGATACGGAGGTTGAGATCCTCAAAGGAATCGAGTGCGATAT
>JAQWPY010000138.1 GCA_029245145.1 Pirellulales bacterium | reverse complement strand
TGAAAACCGCTGTCTACGCGATTCCGCGCGCCGGACATCTCGGTGCTCGTCGCGATCCGGTGAGCATCGAGAAAGCGATCCGCTTTCTCGACGAGGTTCTCAAAAGGGATCGCGAGGAATCGGCGGAAAAAAAAGATTCGTAATCAAGCCTCGTGTGCGGTGAGAGCAAACCCCAGCCTGTTTGACGTCGCCCCTCACCCCTGGTAGCCTCGTATCTGAAGGCGATGCGCAAGGCGCCGCCAGAATATTTCAGACGCGGAAGGATTCTCTTCCCCAATACGGAAACGCGTTATGGCTCCGAGTGTTTTACGTCATCTTCCCTCGGTAACGGAACTACTCGAGTCGGGGCCTCTCAAACCGCTCGTCGAGCGGGTCAGTCACAGCGTGGTGGTAGAGGGTGTCCGATCCTTCCTCGACGATTACCGCCAGGAAATAGACCCCGCGAGCGACCCGAAAGAGGTGCCCCCACTGACCCAGATGGCCGAGCGAATTGCCCGAAGAATTTTGCTCGGCGAACGTTCCTCATTGAAACCGGTCATCAATGCCACGGGAATCCTTTTGCATACAGGACTCGGCCGCGCGCCGCTTGCCGAGGCAGCCATCGACGAGATGGTCACCATGGCGCGCGATTACGCCAGCCTTGAACTTGATCTCCGCAGCGGACAACGGGCAAACCGTTTTGACGCCGTAGAGGGACTCCTCTGTGAAATCACGGGGGCTGAGGCTGCGGCTGTAGTCAACAACAATGCAGGAGCTACCATGCTGACCCTGGCCGCCCTCGGTGGCGGTCGCGAAGTGATTGTCTCGCGCGGACAATTAGTTGAGATCGGTGGGAGCTACCGTTTACCGGATGTCATGCAAACGAGCGGGGCTCTCCTGAGAGAGGTCGGCACGACAAATAAGACGCGGGCCGAAGACTACGAACGTGCGGTGTGCGATAAGACGGCCGCTTTGATGCGAGTCCACCCGAGCAATTTCCTGGTGGTCGGATTCACGGCCGATGTCGAGTTGGAGCAACTGATTCGCATCGGAAAAAAACACGATCTGCCGGTGATCGACGATATCGGATCAGGGGCACTGTTCGATCTTTCCGCCTACGGTATTCGAGATGAACCCATCGCCCGGCAGAGTATCGCAGCAGGTTCCGACGTGGTACTCTTCAGTGGTGACAAGTTGATGGGGGGCCCTCAGAGCGGCATCATCTTGGGCAAGCGGAAACAGATCGATCGCATCGTCAAGCATCCGATGGCGAGGGCACTGCGGGTCGATAAGATCACGCTCGCGGCGCTCGGTGCCACACTACGACTCCTGAGGGACCCACAGCAGGCGGCGCATCAGGTTCCGTTGCTTCAACTTTTGGCAACACCGCTCGATAACCTGCGTTTGCGCGCCGAGAGTATCGCCGCACAACTACAATCGACGGCGGGAATCGCCAAGAGCGAAGCGGTCGAAGAGGAGGCTTTTCTGGGTGGTGGATCGGTTCCTACGCAAAGCATTAAAACGTGGTGCGTCGCAATTGATCTCGACTCCGAGTCGCTCAACAACTTCCATACGCGATTACGGACCGGGACACCATCGCTGGTGGGCCGCGTGCAAAAGGGTCAATTGTTGATCGACCTCCGCAGTGTTCCCCCCCGGCAAGATGAACAAATCGTGCTGGCCGTGAGCCGTGCCGCGACATCGATAAGCGGTGCGGATTAGCGAACATAGATTGGGTGCTCCTTTCCGCAGGCCGCACGGTTTTTTCGCTTTATCCGCTTTTTTAATCGGGAGCCTGTACCGCCTCTGGCATCTCTGAAGCCATTGGGGCAGAATAAGGCGCTCGAAATGCATTCTTTAACTTCACTCGGACGAAGGGTTGAGCCAACCCGTGGGCGAGTCGAATATGGCGATGAGCTTCGCGTCGAATTCAAAGACATATTTCCCTACTGCGGTCGCCCTCTGCCTGCTGGCGACCATGGCGACTACTGCAACCGCGCAGACTCGCGATATCCCTCGGGAGCACCATGGCTGGGGACGCTGTGATCCGGGTGCTTGGCGTACCGCCCGTATTGTGACCGAATCGTTCGATGCCGAAGATCATTCAACGGGAACGACCACCACGATCGAACGGATCACCCTGCAACGAAGTCGCCGGGGATATGCGATTCTCCGGATCGAATCAGTACTGGAGGTTGGTGGCAAAACCTTCGATTCGCCCGTCCGCACCATATCGGTCGGGTATCACGGGGAAGAGATCGGCAATCGGACGCTGATGCAAGAAGTGGGTCCTGCTGAAACGGTTGTGGAGGGTAAACCGATTCCCTGTCGGGTACGGGAATACGAGATTGAAAGTCCGGGCCAACGCAAGTCGGTCAAGGTACATTATTCGAGCGAAGTCGCACCCCACATACTCAAGCGTGAAACACGCACAACGCTCGGCGAAGGAGAGGACCCGGCACACCTGAATCAACTCACCGTCACTGCACTCAATCGACCGCACCCGGTTCTTGATGAAGTTAAAAATGCGACGCACCAAAAAACGGTGAAGACCAACGGGAAGAGCACCGCAACGACGTGGTCGGTCCATGCGGCCGATGTTCCTGGAGATTTGGTCAGTTATCGCGCAGAGGAAAAAAACAAGAACGGCGACTTGATCCGGCAGAGCACCATGGAACTGCTCGACTATGGATACGATGCCCCGGCAGACGCCATGGAAGAGGTCCAACAAAAGGTGAGACGTCGGAGCAAACGCCGTTCACGGCGTCGCGGCTAAAACGGCCCGTTGCAAGCGACATCGGCGCCGTAAGCGATCGGCTCGCGCGATTCGGCAGTCGCCCTGCGGCTTGTGGTGGGTTTATCTCCCGTCAGCCGACAAACCCCATTTGCGTCGGGCCACTGATCGCGTAATAATGCCCGGTCATTCTTTCTTCTACCGTCGAGGAACAGCACGTTATGAATGAACGGATCGCGTATACCGGAATGACCTTTGACGATGTGCTGTTGGAACCCGGTTACAGCGAAGTCGTCCCTTCGGACGTTTCGGTCAAAACACGCTTAACGCGACAAATCGAACTCGACGTTCCGCTGTTGAGTTCTCCCATGGATACCGTGACCGAGAGCAGCATGGCAATCGCTCTGGCCCAGGAGGGCGGACTCGGCATGATCCACAAGAACATGTCGATTGACCGTCAGACAGAAGAAGTCGATATGGTCAAGCGATCGGCCAACGGCATCATTGTCGATCCCGTGACGCTACCACCGGATGCACGGCTGAAAACGGCCCGTAAGTTGATGGACCAACACAATATTTCCGGTGTCCCGGTAACCGACCCCGACGGACACTTGCGGGGCATTCTCACGCGACGGGACCTTCGCTTTCTCGAGGGATCGGACTTAAAAATTGAAGATGTCATGACCCGTGAGAATCTAGTGACAGCAACGGGGACTGTAACGCTTGCGGAAGCTGAGAAAATTTTAATGGCAAAAAAGGTCGAGAAACTTTTACTGGTTGACGAAGATTACAGACTGACGGGCCTGATTACGATTAAGGACGTCGACATGATGAAAAGCTTCCCCAACGCTTGCAAAGATAGCCAGGGAAGATTGCGGGTCGGAGCCGCCGTAGGAGTTCACGACTACGAGCGGGCCGAGAGCCTCATTCGTCAGGGTGTCGACATCCTGGTCGTCGACAGTGCTCACGGACACTCAGCCAACGTCATCGAGACTGTTCGAACGATAAAGAAACGATGGGAAATCGATATCATTGCTGGCAACATCGCCACGGCCCAGGGATGCCGGGACTTGGTGGATGCGGGTGCCGACGCTGTGAAAGTGGGAATCGGGCCGGGGTCGATTTGCACGACGCGGATTATCTCGGGCGTCGGTGTCCCTCAGATCACAGCCATTTCCGAGGCCGCGAAGACAATGGCATCGATCGACCAAGGGATCCCTATCATTGCAGATGGTGGAATTCGCTACAGCGGAGACATCACCAAAGCGATTGCGGCAGGAGCCCACGTCGTCATGGTGGGGGGGCTCTTGGCCGGTTTGGAAGAGAGCCCCGGGAAACAGATCCTTTATCAGGGACGAACCTTCAAGGTTTATCGGGGAATGGGATCGCTCGGCGCGATGGTCAAGGGGTCGAGCGAACGCTATCGGCAGTCCGGAAAAGAGGAGCAGCCCGACAAACTGGTCCCCGAAGGTGTCGAGGGCCGCGTACCCTACAAGGGTCATTTGAGCCCCTTCGTTTATCAACTGATCGGCGGATTGAAGGCGGGAATGGGGTATTGCGGTACCCCTACGATCGACAAGTTGAGGTCGGAATCGAAGTTCATTCAAGTCACCGCGGCAAGTGTTAGGGAGAGCCATCCGCATGACATCGCCATTACGCAGGAAGCGACAAACTACAGTACCGAGCACTCCGGAAGTGAAGGCAATTAAGCGTGCGACTCCGCACTCGTTTGCCACCCGGTTGTTGGTTTTCTCCTCGTTCACACTCTCTCTCGCGTGCGCGCCGACTGCGGTGCACGCCACCGATTGGTCACCCCGTTCGCTACCGCGCAGCGAGGCAAAGCCCCCCGTCGCGAAAAGTTTAGACGATGGTTGGGAAAAACGGGGCAACGGACAAGTGTCGCATCGCACCGCACGCCAGTTTCGACCCGCGTTGTCTCGCAAGGATACTGTCCCACAGAGCGTGCTCGATAATCCGTTAGACGATCGAGAGAACGAAAAAAATCGAGCGGAGCAGAATCGCGGCGAGAGAAACAGGACCACGGCGGAAAAGGCCGATGCTACGACCTCTCGATTCCCGAACCAGGCACAATCGAGCGCTCGACAAATCGGACAGACGCGAAATAATGCCTTTCGTTTCGCAGATGGGCGAACCTCGCGTCCGGCCGAACGATTAGAGTTTCCCGCCTCAGAAATGATCGTCCTCGAATCGAAGACGCCCACGGCGCCGCAGGTCATCACCTTGTTGCCGTCCCGGACGGAAGGTGAAGGTACCGACGCGGGTGATGCGAAGATAATCGAATTGATCGACCAGACACCGGCATGGGAGGAACAACCGGCCGTGAAGATTGCCACATCGCCCTCGCTCGCGGAAGGTGAAAAATCGATCGTGGTGCAAACCATTTCCCGCGAGAGCGAAGCAAACGACGAGCCGATTCATCTGACACCCCGACAGACCACGCAAACGACACCGCTCGTCGGGAAAGATACGCTGGTGGTAGACAGCGGCAGGCAGCCCCTCTCTCTCGGTTCCGAGCACGAAAACCGACCGCAAAGTGAATTAAGTATCCTCACCCCTCCCGCAGAGCGCGATGAGGCAGCTGAATCTTCAAAACCGGCAGCAAAAAAACAAGTTACTGAAGATACTTCGGATCGCGATGCGCAAAGTACTCCGAGCGAACCTCAACAGACCGAAGCGACTCCGACGCAGGAACCAGTGGCTTCCCAAAGGCCAGTAGAAACCAAAAAGCCTGCCGACTTGGCGGCCCCCACCGGGACGGAGAAGCCGGCAGAGCCACCAGCCAAGCCTCAACGTCCGGCCCCGCCACTATTCGATTCGCTGGAGCTCGACCCGGAAAAACCGATTACCCCTCGCGTGGCCGCACCGCGGCCGTCGCCCGTAGCACCGTCGCCAGTAGCACCGTCGATCACTGCAGCGACGATCACTGCAGCGACGGATGGGTACGAGCGGGACTGCCGGATTTCGCGCGAGTACCTGCTCAATCGAACCCTCGCTGATATTAGTCTCGATATCGCGGTCGCAGGGGTGCCGGGCCAAGATTTTCCCGTATCGTGCGATATCGAAACGCATCAGATTCCGATCAACGGTTATCGACTCGGTCAGCAGGAACCGCTCAACTTTGCCTGGACGGCATCGGGGCTCTGTCACAAACCACTCTATTTCCGCGAACTTCAAGCCGAGCGCTACGGACACACCATCGGTCCGATCTCTCAGCCGTTCCTCTCGGCGGCACACTTTTTCTGCAACGCGGCGGTACTACCGTACAAAATGGGGATGCGGCCACCGCAGGAGTGCGTGTACGCCCTGGGGCACAATTGGCCGGGTGACCCGGCTCCGCGGTACCTGCCCGCCGTGCCGATTTCTCTGCGAGGCGGCATCATGCAGGCAGGCGCAGTCCTGGGAGCGGTTTACGTACTGCCGTGACGCGGCTTTGCTTAAAAAAAACCACAGCCGGTTAACCCGCATCCTCCATTACCGCAGGCGGGACTCGGTGGCGACACCGCTGGAGCAGGAAAAACCACCTCGCTCCGTTCATGGCGATGGATACAAACGATCGTCTAAGTGGCTGAGCATCTGCTTGATCTGCTGGATCGAATCCAGAGCGGTTTCTTCGCCCACCGCCGACAGCTGGTCGGTCTTGGCGAACTCCGTCAACTCGAAATTGGAGACATCAGGCTCGATCACAATATCGGCTGGCTGAACCCCGATCGAGTTCATGTTCACGCTCTGGACCAGATAGCTTCGCAAGACGGTTTGCAGGGTCGAGGCCCTTTTCATGTTTACTGTCGGCGTATCGGGACGGTTTCTCGCGAATTCGTGTTGTATCTTGGTCGTCACGCTGACGGCAATCACGAAATTGCATCCCCGCGAGACCAGGACAT
>JAQWPY010000133.1 GCA_029245145.1 Pirellulales bacterium | reverse complement strand
ACACCTTGCGGATGAAAAATCTTGTGCGGGGCACCGTGCTGGAGCGAAATTAAGGGTGGGGAGTCGATCGAGGCTGCAGACGTCGAAGAGACGGAGGGGCAGTTTCTTTACCGTCAAGGCGAAAAATATGTATTTATGGATACCGCAAATTACGAACAATACGAGTTAAGTTCCGAGCAATTGGGAGATGCTTGGAAATACCTCAAAGATGGTACGCTCTGTCAAATGATTCTTTTCGAAAGCAATCCGATCACCATCACGCCGCCGAATCATGTCGTGTTGAAAGTCGAATATTGCGAACCGGGCGCAAAGGGAAACACGGCCACTAATGTGACCAAGCCGGTGAAAATGGAGACGGGCGCCGAAATTCATTGCCCCGCTTTCGTCGAAATGGGTGAACTGATCCGAGTCGATACACGGACCGGAGAGTACATTGAGCGAGTCAAGGAATGAAACGCTCCCCCAGCGCCGGGAAGTCGCCCCCCCAGGTGCTGACTATTGGCAGCCAACCGCCGAGTGGCCGGCGGTGCGATTGCGGGCTGATCTGCTGAGACGTGCCCGGGAGTTTTTCTACGAGCACCAGTTTCTTGAGGTTGAAACACCGCTTCTTTCAGCGGAAACGATCGTCGATGCCGAATTGGAACCGATTGCGGTCACCATCGGAGAGAGCGAGGAGACGTTCTGGTTACAGACTTCTCCGGAACTCTGCATGAAGCGGTTACTCTCGGCCGGCGCGGAAGCGATTTTTCAGATTACGCGCGGATTTCGCAAGGAGGAATTGGGGCCGCTGCACAACCCGGAATTTACCCTCATGGAGTGGTATCGCACGGGAGATGGTATGGAGGAGGGAATGGGTTTTCTTTCCGATCTTTTCCAAAGGCTGATGCAGACCAAGCCGGCAAAGCGACTTTCCTACCGGGATGCTTTTTTGGAGTATGCACAAATCGACCCCTTTGAAGCGGAGCCGGCTGCCTATGCGCAAATAGCGACGGCCAATGGCCTTGCCGTGCCGGCGCAACTGGGCGACGAGATCGACGACTGGCGCAATCTATTGCTCCTCGAGCTGGTCATGCCACACTTGGGGCAGAGCGAGCCGGTCATTCTTTTCGACTATCCTGCCTCTCAGGCGGCGCTCGCGGAAATTCGCAACGTTCCGCATCCCGTCGCCGAGCGATTCGAGTTATTTTATCAAGGAATTGAGTTAGCCAACGGTTATCACGAACTGCGCGATCCGCACGAACTTCGGCGGCGGACCGAGGAAGCCAACCGCCAGCGAGTGGCTCAAGGAAAGCGCCCCCTTCCGCCGAGTCGTCGCCTGGAAGCCGCCATGCACGAGGGCTTCCCCCGCGCCGCCGGAGTGGCCCTCGGAGTGGATCGCCTGGTGCTGCTGGCGGCCGGCAAAAAAGAACTCGCAGAGGTGATGACTTTTCCGTTCGATCGCGCGTAAGGACTCTCTTAACTGCCAGAAGATGTCGCGTTACGATCGAATGTCTTGAACGTGAAGCGGAGTCCACTTTTTTCGTCCGCTTGCGTTGGCAGTTCCTCCACGAGTTTCCATGCGGACCAATCGATCTCAGGCATCCGCACGTCTCCCTCCACGTGCGCCGCTACCTCGGTCAAGTAAATCCGCTCAGCAAAGGGGATCGCCAGCTGATAAAGCTGACTGCCGCCGATAACGAAAACTTTGCTCTCACCCGCCGTGCGGGAGAGAGCCTGATCAAAATCAGAGACCACTTCCACTCCATCGGGCGCGTAGTTCGGATCGCGACTCAGTACGATCGATCTTCGATCCGGCAGCGGGCGACCGATCGAATCGAAGGTTTTCCGCCCCATGAGAATCGAATGCCCGGTTGTCAGCGCGCGAAATCGACGTAGGTCGGCCGACAAATGCCACGGGAGCTGTCCTCCTTGGCCGATCACTCCGTTTTCTGCGGCAGCCACAATAATCGCAAGCATGCGCTGGAATTTTCTCCGCTCAAAAACAAATACTAAACGCTGACAGTCGCTTTGATGTGTGGATGGGGATCGTATCCGATGAGTTCAAAATCCTCATGGGAAAAATCGAACAGCGAGGTCACTGCCGGATTGATTTTCAGTGTCGGCAGTGGTCGAGGATCGCGCGAAAGCTGTAATTCCGCTTCTTGAAGATGATTGCAATAGAAATGGGCGTCCCCGAAAGTGTGGATAAATTCACCGGGTTCCAAATCGGTCACCTGAGCGATCATTTGTGTAAGCAGCGCATAAGATGCGATGTTGAAGGGGACACCGAGAAAGATGTCGGCGCTCCGTTGATACAACTGGCAGGAAAGGCGACCTTCACTGACGTAAAACTGAAAAAGGGCATGACAGGGCGCGAGCGCCATTTGCGACAACTGGCCCACATTCCACGCGGAAACCAAAAGACGTCGCGACGTGGGATTCGTTTTGATCTGATTGACGACATCGGTAATCTGGTCGATCGATTGGCCATCGGCGGTAGGCCAACTCCTCCATTGGTACCCGTAAACCGGCCCGAGGTTTCCGTGCGCATCGGCCCATTCATTCCAGATCGAGACCCCATGCTCGTTGAGATAGGCAACATTTGTATCCCCGCGAATAAACCAGAGCAGTTCGTGGATAATCGACCGCAAATGTAATTTCTTCGTCGTACAGAGTGGAAAGCCCTCTGCGAGATTGAATCGCATCTGGTATCCGAAGACGCTTTTGGTGCCGGTTCCCGTACGGTCGTCCTTCGCAATTCCATGCTGAAGCACATGTCGTATCAAATCCAAGTATTGTTGCATGGCATGAATACTTTCGGAGTTACGACCAGCTTGAGAAAGTCAAACGATCTTCACCTCTACCCGCGCCCCATAAGTTCTTCGAACATTTTTGCGACCAATTCCGGATTATCCTGCTGCTCAAGATAATCGATTCGATCAGGCTTAACTTCCAGATTTTCTAGTGCTGTACGGATTCTTTTCCAGATCGCAGCGCGTTTCTTGCCTTCGGCAAGATAGAGGTCCGTCACCAATTCCCCGAGACGCTGATGGGAAAGGGCGGAGCGGTTTTTATAATAATTTTGAATAATTTTTTGTTGGTAAGGTGTGCGTTCTGCCATCTTTACTTCAACTTGTTATCGAAAATAAACGTGAAAATGAGTATGTGTTGCATGGGTGCGTTTTCGAGCACGGGCCACAGAGGTCCTGTTTGCTCCAGCAGGCCCACAGCATACGCTCAAAAGTATTCGATCCCCAAAAATCTCACAAGACGGTCGTTTTTTCGTAAATTTGAAAGATAGCGACAACGATACGTTGGGCGATCATCGTATCGATCCATTTATTGCGATCCCACATTTCATGCAAAGCAACCGTAATGAGATCGTTCGCGGCGTCGGGGTCACCGCATTTTGGACCCTCGTGAGCCGCATCCTGGGCATGGTCCGCGATGTGGTCACCGCAGCCCTCTTCGGCTTGGCTGCAGGTGGCGTGATGGATGCATTCGTCATTGCATTTCGCCTTCCCAATTTATTTCGAAGACTTTTTGGGGAAGGCATCCTTTCGGTGAGCGTGCTTCCCGCCATCACCGAAAAAATAGAAAACGATAAACCGTCGGCCTGGCAACTCATCAGCACGTTGCTCGGCTGCGTATTTCTGCTGATGACGCTCATTACCCTCGTTGGTGAAGTAGCGTGTATGTTGCTTTGGTGTTTCTCTGCGGATGACGATATTCGACTCGTGGCCGGTCTTTCGGCGGTCATGCTTCCCTACCTTGTCTTTATTTCGCTAGCTTCAATCGTTTCAGCGACACTCCACGCCTTGAATCGTTTTGGAATGCCTGCCTTCGTTCCCGTCATTCTTAACTCACTTTGGATTGGGGTCGTTCTGTGGATCACATCCCGGGAGCAGAAGGATCTTCATGCTGCTGCCTACGCCATTGCGGCGACCGTATTTCTGGGAGGCTTGTTTCAGTTCATCGCGCAGTGGGCGGTGCTGCGCTCCCTGGGGTTCCGCTGGGGATGGAATTGGGTTGCCTGCCGAAAATCAATCAAGGCGATCGGGAAGCGTTTTGTACCCATGGCATTTGGTTTAGCGATTTTCCCGCTGAACGTGCTGGTTGATACGATGATCGCGTGGATTTTTTCTGCGCCTGCCGATACCACAATGTCGTGGTGGGGTGGTGGCTTGGTGTATCCGCTCTCAGAAGGAACGGTGGCAGCAATCTACTTCAGTGAACGGTTGATCCAATTTCCCGTCGGCCTTTTGGGGGTCGCGATCGGTGTCGTCGTATTTCCGACTTTCAGTCGTCAGGCAAGTCAGGGAGATCTCAAGCAATTAGGAACGAGTCTTCGCAATTCGATGCGAGGCAACCTGATTCTCGCCATTCCCGCGACGGCCGGTCTGGTTCTACTCGCCGAACCGATCACCACCTTGCTCTTCGAACATGGGGAATTCACCCAGGTCGATGTGATGCGGACATCGCAAATGATTACCACCTACGCACTCGGTATTTGGGCATATTCTTTAGTCCCGATACTTGTCCGTGGATTTTACGCAACGGGCGATTCGCGTACCCCTGTCCGCTTGGGTCTCGGAGTGCTCATTTGAAATTTACTCCTCGATTTCTTCTTGATTTGGAGATGGGGCGAGAATGCGTTGGCTCTCAGCAGTGCACTGAGTGTCATACTCTTTGTTGGTCTTCTCGGCCTCAGCGCCCATCGCCGATGGCGACTGCTCACCGCCACGTCTCCGGATGAAAAATCTCTGTGGGTCACGATTTTGCAAAGCTTGTTCGCAACAGGAGTAATGTACGAAGTGGGTTGGTTTGCTTCCGCACGACTGTCGGTCGTGGAATCGACCTTTTCCTTAAACTTGATGCGCGTCGGAATTCCCTTCGTTTTCTGCCTCGTGGTGTATCTGCTGATTTCTGCCCTGCTCGGCATCCGTCGCTAAGGTCACAAAGTGACGACCATCAACAAATCCAACGGACGCGGCCTTGGCCGGCAATATGTCTATCGTGTAAATTAGGTACTTCTCTCACATTTTCCCCCTCTGCGATTTCTCCCATGCCTACCGTCAAATTCACCAAAGAGAAAAAAGAGATTGAGGTACCAGCGGGAACCGACCTGCGTACTGCTGCCATGAAGGCTGGGGTTTGTGTTTATGATGGGTTCAATGGCGTCGGGGCGAAGTTGAATTCGTTACTCAATTGCCGCGGTTGGGGTTTATGCGGGACGTGTCGCGTGAATGTGACGCAGGGGATGGAAAATACCAACCCACTCACACTTCGTGAAAAAATGAAATTTAAGACGCCGCTTCCCACACCGGTACCCGATCCTCTGCCCTGTCTGGCGTATATCGGCAATGAAGATACGATGCGATTGGCTTGCATGACACGAATCGAGGGTGATGTCGAAGTTGAAACTGGCCCTCCGATCGATCTTTTCGGTGAAAACTTTTTTAGTTAACGGACTCGTTAACGATCGAGTTTGTGCACGGTGAAACAGATTCTTGCCATCGTGAAACCGTATCTCGCAGAAAAAGTTCTAGAATCGTTGCGTCGCGCCCCACTCGAAGCACTCACGATTCGGGAGGTCAAAGGCTACGGAAGACAAAAGAGTTATTTGGATCAGTACGGCGATACCGAATACTCGCTGGCATTTCTCCCCAAAGTCGAGATCACGCTGTGGGTTGAGGATGATCGCGTGGAGGAAATAGTGAGAAAGTTAATCGAGGTGGCACGCACCGGTCGGATCGGGGATGGAAAAATCATGGTGCTTCCGGCTGAGGAAGCTCTGATCGCGTGCGAAGAGGAAATAAATTTTTGATTTCACAAAAGCCAATACGCTGCATATGAGTTCTTCCGTATTGTTAAAAATTGAAGGGGAATTGGTCGCCGGACACCGCGCTTTCACGTGGGAAGATTTAGCGGCGATGGACGAGGAATGGCAGATTCCCGATGTGAGCCGAGTCGATCCCAAGCGTTCGGGCGGGGCAGTGGCCCTCGCAGGCATCTTGTCTACGGCAAAAGTCGATCCTGCCGCCCGCTACATCACCCTGCACAGCGATCGAGACAACTTCCATGCAAGTGTTCCGCTTGCAGACGTGGTGGACCGCGGGATGCTCATCTATCGCCAGCAAAAAGAGCCGTTGCCGATTTCGGCGGGGGGGCCGATTCGCTTTTTGATCAGAGACTTTGCCGCGTGTCACAGCAGCGACATCGACGAATGTGCCAATGTGAAGTATGTCGAGCGGATGGAATTTTCTTCCAAAAAAGGTTTTGATAATCGGCCGCTCGACGACGATGCTCACGAAGCGTTGCATCAAAAGGGGATCGACTGAGTGCGTGATTTTCAGATCACACCGATGGGAATTCTCATCGTCATCCTCTGCGTTGGCCTGCTTTTCGTTTTGATCACCCCCGCGATTTTAATTTCACGGGAAGAGTCTCGCGGAATCACATGCCAGTCTCATCAAACGGAACTTGTCCTTCATTTACGTGAACAACATCTTCTGGAGTCTTTGGTCGATCCTTCGATCTGGCCCGCCACGCTCGCTGAAAGTTGGGGCGAGGCAAGGACCGATGAACACTGCCCCAGCGACAACCGACAGCCACGGCCGCAGGCCAGTTATGGGATCAACGCACTCGTGTCTCAGTTCGGCGAAGGAGATGCATACAAGATCACGTTTCTCGATTTCGACTCTCTGGTGATGGCGTTGACCGATGTAAATATTGATGAGGCGTGGGGTGCATCGGTGGCACCCCGGCATTTCGAGCTCGTGAACATCGCTTTTTACGACACGCATGTCGAGGCGAGGAACCCGATGGACGTTGCACCGAACGATGGAGACGTGCGATCTGTGCTTTGGATTCCAGAAACCGCGAAAAATTCAACGCAGTGAAATGCGTAAAGGTCCTCTCTAGCCGGGAATACGTTCTGAGCCGGCCATCTGCTCAAAGGTCTGACGGGCTCGAATCGTATGGACTTGGCCATCGCGAATGAGGAGTTCCGCTGCCAGCGGCTTGGAGTTGTAGTTCGAACCCATCACCGCACCGTAGGCACCCGCACACTCGATGATGAGCCAATCTCCCAACTCGGCTTCGGGAAGCGCCCGCGTGCAGACAAAACCGCCTTCTTCCTGGGTAAAAATGTCACCCGACTCGCACAAAGGCCCGCCCACAACCACCTCGCGCATCGCAGCGGATGGCGCTCCATTGCGATGACAAATCGTCATAGGGTGGTACGAACCGTAGAGAATAGGCCGCGCCAAATCATTGAAGCCGGCATCCACAAGGTAGAACCAATTATCGCCCATCCGTTTAATTGCACGAATCTCGGCCACCAGAAAACCGGCCTCGGCGACCAAATATCGGCCCGGTTCAATTTCCAAGTGGATTTTTCTGCCGAATTGTTTCTCCAGTCGGTGACGGGCCGCATCCCAAAGATCGAAATAGGCCGCTAAGTCGACGTACTCTTCCTCTGCTTGGTAGGGAATCGGAAGTCCGCCGCCGGCGCTGATCGTGCCAAGTTGGTCACCTACCACTTGGGCAGACTGCTCCATTGCGGTCACCACCTGTGAGAGGTGTTCCAAATCGGTCCCCGAGCCGATATGCATGTGCAAACCCACTACCTTCAGGTCGTACTGCGCGGCCACTTGAAGGCTCTTTTCCAACTCGGTATGCCAAATCCCATGTTTTGATTGTGAGCCGCCCGTATTTGTCTTTTGGCTGTGACCGTGACCGAAACCCGGGTTGATCCGCAGCGTCACGGAGCGACCGGGATCTTTTTCCCCGAGTTGCCCGAGCATATCCGCAGATCCACAATTTACGTGGAGATTGCGCTCAAGCACGAGTTCGAGTGATTGCTGATCGAATATGTCTGCCGTATACACGATCGGGGGTGGCTCGCCGTTTGCCACAAAGCCAGCCGCTTCCGCCCGAAAAATTTCTCCTGCACTCACTGCATCGACCAGGGCACCGTGTTGTCGACAAATATCGAGAATGGCAATATTACTACAGGCCTTTTGTGCATAGCGGACGACGTCAAAATCTTTGAGGTCGTCGATCCGTTGGATGATATTCGCCTGATCATAAACGTAAAATGGGGTCGGATGGGACGCGGTTAACTGCTCAAGGGGAATCCCGGCAATCTGAGTGCGGAGTCCGGTCGTCGATCGGTTATCGGACATCTTTTATCGATCTTTGCTGGGAAACATGATCCGAAGGTGAAAATGGCTCAGCATCATGGTCCATACCTTACCAGAGAACATGTCGCTTGCGCGATTCAAAACCGGTCGGTGTGGTTTCCAGCGGCGGCAAAAGAAGCCCGAGCAGCGTAAGGGTCCTCACCCTTGCCGGTAAGTCCAAACGATTGCCTCATCTTAAGGAAAATCCCCTGCAGCAGCTTGCAGCTGCTCGGTCGGAAAATCCGGGCGATAAATAATACCCCGAATCCCCAATTTTCGGGATTTGTGACGGACTCAAACGAAAGTTACAATGAGCGTTTCGGGAGATAGGACCGCATGGGGGGGATTTGGTGATCGATCCCCCTGAGCCGAAGAGGGAGGGGGTCGCATGCAAATCGACATCTCAACGCGCCACGGCCATTTAAGCGACGCAAGCCGCCAAAAAATTGAAGAAAAAATTGGGAAACTAACTCGGCTTTTTGATCGGCTCACGTCGATTCATTTAACGATCGATTTGGAACATGAGGAGACACCATCGGTAGACTTGCAGGTGGCGGCCGAACATAAACACGACTTTGTTGCCACAGACCGGGGCGTGGAATTAATGGGTTCGGTTGATACGGTTGTTCACCGGATGGAAGCACAACTCCGTAAATACAAAGAGAAACTCCAACAGCGACATCGTGGAGAGCACGATCCGCCCATTGATCCTGAGACAATTTTGGAAAATCTTGATCAACCTGAGGAATAGATGTTCGCTTTTGGATCATAAAATTAAAATGGCCAAGAAATATCTATAGGAAGTATTCAAAGGACCGGATGGAATGAAATTTTCAGACTTTGTGACGAGCACCGCAATTCGACCTAACCTTTCAGCTGTGGGTAAAGATGATGTGATTCGTGAAATGACCACCGCGTTGGTAGAAGCGGGGGCGATAGCGGAAAGTGAGTTGGAAAGCACCATTAAAGCAATCACCAAAAGAGAAGAATTAGGAAGCACTGGGATTGGCCGGGGTGTGGCCGTTCCTCATACAAAACATCCGAGTGTGGACCGACTCGTCGGCACCGTTGGCGTAAGCATTGAGGGTGTCGATTTTAAAAGTCTTGACGGTGAAAAAGTTCATTTATTTTTTCTTCTTATTTCTCCGCCCGATCGGCCCGGAGATCATTTGCGTGCTTTGGAAAATATTTCAAGGCAATTGCGAGATGATACGTTTTGTCGTTTTTTGAAACAGTCCAAAACCGCTGAAGATATCTGGCAATTACTGGACGAGGCGGATAACAATCAATTTGTGAGTTAATTTGCCCAGGTAGCGTTACTATTTCGGGGTCGAATGACTCCTCGAAATTTTGTCGGTAATAAAAAACTATTTGTGGCAGGTTCTATAGTGGAAGCGAGTGAATCGACCAAAGTGACTCGGTTAGTGGAGGTGAAAAACCCCCAGGGGTTGCATCTGCGACCGGGTGAGGTGTTCACGCGGAAAGCAAACGAATTCGAATCAAATATTGAGATTATTAGTGGTGAGCGGCGTGTTGACGGGAAAAGCCTGTTGGACATCGCCACCCTGGGTGCTTCCCAAGGAACCCAATTGGAAATTGAAGCTCGCGGCCCAGATGCAGAGTTGGCCGTTGAGGAGTTGGCGAAGATTTTGGAAACAAAATCCGTCGACGAGTTAACCAAGGAACCATAAAGAAAATAGAGTAGAGAGTGATTTGAGTTTCGGGGTGGCCTCGACCACCCGTCTTGGATTGCTTTCTATGCAACGCCGGGTTGGCGACGCCACCGGATCATTGCGCTTATCAGCGCGATTCGATCTACCGTGGCATCGCTTAGCGCTCGCTTGAGGCGTCGCTCGGCACACATCCGATGCAAACATTGCAAGGAATAGCCGTTTCTCCCGGCGTCGCCATTGGCGAGGCCCTCGTTGTCGATAACGAGGGATTTCGAATTCCGCAGAGATTTGTAGCGCGAGATGCAGTCCAATCGGAGATCCGTCGTCTCACCGAGGCGATTGCTGGGGCAGATAAGGAAATCGCCGCCAATCGCGATACGGTCACTAAACAACTAGGCAAACATTATGGGGCTATTTTCGGCGCTCATCTCAAGATGCTTCACGATGCGCGACTTCGTCGCGAAATCGAAGGGATGATTCGACAGAAGCATTATTCTCCCGAATATGCGGTGAGTCGCACCATGCGACGCTATGCAAAAGTCTTTCAATCGCTCGACAATGCATTTATGAAGGAGCGATCGCAGGATATTTTTGATATTGAAAAGCGACTTCTCAAGCACTTGCTACGCGATCGTCGCGAAGGGGTAGGGCAACTGACCTCGCCGGTGGTCCTGTTGGCGCACAATCTAACGCCGAGTGAAACCGCTAATTTAAACCGTCGATATGCGTTAGGGTTTGTCACCGAAGCGGGAGGCCCCGGTAGCCATACCGCGATTGTGGCGGAGGCCATGCGGTTGCCTGCCGTTGTCGCAACGGGCCCTTTTCTCACCGATGTATCCGGCGGGGATCTCGTCATTATCGACGGAAACCTGGGACGCGTCATCTTACAGCCGGACGAAGAGACAGTCGCCAAATACCGTTACGAAGCAGAGGAACATCGTGGTGTCGAGGCGCGACTAAAATCTTTAGCAAATAAACCCGCCGTCACCTCCGATGGAGTCCGCGTTCAACTCTGCGGCAACATCGAATTTCCCTACGAGGTAGAGCAATGCCAGGCTGAGGGTGCTGATGGAATCGGGCTCTACCGGACGGAATTTCTCTACTTAAATGCAAAAAAAGAGCCCACCGAATCAACTCACTATACGGCGTACAAGAAGGTTGTCTTGGCGATGAAGGGAAAACCGGTATGCATTCGCACGCTCGATCTTGGCGCCGATAAGTTGTCGGATGATGCCCCGGCGAGTGACGAAAAAAATCCGGTCCTCGGACTGCGGAGTATTCGCTTGACGTTACGGAACGTACCGCTGTTTCGTACCCAGTTGCGTGCCATTTTGAGGGCGAGCGATTTAGGGAACGTGCAAATTCTTTTCCCCCTCATCACAACACTCCGAGAGCTGCGACAGGTCAAAATGCTACTCTCGGATGTCATGGAAGATCTTGAGGAAAGCAATATTAAATTCGATCGCAACATCAAGATTGGCATCATGGCGGAGGTACCGGCAACGGCGCTGATGTTGGAGCGATTTCTGGACGAGGTCGATTTCGTCAGTATCGGTACAAACGACCTCATTCAATACACCCTCGCGGTTGACCGCAGCAACAAGGACGTAGCCCCGATGTACACCGCCAGTGAACCGGCGGTGCTACGACTTATTCGTTCGTCAATCCAGGCGTCCAATAAAGTAAGCAAGCCGGTTAATATCTGCGGACAGATGAGCGGGAACATTTTATACACGATGTTGCTTCTCGGTTTTGGACTGCGGCACTTCAGCGTTCCACCCGCGTCGATTTTGGAAATAAAAAAAGTTATTTCCAGCGTTCACATTAAGCAATGTCAGCGGGTTGCCAGGCGGGTGATGACGATGGAACACGCTCAAGACATTCGCAATTACTTGAAAGAAGAACTTCGTAAACAGGTGCCTGAATTAGTGCCATGAGCTGGGAAAATATTTGGGTTATTCCGTGAATCAAACAACCATAAATCGATGTCGCATTCGAATCCGCTATGCAAAGCGCGATCATCTGCGTTTTATGGGGCATCGCGATCTCATTCGTACGCTCGAACGTATCTTTCGGCGTGCTGAAGTCGAACTGGCCATGAGCGAAGGGTTCCATCCTCGACCGCGTATGCGATTCTGTGAGCCGCTGGCTGTTGGGCAGGCGGGAACCGATGAGGTTATGGATTTGGAGATTGGATCGCCATGCAATCCGGATGAGTTATTAAATCGGCTTAATCACCTGTCGGTCCCCGGATTGGAATTTACACAAATCGTTCCGCTCGACGCTTTGGAAAAAAAGCTGAAGGCGAAAAGCTTTTGGTATGCAACCGATCTCGAATCGGAAGTCGTCAACGACACTGAAACAAAAGTTCAACAATTTCTTCTTCGCTCAACATATCTATTACGAAAACAAAAAAGTGAAGTCGAAATTGATATTCGCCCCCTCGTACTCGATCTACGCGTAAAGGATCAATGTTTAATGATGCACTTGGCGGCCACGCAGGAGGCAGGCGTCCGCCCAATAGAAATACTTGAATTACTCGGTGTCTCTCCCGTTCCCTCAAGTGGAACTTTGTTAACGAGAACTGCCGTACAACTATAACGTGGAAAGTAGCTGAAATGAAAAATGAAATGTTAATTAATGTTTCGCAACCCGAGGAATGTCGGATTGCGATTGTCGAGGATGGCGTTCTTGAAGAACTTTACATCGAGCGCAGCAGCCAAGATAATTATGTGGGTAATGTGTATAAGGGCGTTGTGGTGAACCTGGAACCCAGCATCCAGGCGGCTTTCATCGATTTTGGCGTCGGCCGAAACGGTTTTCTTCATATCAGCGATGTCGAACCTCAATACTATCGCCAAGCGGGTATCGATCCGGGAAAGTACATGGAGAGTGGTGGTGGACATTACCGTGGTGAGGAACTGGCGGACGACGGGGAAGAAAAATCCGGTGCAAGCGAGGCGAATGAAGGTGAAACAAATAGTGGCAACGGGGAGGATAACGGCGCGGAGGAGACTCAAGCAGAGACACCACGGGGCGGTCGACGCTCCCGGGGTCGACGCACGATGAGACCCGGGGCGAGGCCGCGTGTGAAACCTCCTATTCAGGACATCCTCCGTCGTGGAGATGAGGTCCTCGTCCAAGTCATTAAAGAGGGAATAGGAAATAAGGGCCCGACGCTCTCAACCTATATCAGCATCCCCGGACGGTACCTTGTCCTCATGCCCGCGTTGGGGCGCGTGGGGGTTTCCAGGAAAATCGAGGATGATGATGACCGACGACGGTTGCGGGATATTCTGCTCGATCTGAATCCCCCGAAGGGACTCGGTTTTATTATTCGGACGGCTGGCGCAGGTCGCACCAAACGAGAGCTATCGCGAGATTTGGCTTATTTGCTCCGACTGTGGAAAGTGATTGTGCGGCGCGTAAAAAAATGTCGTGCTCCGGTGGATATTTACGAAGAAAGCGACATGATCATTCGGACAATCCGAGACATCTTCAGCAGTGAGGTCGACGTTATTCATGTCGACGAATCGAGTGCCTATGAGAGAGCAAAAGAGTTCCTCCAGATGGTCATGCCCCGACACGTCAATCGTCTTCAACTCTATCTCGGAAAGGAACCGCTGTTCAATAAATACAAACTGGAAGATGAAATTTCGATGATTCACCAGAGGGAGGTGCCTCTAAAAAAAGGTGGGTCGATCGTGATTGATCAGACCGAAGCGCTGGTCGCTATTGACGTGAACAGTGGAAATTTTCGTGCGAATGGATCCGCCGAAGATTCTGCCTTTCAAATCAACCAACTGGCAGCCAAGGAAATTGCCCGGCAACTGCGGTTGCGGGATTTGGGTGGGGTCGTCGTCAATGATTTCATTGACATGCGACAAGAACGACACCGACGCGGGGTCGAAAGAGTCTTAAAGGAGTCGGTCAAACGCGATCGGGCCCGCACCAAGATTCTGCGGACCAGTCCTTTCGGCTTGATTGAAATGACCCGACAACGGATCCGGCCGGGTCTAAAGCGAAGCATCTATCGCGATTGCCCCGGGTGCGACGGGTCCGGGGTGGTCAAAACCCCCGAAAGCATGGCGATCGAAGCGGTACGCATGCTTATCACGGCCGCTCACCATCCGGACGCGGTGCGGATCGATATCCAGGTGGCCGAGGAGGTGGCGACCTACCTGAACAACCGCAAACGAAGAGAAATCTCTCAGTTGGAAATTGACACGGAAATCTCGGTTCAAATCCGTGGACGGGAGGGTTTTGCACCCGAACAAATAGAGATCACCGGGCAAGATAAACAGGAGCAAAATATCGTATTTTCAAGCCTCTAGGTGAAAATGGGTGGCGGCCGACCCACCAGGAGGGACCACCGAGACTCCCTGGGACAGCGGTTATGGACGGGCGCCGATGGGACTGATAGAATGATGGATTACCGATCGTGTGGGCCCCTCGCCCACGGCACGCCGGAGTGGGAAATTTTCAATGTATGCGATCATTACTGACAGTGGAAAACAATTCAAAGTGCAAGAGGGGCAGCAGGTTGCGATTGATTACCGGGAGAGCCAGGCCGGTGAGCGGCTCACCTTCGATCAAGTACTTTGTGTGAGTGGCGAGTCGGGAATCCAGATCGGCAGTCCCACGCTCTCAGGTGCCACGGTGGAAGCAGAGGTTCTTGGTGTGGTTCAGGGACCTAAACTCGTGGTCCAAAAACTCCGCAGGCGGAAGAATTCCCGCAGAAAAACGGGGCATCGGCAGAAGTACACCGAAGTCCGCATCGACAAAATTTCCCTCTAGGCGGCACGATCAGCCAGCCCATTCTTGGTGTGTTGAAACGCGGCCCTCTTTTGCGCACAACAGTTGCGCACAGATGCGCACAGACGCCCCGATCGCGTTAAGGAGTCATGCGACTGTAGTCCACTGGAGCGGTTGCGTGTGCTGAAAACGTAGTTTTGATGGTGAAACCCGTGGACCGCTCGATGGAGCGCAGCAGCAGCAAATCGGGTCAAGTAACCGAGCAGAAAATGTAACTGTCACAGGCGACAAAAACGGTACCGACGATATTAAAATTTTGTTAACTTTTTCTTCATATCTTTTTCCCGAAGGAAATTGATCAAACGGAGCCAAAAGTAAAAAAACGTCGGAAAAAACCTGCGATTGCAGACCCTCGTACCAGCGGGTATGCTATCAGGGCTTGCGAAATGGTGGTTTTGTAAACTCTTAATTGGTAATGGTTTACGGAATTTCAGAAATAACGATTGACGGAGTATAAAAAGGCTCTACAATCACCGCCTCGCAACACGATGTTGTAGTTCAAAGGGCATCAACTACAATATATGGGTGGTTGTTTAACTCTTTCGGGGGGGAAGATCCCCGGTTCCTCGAAAGAACCATTGCCAGCAAGGCCGAGAGGTTCAGGCAGGCACGGATTTAACTATATATTTGTTCAGTAATATTGGTATGGATGCCCACTCCTCTAGCCCGAAGGGATTCGCGCGATGGCTACTGTCGACGTGGACGTTTCCGCAAAAAAACTGATGGACTCGAAGAACAAGGAAACGACCGAGGGGCTTCGTTTTGAACCCTATTTCTGTCCCGTCGATCTGACCGATCCCTTTGAAAGTGTCGCCTGGGAAAAGCGAAGCGCACAGATCAAGGGTGAGAACGGCGAACTCCTTTTTGAGCAATCCGATTGCGAGATTCCGGCTGATTGGAGTCAACTGGCCACCAACATCGTCGTGAGCAAGTACTTTTACGGTGAAGTGGGAACTCCGGAGCGCGAACACAGTGTTCGACAATTGATTCATCGCGTGAGCCGGACAATCACCGACTGGGGATTGGCGGACGGTTATTTTGCCTCGCCAGAGGACGGTGAAAATTTTTATCGGGACCTCACTTGGCTCTGTCTTAATCAACACGGAGCATTCAATTCCCCCGTGTGGTTTAATGTTGGTCTCTATCATCAATATGGCGTGACCGGTGCTCAGTGCAATTGGCACTGGGATCAAGAGTCTCAGTCGGTAAGTCAGCCGGAAAACCCGTACGAATATCCGCAAGGTTCGGCCTGCTTTATTCAAAGCGTGACCGATAACATGGAAGCGATTATGGGCCTGGCCACAAGCGAAGCCATGCTCTTCAAATTCGGAAGCGGAACCGGAACCGATTTATCGACCCTGCGATCGCATCGAGAAAAGTTGTCTGGTGGTGGTCGTCCCTCTGGACCGCTCTCGTTTATGCGTGTCTACGATCAAATTGCGGGGGTAGTGAAAAGTGGTGGGAAGACCCGACGGGCGGCCAAAATGCAGTCCCTGAAGGTTTGGCATCCGGATATTATGGATTTCATCGAGTGCAAAGCCAAAGAAGAAGCCAAAGCACATTGCTTGATTGAAAAGGGTGGCTACGAAGCGAATTTCAACGGTGAAGCCTACAGCTCCATTATGTTCCAGAATGCAAACCTCTCGGTGCGCGCCACGGACGATTTCATGAATGCCGTGGTTGAGGATGCGGAATGGGAAACACGCTGGGTCACCGATTCTCGTAAGCGCGGACCTAAATACCAGGCCCGCGAAATCATGCAGCGAATGGCGGAGACGGCCTGGCAATGTGGTGACCCGGGTGTCCAGTTCGACACCACGATCAACCGATGGCACACCTGCCCCAATTCTGGGCGGATCAATGCAAGCAACCCGTGCAGCGAATACATGTTTCTCGATGACACGGCCTGCAATCTCGCCAGCATTAACCTCATGAAAATGGTCGGCGAAGATGGCTCGTTCGATACGGAGCGATTCGTAAAAGCTTGTCGAGTTTTCTTTGTAGCTCAAGAGATTCTGGTCGATCATGCGAGTTACCCGACCGCGGTGATTGCGGCAAACAGCCACCGCTATCGCCCGCTGGGTCTGGGTTACTCTAATCTTGGCAGCCTTTTGATGACTTCCGGGCATGCCTATGACTCCGATACCGGTTACGGCATTTGTGGCGCCATCACTGCCCTTCTTCATGGAGCCGCGAATCTTACGAGCGCCGAAATGGCCGCGGCTGTCGGAACCTTTGACGGTTTTCAGTCGAACCGGGAGGAAATGCTCCGCGTAATGCAGATGCACCGAGATGCCGTCGAGCAAATCAATCCGGCGTGCCCAAAAAATCTCAAGCAGTCCGCGAGTGATCTCTGGGAGCAAGTGATCGCGGCAGGTGACAAGAATGGCTTCCGCAATGCCCAGTCGACGGTGCTGGCACCCACAGGAACGATTAGTTTTCTGATGGATTGTGATACCACGGGAATTGAGCCCGATATCGCGCTCGTTAAGTACAAGCAGCTGGCGGGCGGTGGCATGCTGAAGATCCTCAATAAGTCCGTGCCTCACGCGCTGTCAACGTTGGGGTACGACCAACCGCAAATCGAGTCCATCACTGCGTACATCGATAGCCACGACAAGATTGAAGGCGCTCCAGAAATCAAAGAGGAGGATCTCCCGGTTTTTGATTGTGCTTTTGAGCCAACCGGTGGGGGTCGATCGATCAACTGGAAAGCGCATGTGAGAATGATGGCAGCTGCCCAACCATTTCTCTCTGGCGCCATTTCCAAAACGGTCAACATGCCATCGACGACGACAGTCGAAGATGTTGCGGAAGCCTACACTTGGGGTTGGCGATTGGGACTCAAGGCCCTGGCAATCTATCGTGACGGGTCTAAGCAGAGCCAACCACTATCGACGGCTACCGAAGGTGACAAAGCGGACAAAAAACAGGTCGCCAAGCCGCGAAGGGAGCGGCTTCCCGACACGCGGCAATCGATTACCCATAAATTCAGTGTCGATGGACATGAGGGCTACCTTAACGTCGGTCTTTATGAAGATGGACGACCCGGGGAAGTTTTCATCACGATGGCCAAAGAGGGAAGCACCATCGGTGGACTTATGGACTCCTTCGGAACTGCCGTCTCGATGAGCCTTCAGTATGGCGTGCCATTGGAGGTGTTGGTTAACAAGTTCTCCCACACGCGATTCGACCCGATGGGTTTCACTAAAAATCCTGACGTTCGTTACGCGAAGAGCCTCGTCGATTACATCTTCCGTTGGATGGGCTGTCAGTTCCTGCCCGGATTCCGCGAGGCCAATCTGGGAATTCCCCAAAAGCAGAAAGTAGAGGGGAATAAGCCGGGGGAGGACGAGGAAACGGTTACGCCGCCCGTCGCCACGAAGGCCGACGGGCAGCCCAACGGTCAGGGAGCGACCAGCAAGACCGCCCCAACGACCACTGTGTCCAGAACCTCGACGAACGGAAATGGGCACGCCCATGAAAACGGCAACGGACAGCAGGGAAAAAAGTCTCGCATTTTCAGTGAACAGTTTGCGGCGCACGCAGATGAGAATGAAACTGTGATCAGCAAACAGTTTTCCAGTTTTGATCTTGATGCTCCAAGTTGTGACAACTGCGGGTCAATTACGGTCCGTAACGGAAATTGCCACCTCTGTCACAACTGCGGAAACAGCATGGGCTGCTCTTAGTTTTCGAGAGAATCCCTTTGACGCAATCCAAGAGGCATCCGATACCGGGTGCCTCTTTTTTTATGCATGTATTTTTTGAGTGGCGATTCTTTTATCGCATAGCACTCTCTCCAACAGATCTCGGTTTTGCCGTCGAGCCTGAGCGACTGATCGCTGCAACTCGTCTGCGGTACCTGCGCTCAACATGAACGCTAATTTCGAGAGTTGTTCATCGGTGGGCAACAGCGTGGGGGATGTCCCTTCCATCCACTGCCGGCGCGTCTCCAGCGTCCGAAGGAATCGATAATTGTGTTTTAAAATATCGTAATCTTGCGTGGCAAGTAAATCTTTTCCCCTCAACGCGAGAAGGGCTGCCAAGGTGTTGGATTGCCGGAGAGTCGGATGGATAGATCCGTAGTAAATCTGCAGCACCTGCGCAATAAATTCGATGTCTAGAATTCCTCCCCTCCCCAGGTGAAAGTCTTCGGGAAGCGCGTTTGCTTCCGCCTGTTCGCGCAGACGCCATGCTTCATCTGTGAGACTCCAAGGCATTGCTTCGAGGAAGGCAATCTGGTGAACGGCTTCCATTGTTTTGCTATGGATAACCTCGTTACCGAGCACGACGCGAGCGCGAGAAAGTGCCATCCGCTCCCGCAAGGTGACACGATCGCCTTGAAAATAATCCAAAAGCCCTGACAAAGAAATCGCCAACGGAGCCCCGACCGAACGAAGTGGGAGTTCAATACCATAAAGACGCCCGTACGGACCCCGGCGAGTCACACGCTGTATTACTCGCTGACTCAATTCCTCGAAAAAATGCTGGTTGGATGTTACCTGTTGATGTTTTCGTTCGCTTCTGCGGTGCTGTGTCCCACCATCCGCCTCGAAAAGAAAGACTAACTCCAATTCTCCCCCGTAACCCATCTCACGTCCGCCGAGGCGGCCAAGAGCGAGAATGACAAATTCCGCTATGTGCCCCGCTCGGGGTCCGGTCGCGATCACCGGTTCGCCACACCTGCGAACCCAGGCGGAATACTCAACTCTTGCCCATTGCCTTAAACAGGTATCAGCAATATCAGCCAACGCCCCACTCGTCGCTTCAACCTGCTCCTTTCCCACAATATCCCGCACTCCCACGCGAAGAATTTGGGATTTATTAAAACTGTAAATCATCGGATCGATATCTTCCGCACCCCCACAAAGTTCCAAGAGGGCCGCCTCTTGGTGTTGGAATTCCGGCAACTTCTTGAGCATCAATCCATCCATCAATTCATCGATCATACCTGGATTTCGATTAAGAATGTTTGATAGGTAGGGACTGTTTGCACACAGATTAACGTAGAGTTTCAGTGAAGCCCGATTGAAACTAAAGAGTTCCCAAAGCACCCCTTTTCCACCTAAGGAATCACTCGTTCGACAAAGCTTCATGAGAGTGGAGTCGGGGTCGGGAAATTGACTTACTTCTCTCAGGAGGTCCCCCGCAATCGTCGCCAAAAAATAACGGCATCGCCGTGTCGAAAGAAATGGAACCGTCTCTCGGGTGAGATCCATTAAATGCTTGTATGCGCGATCCGGATCCTTGAAAGAATATTTTCTGAGAATTGCATCAATCCGTTCGGTCGCCGGCGCGGGATCAAGTATCAGATCGATCTCCGGTGATTCTTCACTATCTGCCGCAAAAGCATCGTGCAACAGATGATTGAGAACGCGGCGATTTTCTTCTGTTATTCTCGAATACGCTTCCGTAAACGACTGCCCCCCGCTGCGGTCCATTGGTTCATATCCTAGGTCCGCCGCCAACCGGTCGCGCTCCCTGCCCTCTCGGGGCAAACGATATGCCTGCGGCCCAAAGGTCAACTGCAGGCGATGCTCGACACTGCAGAGGAAGCGATAATTCTCAGCAAGCAGAGACTGTTCTTGATCGCGCAAACAGCCTTCCGCTCCCAGTCGTTCGATCGCTTGCAGTGTGTTGGAAACGCGAACCGAGGAAAGCTCTCCCCCATGCAGAAGTTGCAAAAACTGAATCACAAATTCGATATCGCGGATACCACCTCGACCTTTCTCCAGGTCGACCGTTTCTTCTCCGGCAGTTCGCGTCAACTGTTCGATGCGTCGCTTTAACGCTTTGATTTCTGTGATCTCAGCAACACTTAAGTAATGCGGATAGATCCATGACTCCAAGCGGGAAAGAAACTGATCGCCCAGATCCAGATCGCCTGCAACCGGATGAGATTTGATCAATGCCTGACGCTCCGAGGTTCGGCCTGACACGTCAAAATAACGCCAAGCCTCCTTTGTGGTCATCACCACAGAGTCGACTGTTGGCTTCAGTTGATAGTTAATTTGATAAATGGCCTCTTCGTTCAACGTGGTGCCGAGCAGTTTTTTTAAATCTTCGGCTATCGCACTAAAAAATAATTGATTTGTTTGGGACCGCGACCCGTCAGTCTCACCGTCGCCCCCATAAATACACATCAACTCCAGGTCGTTTGAATAATTCATCTCCTGGCCACCCAATTTTCCCAGGCCAATAACGACGAGTTGGGTGCGCTCTCCATCGGTCCCACGCGGAACCCCCCATCGCCCTTCATGCTTCTTTAATAAATATTTGATCGCCACGTCCAGGATGATTGAACACACACTCGAAATTTGATTTGCCACTACTTCCAAACGAAGATCCGAGATCAGCGAACCATACGCGATTCGAAATAACTCGCGGTTCTTCCAGGTCCCGAGCAAGGTGGCGACATTTTTGAAATCGCTCGGAATAGACTCTACCGAGTCATACAGTGCGCTCGTCCGCAGACTAAGATCTCGTCCGAAATGCTCTCCGTCCGCAAGAACGTGAAGCATATGATGGTCGCGGCAAAGGTGGCTGCTCAAATAAGGACTTGCTGTCAACACCGTAAGTATGTGAACCAGAATATCAGGCGACGACACCAAAAGCTGCCGTAGCACAACGTCCACGGAACTACGACTCACCAAATCTGCCAAATCTGTGAGCACTCTATCCGGATCATTTGACGCCGGCAAAGAATTTTCAAGCTGTTCGATCAATTGGGACAGACCTGCGGTAGAAGCACCACAGCTGGCTATCGTGCGAAGATGGTCCGTTGCCTGAGATAGATTTTTCAAGCCCCAGCTGGAGAGCTGATCGGCAGTTAATTTTTCGAAACCCGTATCCATAAGCGTGGCTTGAACGTCTCCCGTCAGCAGCAGCCTCTGAAGCCTGCACAATTCCGGGTTCTGGCAATCTCTTTGCCGTCAGGGCGAAATGCTATAAATCTCCGGCCCCACATGTTCCGTCTTCACTTCACCAAAGAGTGTGAATGCGTTGGCCTCATAAATGGTCACATGAAGTAGTTGCCCAACCTGCCTGCGATTACCCTGGAATACAACGATGTCGTCCCCCATGGTTCTTCCCGTGAGTTGCAACTGATCGCCTGTTTGATTTTGTTTGCGAGACGATTTACTGGGACCCTCGACAAGTATTTCATATTGCCTGCCGATCTTTTGTTGATTGGCCTTTTCGCTGATCGAATTCTGGATTGCAAGTAATCGATTGTTTCGGTCTTTTTTGACCTGTTCGGGCACATCATCTGAAAATTTTTCGGCACCTTTGGTTCCCGGACGTTGGCTGTATTTAAAAATAAAACTGTTTTTAAACTGTGAGTCTCTAACGAGCTCACAGGTCAATTCAAAATCTTCTTCGGTCTCGCCGCAGAAACCGACAATGAAATCACTCGTCACTGCAGCGGTCGGTATTTCCTGGCGAATGCGTTGGAGCATTTCTTGATAGTCTTCAACGGTGTAGCCCCTTTTCATCCGCTGTAAAATCGGGTTGGAGCCACTCTGAGCCGGCACATGCAAATAATGGGCACATTTTGGCAAACTTCCCACCGCCTGAAGTAAATCGTCGCCCATATCTCGCGGATAATTCGTGACGAATTTCAGGCGATCAATTCCAGGAATTTCGCTGAGCATGCATAACAAGTCACTCAATCGCGTCGTCTTGCCACCTTCTTTAAATTGATAGCTATTGACGGTTTGTCCAAGCAGTGTCACCTCACGACAACCCTCGTCAGCAAGCTGCTGCGCCTCGGCAAAAATTTGCTTTGGGTGACGGCCCTGCTCGGGGCCCCGCACCTTTGGAACGATACAGTAGGTACAAAACTTATCGCACCCAATTTGTATCCTGACGAATGCTTGGTAGCGGGAGGGTCGCATTTCCGGCATTCGCAGAGGATCATAACTTTCGAAGCTCTGCTCGATCGTTTCCCTCGCTCCCTGCTGTCGATCGAGGCTCACTTCCATTTGCGGAGTCCCACTTGCCGCGATTTTTTCGAGCAGATCGGGTATTTGTTGGAGTTGCCCTGGCCCCACAACAAGATCAACATACGGTGCTCGCTGAAAGACCTGTTGCTGGTGGTTTTGTGCCATACAGCCAATGACGCCCAAAATTTTTCCCGGGTGCTGTCGTTTCAGGTGCTTGAGACGTCCCAAAGCCGAGTAAATTTTCTCTTCCGCATGCTCACGCACACTACATGTGTTGAATAAGATCACATCGGCCTTGCGAGGACGATCTGCGAGCGCGTATCCCCGATTGCGAAGACTGGCAACCACCAATTCGCTGTCCAGAATATTCATCTGGCAACCGACCGTTTCAATATAGAGCTTTTTCAAAACTACATTTCCCTGAGATAGAGTCTGGCTTCATCCTAACATGATTGCTTGCTTATTGACGAGGGGAAGGCGACCACACAGCGGCTATCCAGTGATTGGGACGAACGTTCCTCGATATTTTTTGCCGGGCTGGCGGCAACGATCAAATGAATGACTAAGGTTCATCCACCTGGCCAAAACAGTCTCCCGCCTTCACGCGATAGCCTCGTAGAAACTCTTCGGCCGAGAGCGCTCGCTTGCCCGAGGGCTGAATTTGTTCGACACGAAGCAAATCGTGGCCTGTCTGGATAATGAGTTGATCTTTCTCTGCCAGGGCAACTGTCCCGGTTGGCAACACGGATGTTGGCAACACGGACGAGGAGACGGACGAAGAGGTACACAACGACTCCCTCGTTACGTGGGATGCGTGATGCACGATCACTCTCAATGGTCGGCCCTCTTGAGGAAGGTAGTTTGTAAAGGTTTTCGGCCAGGGCACCATGGCGCGAAGTTGATTCACAATTGCGTCTGCCGGACGACTCCAATCAATCTTCCCGTCTTGTTTTTTTAATTTTGGCGCGAGGCTCATTGCCTTCAAATCCTGATCTCGTGCCTGGAGTCTTCCCTGCTCTAACTCCCCAACCGATTCAACAATCAATTGACCGCCCAAATCTGCAAGACGTAGTTCCAAATCTACCGCATTCTCATGGGGCTCAATTGTCACCACTTGTTGAGCAACGATAGGCCCCGCATCAACCCCTGCCGTCATTTGGATGACCGTATTTCCCGTTTCGACTTCACCATAAAAAATCGCCCATTGGATGGGGGCAGCTCCGCGATATTGTGGCAGCAAGGAGGCGTGTAAATTCATCCCACCCCGGGGGGCCAACTTCAGTGTTTCCGGTTTCAGAATCTGTCCGTAATCGCAGACAATCAAAATATCTGGTGCAAATTCTCTCAGCAACTGGTGGGATGCGGAAGCATTCACATCTTCGGGAGCATGCACCGGGGTGCCTTCACAAACCGCTCTCTGCCGCATGGGAGAGGCGATGATTTCTCCATCCGAATTCCGGCGACGCTCGGGTCGCGTAAACAAAGCAACAACGTCGTGACGTGATTCATAAAGCCGTGATAGTAGCGGAACCGCATAAACTCCGGTTCCCATCATTACGATACGCATTGTCATTCCCATTTCGGCATCGTGCTTCAAGTTCTACTTATGGCTAATGAAAATCTGCATCTTATTTTTTAGCAGCAAGACAATATTTTGACTCGATTTTCTCCAGTCGACGCGAAATAGTATCGTCTGGGGGAATATTATTTTCCTCGCGGTCCTGCTTGAATTTGCGTATGAAGCGATCTAGATCATCCTGAACCTCTTTTTGCGTCGTTTCAACCAAACGATCAATAAAGAGGATGCCGTCCAAATGGTCCGTCTCGTGTTGAATCGCTCGAGCGAGAAGGCCTCGGCAATCGGCCTCGATCGGGCGACCTGTCAGATCGAGAGCAGATACATGGATTGACGTGGGGCGACGGACCGAGGCATAGACTCCGGGAATACTGAGGCAACCCTCTTCCTTCTCATCGGGTTCCTTCCCGCGAGAAATCACCGGATTAATAAACACCATTTCATCCTCTTGTGTCCGCTCCTCGCTGAGATTCAGCACAAAGAGTCGATAAGGCAAATCGACTTGATTTGCAGCGAGGCCAATTCCTTCGGCTTCATACATCAGATGAAACATCTCGGCTACCGTTCGCCGTAAGTCGGCATCAATCTTTTTGAGTGGTTTGCTCTTATGGCGAAGCGTGGGATGTGGATATTCGACAATTTTCACCAGATCAACCTTTCACAGATCAACAGGGCATCCGTGGGATGATGGATGGATGGATGAGAGAACAAACTATTTTTGTCCAAAAACTAATGATCGTGCCAAGTGCAATGAGTTCGGGTAAACTGCCAGTTGAAGTATATCTTTGCTGTCCTCATGTTTTCAGGCCCCATGTCGCAATCGCAACATTCCGCTGCCGATCCTTCGGGAGAAAAAAGCGTCAAGCGCACGCTCCCCGCCTGGATTACATCGATGCTGCTCCACTGTCTGCTTCTGATCGCGCTAATTCTTGGCATTCGCGCGGTTCCGCAAGGGATTGTTGCGGAGCCAGATCGGACAACCGGGATTGTGCTGAAGCGCATCACACCGACCGGGGAGTACTTCGAGGGCGAAGATCAGAACCGTGAATTCGCACGAGATACGGCAAGTACGCAATCAAGTAGTACACTCGCGCCCACACTTCCGGGCGAGCAGGAGTCTCCTCTGGAGGCCAGCGACTTTCTGCCCAATCCATCCGAGGGCGTCGGAGCGCCGCAGGCAGCCAACGCCGGGGGAGGGAGATTTAGCCTGGAGGGATCCGGAGCGGGAGAAAAAAATTTGGATGGCGGCAAGGTTCGCACTGGCATT
>JAQWPY010000124.1 GCA_029245145.1 Pirellulales bacterium | reverse complement strand
GGTTGCATAGAAGTCCCACACGGTCGCCGGATCGACCTCACTCCGCCGCCCGAAGGGATCGGTGGCTCCGTAGCTCGTTCCTCCGCGAACCCCGGCTCCGAGCATCCAGCAGGTAAAACCGTCCGGGTTATGATCGCGGCCTGTGGTTCCCGCTTGATGGGTGGGCATCCGTCCGAACTCGGTCGTCCAGAGGACGAGCGTGTCGTCGAGCATTCCGCGTTGGGCCAAGTCGGCAATCAGGGCAGCGGTCGGCTGATCGAAAATAGGACAGTGCCGCTCGTAATCGAGTTTCAGTGTTTTGTGCGCATCCCAATTGAGCAGCCCGTCGACGCCCGAGGCGCGGGAAGCACAGTAAAGGTTGACGTAGCGGACGCCACGTTCGAGCAGTCGCCGCGCGAGGATGCAGTTACGGCTGTAGGCTGCAAGCAGCGGGTTGGCGTGGTCGGTCCTATACAGCGTGTGGGTAGTTCGGGACTCGCTTGCCAAATCAGCCACTTCCGGAGCGGAGAGTTGCATGCGTGCGGCCATGGTGTAGGCCGCCATGCGGGCAGCCAATTCCGAATTATCGTTTCGCGCTTCCTCGTGCCGCGCGTTGAGGAGGCGACGGAAATCGTTCGCTGCTTGCTCCGTGCGTAGAGGAATCTGCGAGGGCCGCTGCAAATTACGAATTGGGCGATGCGCGCCAAGCATAATTCCCTGATGCTCGGCAGGTAGAAAACCGCCGGCCCAGTTCGCTTTGCCGTTCGGCGGTTCTCCGCGGATATCCGGAATTGCAACGTAGGTCGGCAGGTTCTGATTTTCACTTCCCAGTGCGTAACTCAACCACGCTCCGGCTGCGGGAAATCCCTCTGCGTCGTGACCGGTGTTCATGAAAATACAGCCTGGTCCGTGCGTGTTGCTTTTGGAACTGAGCGAATGCACAAACGCAATCCGGTCCACATGCTGCTGCATATGCGGCAACATGCTGGAGATGTGCTTCCCCGTTTCACCCGCCGGCACAAATGGCCACGGGCTTCGCATCAGGTTACCGTTTTTCCCTTGGAAGCTGAGAAAATCTTCTTCACCCGGCAGAGGCTCGCCGTCGCGCTTATCGAGTTCTGGTTTATGTTCCCATAGATCGAGGTGCGAAGCGGCTCCCGGGCAAAAAATTTGCAAAACGCGTTTTGCGCGGGCCGGAAAGTGCGGTTCCATTTTCTGAGGCGTGCTCACGGGCGTTTCGCCTGCCAGAAGTTCGCTCAGGCCCATCCCCATCATTGCAGTCGTTACGCTGCCCAAAGATTGGGAAAGAAAATTTCTCCGGTTATGTGCACTGGTATGTGGAGAGGACATGTTGATTCAATCGAGGTAGATCAGTTCGTTTGTGTTCATCAATGCGCGGCAGAAGGCAGGCAATCCATATTGGCGGATAAGCGTTTCGGCAGCTTGCCGTTCGGTCGTACTTGCGGGTCGACCGAAAGCGAGCAAAAAAGCACGATCCACCTGCGCAGGGAGATCGGCCGTATCGTATTTTAATCGATCCGCGAAGTGGTCCGCCATGTCGAGGGTGAAGCTGTGATTCCAGAGTGAAAGCGCTTGCAGGGGCGTCGTCGTGTTGTCACGCCGGGGTGTGGAGAAAGCACATTCCGGTGCATCGAAATCGCTCATCAAATCGACTTCCATCGCCCGCACATTCTGATGATAGACGGCCCGTCGATAGGTGGTGGCATCGTGTCGATCGAGGGGAAGGTACGTCGACACATTGTCGCTCAAGTAATCGTAGAGTCGAAAGCCAGGACCGCCCATTTCCAGTTGTAGCACGTCGGCGAGGCTGAGGAGCGTGTCGCGTATTTCCTCGCTCGAGAGTCGCCGCGGCGGAAACCGCCAAAGGAGTCGGCAATCGGCGTCGTGCGCGATTGCCGCGGGATCTGCGGCACCCGACTGCCGATAGGTCTGCGAGAGCATGATTTCCCGATGGAGCGGCTTGAGTTTCCAATCTTCCTGCTGGAGGCGTCGTGCCAGATAATCGAGTAACTTGGGATGACTCGGTTTGCCACCCATAAAACCAAAATCATTGGGCGTGGCGACCAGACCGACTCCAAAGTGGTGCTGCCAGAGGCGATTTGCCAGCACCCGTGGGGTGAGCGGGTTGGCGGAGGCAAAGATCCACTCGGCCAAGGCTGCGCGTCGCTCGCTTTCTGCCGCCTGGGCGGCCAGCGCAAAGGGTTCTATCTCACCGCGTAGAAATTGGGGGCTCGCGGGTTGGACTTCCTCACCCTTCTTCTGCGGATCCCCACGAAGAAAAACATGTTGCTCCTTGGGCGGATCGACGAGGTTTCCTATCCACCACAAAGGGAACGGTGCGCGTTTGTCCAACTTGCGATCAACATCAGCGATCTGGCTGTAGAGGGCGCCGCGCTGCTCCTCTTCCTCGCGAGTCGATTCGCTCCGGATGAAACGCATTTCGCGATGCTTGTCGTTGACCGGTTTCCGATCGTGCGAGTCGGCAACCGTTTGCCAGGTCTCGCCATCGAGTGAGATCTCGATGCGGTACTCGCAGGGCGAGGTTTCGCGTCCGCGTTGCGCATCGGCCCCGGTGCGATCCGTGGCAAAGACAACGCGATCAATACGCGATGTTTCTGCCAGTTCGATGGTGAGCGTATTGCCGTAGCCGATCCAACGGGCGGAATACGCACCGTCGATTGCCAATTGCGGCCCATAGGCCCCGGCAAAATCGCGCGCTTGCCGGGCCTTGCCGCGGGCTTTGCCACCGTGGGCTGAAAGCGCCACATTGCGAGGATCATCTTCCGTGGTCCAGATTTCAAATTCCTGGAGCATGCAACCGTTTCCCGTTCGGGGGTTGCCCTGCTTGCTCTCGATTACCAACCGCACAAATCGCGCATCGACGGGAGCAAAGGTTTCTTCATTGCCTTGTGGACTCGTCGGTGGGCGCTGCCACTTTTGCGCAAATTCTTCCATCCTCGCCTCGCCGCGGGCGATGCTCTTGCGTTCCACGGAATTCTTCTGCTCGACCAATTCAACCTTTTTTTGTTTCAGCAGTTCTTTCTCTTTGGCATACGCTTTCCGCTTCTCGAGCGGACCCACGAGCCGACTTCCATGTTTGATGCCGGAAAAAATTGAATAGAACTGGTAGTAGTCCTTCTGCGAAATCGGATCAAACTTATGATCGTGGCAGCGACTGCAACCGACCGTGAGGCCGAGGAATGATTCTCCCGTAGTGCGGATAATCTCGTCGACAACATCGGCGCGAATTTGTGCCGCCCGCACCGGGTCTTGGTTGCTCACATCGTCGTACGGACCGCATGAGAGAAATGCGGTTCCGATCTCAACCGCAGGGTCCCCCGGGCCCAGAGTATCGCCCGCCAGATGTTCGCGACCGAGTTGATCAAACGGTTTGTCTTCATTGAGCGACCGAATCACGTAGTCGCGAAATGGCCACACGTTATTGACAATTTGATTTCGTTCAAAGCCGCGACTCTCTGCAAATCGCACAACATCGAGCCAATGGCGTCCCCAACGTTCACCGTAACGCGGTGAGGCGAGGAGCCGATCGATCAATTGTGCGTAAGCTCGCTCCCCCACAACGCCCTCGTGCCCCGTTTCCGTGCGACAGGCAGTCAAAAATCGACTTCGCTCCTCCGGCGTTGGCGGAAGCCCCGTCAAATCATACGTGGCGCGGCGGAGTAACGTTTGCGGTGCTGCCTGGGGCGATGGTTCGAGGCCCGCTTTCTGCAAGCGATCACCGATCAACCGATCAATCTGCCCGGTCTGCCAACGCGCCGGCAGGCCGGAAGTCGTCTCTGAGTTGAACGGTCCGATCGGTTGCAGCGACCACCAATCGTAGCCGGCCCGTTTTTCACTCGAGTAGGCAAGCGGGTCGACCGGTTCTCGGGGGTATGCAGCCCCCTGCTCGATCCAGCGGCGGAAGATTGCAATGTGTTCGTCGCTCAATTTCCCTTCCGGAGGCATCTCTCCACTTGCGACATATTCAAAGAGTAAACTCTCCTCCGGTACACCCGGTGCGATCACCTGACCACTCGCTCCACCGGCCCGTGCGGTACTGCCGCTGCGTAAGTCGAGTTCACCCTTCTTTTCGCTTCCGTGACATGAGAGGCACTCGGCCGAAAGCAGCGGTGCAACATGCTGCGAAAAGAATGCGAGATCGTGCGCCTCGTCTGCAGTCGCAGGAGTCACCGAAAAGATCGCAAGCCAAAGCAGCAGACAGGGCAAGGCAAACCGACTGGCGGCTGTCATGGGGCCATTCCCGCTCGAAGGGCGACTGCTGGAGATCATGGCCATATTATAGCACAAATCAGCAAATTCGCGTTCGCTGCTCAGGGTACGATTACCCCCTCCGCATGCGTCGTTCTCCCTCATCGCTTGCGCGTCCGGTAGCGCGTTTATTTCTGTTCCGCTTTCTGTTCCGCTGTGTCTGTATCTGCTCGTTTCCTGACGACGCCCTGGCCGAGTCCGTAGTCTGCCGGCTTTAAGCCTTTGCGGAATTTGTTGCGGCCGAAAGCAGACGGTTCGTAGGGATCGACATAGTCGACATCCGATTTTTCGGGAATTTTGTCCTCCATCCCCAGGCACCAGTAAACGCCATTGACGACAATCCGCCGCAAATCTTCACTGGCCAAATCTTCCGAAGCGCCGATCGTGCTGGTGACCACCCGCGATTTGCCAAAATTTGCCGGCCGCTCCCAGGCCCACACCATGGGCATCACCGGCTTATGAAAATTCGGAGGATCGTCAGGTTTCATGCCTTTGAGCACCTGGGCATATGCAAGTACTACCGCATCCTCGGGAAGATAATCGATTTGGTACACATCGGTCGGTCCCCAGATGTCGCCCGCGACTCCTTTGAGGATCGGATGGTTCCGGTAGCGACCGTTAACCACTCCACGCGTGCTCTCGACCGCATGATGACCGTGGTGGCCGCGCCACCGCTCACCCAAAACCAATCCCCCGAAGCCGCCTGAGCCCGTACTGCTCTCCAAATCGTAGTTGGCATAGGGTGATCCGCGCTTTTCGAGATTTTTGAAGGCCAGCACCGTGCAGCGGAAGGCCAGGATCGGTTTTCCCGAGTCGACATATTGAACCAAGGGTTTTAATTGCGAGTCGGGTAGGTCAAGCATCATGCCAAGCATTATCAGCATGTCGGCCTCCGCGAGCATTTTCAGTCCCGGAATGTTGTCGGCCGTGTTCGGATCAATCGTGCCGTTCTCTTTGTTGATGGCGAAAAGAACGGTGCAGGTGAAGCCATGTTTTTGCGAGAGGATTTTGGCGAGCATGGTGAGGCCTTCCTCCGCGCGGTACTCCCAACCCGCGGCAATCATTACGATCTTTTTACCGTTTGCCTTCCCCTCGGGCGGTTGATATGTAATCCACTTCTGATCGGCATTTGCCGCCAAGGCACACGAGAAGGCGAGAAAGAGGGCAAACAGGCCGTGGATGGGATTCATTTGAGTCTCCTCAAGGCAATGCAATAAAGTTGGATCAACAAACATCTGGACGCAAAGGACGCTCCGTCAATTTAGCTTTTGCTTCTGCGGTCGGCTACCTGCCCTGGTGAGTAACGCAGTGAAGTCGAGATCGCTATAATGGCGTTTTTCATTTCTTTCTCCGCGGAGTTTGTATGTATCGTCCATTGCTCATTCATGTACTTTACTCTGTGGTTGTGATGGTCGGTCTCTCGGGACACGGCGTGCCTCTGTCAGCAGAAGAGACATCGCCTTGGAAAGTAGCGGATGGACCGCTGCTGACCCGTTGGAGTGGAGGTATCACACCCGATAATGCGTGGCCCGAGTATCCGCGTCCACAACTGACGCGGGACCGCTGGCAGAACCTCAATGGTCTTTGGGAGTATGCGATCACCAAGAAGGAGGCTCCGCAGCCTCAGACCATGGAGGGTGAAATTCTCGTACCCTATCCGGTCGAATCGGCACTTTCGGGCGTGATGCGGCGTCTCGGTTACACCCAGCGACTCTGGTACCGCCGAAACTTTGAAGTGCCGAACGATTTTCGCGATGGTCGTCTGCTGCTGCATTTCGGTGCGGTCGACTGGGAAGCGACCGTGTGGGTGAACGGCCGGAAGGTGGGTGTACATCGCGGCGGTTACGATCCATTTTCGCTCGACATCACCGATTTTCTCGTTCCCGAAAGTCGCCAGGAAATTGTGGTATCGGTATGGGATCCGACCGATACGGGCTACCAACCTCGAGGTAAGCAGGTTTTGAGGACCGAGGGTGTGTGGTACACGGCCAGCAGCGGTATCTGGCAGACCGTGTGGCTCGAACCAGTCCCCGAGCGATACATCGAGAGGCTGAAGATCGTTCCCGATGTGGACGGCGGGCAAGTGACGGTCGCTGCGTTTGCCGAGGATGCGCCGCCGAGTGAAATTACGGTGCGGGTCGTCGAGAATGGCCGCGTCTTGAGCGAATCGAGCGGATCGCCGGGCGAACCGATTGCGTTGCCGATACAGAATGCGACCCTCTGGTCGCCTGAGAATCCCAAACTTTACGATTTGAAAATATTACTCTCAGAGGGTGGAACCGTAGTCGATGAGGTGGGCAGCTATTTTGGGATGCGGAAGATTAGTTTGGGAAAAGATGCGGCCGGGCGAACGCGCATTCTGCTCAACAATCGCCCCGTCTTTCAACTCGGTCTGCTCGATCAAGGATTTTGGCCCGATGGGCTGTACACGGCGCCGAGCGACGAGGCCCTTCGCTACGATATCGAAGTGACAATGGACTTAGGTTTCAATCTCATTCGCAAACATGTCAAGGTGGAGCCCGCGCGGTGGTACACCTGGTGCGATCGACTGGGGATGCTCGTCTGGCAGGATATGCCCAACGGAGATCGATTCCTCAACGTCTTCAAGCCGGTGCCGGACCCCGATCTGATCCGCAGTCGAGGCTCGGCGGAGCAGTATCAGCGCGAACTGTCGCGGATGATTACCAACCTGGAAAATCATCCTTCGATTTTGATCTGGATTCCCTTCAACGAAGGCTGGGGGCAGTTCGACACAGCACGGATCACCGAGTGGATCAAGCGTCGCGATCCGTCGCGGCTGGTCGATTCGGCCAGCGGATTGGTCGACCGGGGCACTGGGGATGTCAACGATTTACACAATTACCTGGGCCTCAGCGTACCGGCACCAGAGGCAGACCGCGCCGTGGTACTCGGAGAATTCGGTGGCTTGGGTCGCCGCGTGGATGGGCACATGTGGCAAAATCAGGGCGACTGGGATTATCGCAAAATCAATGATCGCGATCGCTTGACCGACGCCTATTGCGAATTGATGAAGAATCTTGAAGTGATGCAGGGTCGCGGGCTTTCCGGAGCGGTGTATACGCAAACGACCGATGTTGAAATCGAGGTCAATGGACATCTGACGTACGATCGGGAGCAATTCAAACTCGTTCCCTCGCGTGTGCGTGAAGCCAACCTGAAGGCGAGAGGTCCGGTCCCCGAGTTGACGATTCTCCAACCGACCTCCGAGCGGGATGGGCAGCGGTGGCGGCTGACCGATACGGCTCCGACCGGGGATTGGATGGCACGTGACTATGATGATTCGAAGTGGCGGCAGGCCCCGGGGGCCTTTGGAGACAAGAAAAATCATCCGCTGCTGGTGGGCACCGAGTGGGAGCAAGGGCCACGCTGGTTTCGTCGGCCCTTTATCGTCCCCCAAGACAAAGCGGGTGAAATCTGTTTGCTGATACACCATGCGGGCGAAGCCGAAATTTTTATTGACGGCGAGAGGGCGCCCACGCCGCAGCAAACCCGAGGACCGATGGCCGGATATCGTCTCGTTCGCTTCACCGAAGCGCAGCAGGCGAAAATGACTCCCGGCAGCTGGAATCAACTCGCGGTGGTGGTGCAGCCGGGCGAAGAGGAGAATTTCTTCGATGCGGGTGTCGTTTTTCTTCGCCCGCCGGCGCAATAGTTGGCCTCAAAGGGCGAAAAAGCTGCCACAGCGATCCCCAGAAGCGGGGCTGGGATGCCGCTCAGTTGCGTTGGGAACGACGCATTTTTCGTGTAAAATAGAGTTGCACCGTTTGTTCGCGTTCCCACTCGTTTCTCGCCATGTACCGTATCGCATTCACGCTCGGATTCTGGTTACTGACTGCCACATCGCTGCTTGGCAGCGAGGAATTGTTCCGGCAGCAGGTGGCACCGATCCTGGTGGATCACTGTCTCAGTTGCCATAACCCGGAGCGGGCTGAGGGGGGCCTCTCGCTGACGCGTGCCGAGGCGGCGTTGACCGGGGGCGATAGTGGTGGGGCAATCGAGCCGGGCGATGCGGTGGGGAGCTATCTTTACGAGCGTATCGTGCCGACTGACGGTAAGGCGGAGATGCCGGAAGGGCAATCGCCGCTGAGCGAGGCGCAGATTGCGAGCATCAGGAAATGGATCGATCAAGGCGCCCATTGGCCCGAAGACTACGAGTTGACCCTGCCCGTCTGGTGGTCCTTCGCCCCGCTGCAGCAGCCAGAAGTTGTCGCTGCTGAGGATAGCTGGGCACAAGACTGGGCACAAAACGCAATCGACCCGTTCATACTCGAGAAACTGGCAGAGTACGATTTACACCCGAGCGAAGAAGCGGACCGGCAAACATTGATCCGTCGCCTCTCCTACGATTTGCTTGGATTGCCTCCCACGCCGGACGAAGTCGATCACTTTGTCAATGATCCCAGGAATGATGCGTACGAGCGTCTGGTCGATCGAATGCTCGCGTCGCCGCGTTACGGCGAACGCTGGGGCCGCCACTGGCTGGATGTGGTGCATTACGGTGAGACGCATGGATACGACAAAGATAAAATGCGTCCGCATGCGTGGCCGTATCGTGATTATGTGATCCGTTCTTTCAATGCCGATAAACCGTACACGCGGTTCATCCACGAACAGATTGCGGGCGACGTTCTCTTCCCGGGGACGGTCGACGGCATCGAGGCACTCGGCTTCATAGCCGCCGGTCCTTGGGATCATGTGGGCCATGCCGAGGTTCCCGAGACGAAGATCGACGGGAAAGTCGCGCGTCATCTGGATCGAGACGACATGGTTCGTAACACGATGATGACCTTTATGAGCCTGACGGTGGGCTGCGCGCAGTGTCACGACCATAAATTCGATCCGATTACGCAAAAGGATTACTACAGCCTGCAGGCAGTCTTTGCAGCGCTCGATCGGGCGGATCATCAGTACCACGACGATCCCGCCCTCACGCTTCAGCGACAATCGCTCCGCAAGCGCGGTCGAACAATCCAGCAACGAGAGAGAAAATTAAAGAGGGAAATTGCGGAGGCGGAGAAGCGACTCAAAGCAGCAAAAGAGGCGTTGGAGTCGCTGGACGCGAAGGCCCCCCGGAGTCAGGCGATCTTTGCGGTTACCCATGCTGCAGACGCCTTGGCAGAAAAAAAACAGGAACTCGCTGCACTCTCCGGTACCCTCGATGGGATCCGCAAGGACTTGGGATCGCTTCCCGAACCGAAGGTCGCCTATATCGGAAAGGTGCACTACGGTGGAGGGACATTCATTGGACGCGGCTATCAGGGAGAGCGGCCACGGACGATTCACGTACTGCATCGCGGGAGTGTAACGACCCCGGGAGAGGAGGCGCCGCCCGGCGCACTACGGTGTCTGGAGGATCTTCCGGGTGAATTTAAGATTGAGGCCGATGCGCCTGAGGGAGAACGACGCAAACACCTTGCCGAGTGGCTCACCGATCCGAGCAATCCACTCCCCTGGCGATCGTTGGCGAACCGTATTTGGCAATTTCATTTCGGTCGTGGGCTGGTCGATACAGCGGGCGATTTTGGTCGCATGGGATCCAAGCCATCGCATCCTGAGTTGCTCGAATATTTGGCGACAGAACTACGAGATAGTGAATCGATCAAGCGTTTGCACCGTTTGATCGTCACCAGTGCAACCTATCGCCAGAAGAGTACAGCCGACTCGAAGTTAACGATGCGAGCCGAGCCGATCGACTCGGACAATCGTTTTTATTGGCGAATGAATCGGCGGCGGTTGGAAGCCGAGGCGGTCCGCGATGCGGTATTGTACGCCGCGGGACGCCTCGATTTGCGGATGGGTGGCCCGAGCTTTCAGGATTTTGTGATTGATAAACCGGAGCACTCGCCACATTACGAGTATCATCTTCACGATCCGAACGACCCAGCGTGCCATCGGAGGGCCATCTATCGGTTCGTCGTGCGTTCCCAGACGCAACCGTTTTTGACGGTAATGGACTGTGCCGATCCCTCGATGCTCGTCGCCAAACGAAATGTGACCATTTCACCGCTCCAGAGCCTTGCCTTGTTGAACAATCAATTGATGCTCGTCATGGCCGACGATTGTGCCAAAGAAGTGGCAGCGGCAGGCGATACGCTCGAGCAGCAAGTAGCAGCCGCCTTTCGCCGTGCGCTTTCGCGGGCCCCGAGCGAGTTCGAACTGAAGGCCCTGTGCGACTATGCGGCGAACCACGGATTGGCGAATACTTGCCGGGTAATCTATAATTTGAATGAGTTCGTGTTTGTCGACTAGGACCGCTCCTATGACCCGCTCAGCCTTTCACCATACCCCCTTCATCCGGCCGCGCTCTCGGCGCGAAATGCTGTTCGAGAGTGCCGGCGGACTCGGTGGGATTGCGCTGGCAAGCATGCTGGCGGATCAGCCGGCATCGGCGGCCGAGCAAGCGGTCGGTGTTTTACACCATCCGCCGCGAGCAAAACGGGTCGTTCAGCTTTTTATGTCCGGTGCGGCAAGTCACCTCGACCTCTACGACTTCAAGTCGGAACTCGTCAAACGACATGGCGAGCCATCCGACTTTGGCGAACACGTCGAAGCATTTCAAAATGGCCTGGGACCGTGGCTCAAGCCGATTTGGGATTTCAAACCGTATGGTGAGTCGGGGAAGCTACTCTCCGACGTGGCGGCCGATTTGGGCGAAGTGGTCGATAAGATCGCTTTCGTGCACAACATGGTCGGCAAGACCGGGGTCCACTCTCAGGGCACCTTGCTGCAGTCGACCGGTTTTGATCGCCCCGGTTTTCCAGCGATGGGTGCCTGGGTGTCGTATGGGTTGGGAAGTATGAATGAAAATCTTCCTACCTTTGTGGTGCTCCCCGATCATCGCGGTTTGGGCCCCAATGGAACGAAAAATTGGGATGCCGCATTTTTGCCCTCTTCTCGACAAGGCACGGTGATCTTTCCCAACCGCGAAGTCCCGATCAACGATCTGTATCCGGCCAAGCAGGGAACCTTCATCACCCCGCAGAGTCACCGCGAAGGGGTGGAATTGATCAATCAGTTAGGCCGGTCGCACGCCGAGGCTCGTGAGGATGACCCCCGCCTCGAGGCTCGCATCCGCAGTTACGAACTTGCGGCGCGAATGCAACTGGCGGCTCCCGAAGCGCTCGATACATCGGGTGAACCGGAGCACGTGCTCAAGCTTTATGGCTTGGATCATATTCCCTCGAGTTACGACAAGGAGATTAACGCACGCGAGGAGACGGTTTACTTTTCGCAGAAGTGTCTCGTCGCCCGCCGGTTGCTCGAACGGGGTGTCCGCTTTGTGCAGGTGTGGTCCGGGGCCGATAATCGTTTCCCCCGGCGGAACTGGGATTCGCACGAGGATGTTCATCGCGATCACGGCCCGCTCTCGCGCGGTATGGCGCGAGGCGCAGCGGCCCTCATTGCAGATTTAGAGCAGCGAGGCATGCTTGAGGATACACTCGTTCTCTGGACCACAGAATTTGGGCGAATGCCCTCCTCTCAAGGAGGCAAGGGTCGCGATCACAATCCGTACTGCTTTACGAATTGGCTTTGTGGCGGCGGCATTCGCGGTGGAATCAGTTATGGGGAGAGCGATCAGTGGGGCTACAAACCGCTCGACCGCGAGAATCCGACGCAGGTTTACGATATCCACGCGACGGTGCTGCACCTGTTGGGCATCGATCACAAGCGGCTTACCGTCAGGCACAACGGAATCGATCGCCGCTTGACAGACGTGCACGGCCACGTGATTCACGATATCATCGCTTGAATGACCGCCGCGTGAGCCTCACTCGTCGCTGGCGATCACCTCAATACCCGAGAGCAAAGTCCGTCCCACGACCGGGATCAACTCGATCTGCAGGCTGCTCCCTGCCGGAACGCTTTCAAATTCTTTGACCAGCACGCGGTCTTTTCCTCCCGCCTCTTGGACGACGTCGAGGGATTCCACTACCTTTTCTCCCTCCAGCGCGATATCGAAAAGTCTCTCGCCCGGACCGAGGTCCTCGGGCTCCGAGAAAATCAGCCGTACGCGATAGGCGCGGTTTTCGCGAACTTCATCGCCAAGATTAACAGTCAGCGACCGCAATCCCTCTCCGCCGGAGGCGGCCACGAACCGCTCACCGTCGCCGCTGATCTGCGAGGGGTGGCGACGGAACCATTGCGGGTTGTCGGCGACGATCTCCACCGGCACATCGGGCGAAGGTCCGGCCACATTCGCCATACGATAATTGTGCTGTCCACGTTGAGGATAATCGAGCCAAAGCGTGCCCGAATCAGATTCGCGATCTCCCGGTGCCGCAAGGTTGACGCCGACCCGAGATACCGGCCCGGAGGGCGCCTTCATCGCGCTGTAGGTCCACGTATCCATGTCGGGAATGTGCGTGAGGGCCAGGGAGGTGAAGAGTGAGTAAGCGCAGGTGCAACCGTGCCCGAAGTTCGGGGCATTGAGAATGCCGCCCGCGGGGATGAGGCTATTGCGACATCCGGTGCGAAAGCCCTTGAGCCTACCGGTTGAGACATTTTTCATGTCGGTGAACCCGGCCGAATCGGCACGGAAGGTCATCAGGTGCTCGTTGGCAATCGCATAGTTGCAGTGGTGGCCGTGCGCCGTAAATTCCCAATCGACCGGTTGCCCGGTGAGCGGGTGTTGCATCTGGATCGGCTCGCCCGTTTCGAGGAAGTATTGTACGCCGGGCCCGCGTTGGTCGATGATGCGGTCCTTCCAGAGGATGAGACGATCCCACCGGCTTTCGGGGTGCCCGAGAAATCCCTTAGATTTTGACTCTTTCTCCCACATCACTTCGCCCGTTTCTCCACGCCGCGTTTGAATCTGCTCGTGGTTGGAGGCGACCAGAATATCTTGGTCCTCTTTGAAGGCGAGCCAAGTCACCACCATCGGAGTTTCTTCGCTCCAGATTTCTTTACCGGTGGCCACATCCAATGCACGGAGCGTTCGCTGTTTCCCCGTATCGGGCACCACCCCCGCGCGGCCAATGTCGTTGTAGAGGGCCTTGATATGGCCATCAAAATAATAAAGTCGGTCACCGCCAATCGCGACGATCGGGCAGCTTGCTTGGGCCGCATGATCCCAGACGATTTCCCCCGTTTTTCGATCCAGGGCCACGATCCGCGAGGGAACACTCCCCTCATGTTTTGTGGTGTCAAAAATCGATGCGATGAGCAGATTGTCCCAGACCCGGATACGACCCCACTTTGCGGTCGATTCCGGTAAGCGGAATTCACCCAACGTTTTTCCGGTCACCGGATCGATCCAGAGGCAGCGATCCGGATAGGTCAGGTACACGCCATCTTCAACGGCGAGGAAATGGTAACCCGTATGGTGATCACCATCATAAAAGTTGCCGCGTCTGCCCGGGCTCGAGCCCTTTTCGATGGTTTTCTCCCAAAGGATGCGTCCGGTATAGATATCGACCGCTGCCAGGGTAGTGTGCCCCTGGAGAAACATTCTTCCGTCGATCACCGTCAAACTCGGTCCCCAGAAGTGACGGTCAAAAAAGTACTTTGTATCCGATGCCGGCCCGCCGTACCAAAGAACACCGAGGGGCAACTGGACACGGAGGTCTTGGCTCATCAGTGAGTTGGAGGGGTCTCCATATTCGTGCGACCAGTTGGCAGCACCTTCCAAGGCACCCTCCCTGCGGAGCAAACTCCAGGATCCGACGCGCGAGAGCACCGCCTGCGAAAGGCTTTCCAGTGCGGGTGCAAGTTCGGCGTGTTCTGTTTCCGAAAGGGGAAGCAGCGCCGCGCCGCCGTAGGGGCGGATCATTTCAAACAGCGCCTCCCATCCCCCGGCATCGTTTGCTGCGGGCAGCAGCGTTCGGTCTGCAATAACGCTTAGGGTGGCAAAATAGGGCGGCAACTTCAGCCCTAGGGGTTTCCCGGTGAGGGCAGAAACACGATCGCCGTAGAGACCCTGCGCATCGGCTGCTTGCCGCACCGCTGTGATTTTTGACGAATCGGGATCAACGACCAGCAGATCCAACCCGGTTCCTGCGAGCAGCGCATCAGCTGTATCCCGATCTGCACCCCAAAGGAGGCAAAAACCGTGCGGATCGGGCAGCGTGTCGACCACGGTCTCAAGCGGAAGGACCTCTTCGCGTTGGACCGACTCCACGTTTTCGCTTGCCGGATAGATGCGGGCAATGGTTTGCTGCGGCCCGAAGCAGAGCAGTTGACCCTCTGCGGTTGAAACAAAGAGGCGATCGTCGGCAGCGATCAGCGTTTTGGGAGTGCCTTCCACCACGGTGGCCCAACTGATGCGGGCCGGTTGATGATCCTGCGGTGGATCAGCGGCAAAAATCGCATTTCCCCAACGTCCATAAATGCGCGAACCCGCCTTGAGGTCCACCGAAAGCGGCCCGGCCCGATGACGCGCGGCGCTGATGTTACCCAGGGCTTTTGTGATCGAGTCGGTGTTGATAAACCAACTGGCTTTAAAAGGAGGTGCTTCGGGTGGTTTGCCCTGCACTGCCTTAGGCTTTGGTTGTTTAAGAATGTCGGCCGCCACCAGATTGTCGCCCTGGGCAATGTAGAAGGCTGATCCATCGCTGACAGGCCGCGGTGCGGAGATTGGAAGCATTGCCTTGGTTTCAAGATCGATGACCCGGTGGCCGTGGAATAACCAGTTTTGGCTGGCGGTGACGAAGTAATCGGTCAGTCCGCGGCTGTCATAGGCCAGCGGTGCGAGCGATTCGGTCTCGATATCAAATAAGCCAACCGTTGCCCTCCCGCAAGGAATAAAAAGTTTGCCTTCACTTTCGACCAAATATCCCTGAGGCGTCATGTCGGTGAGGGTTACAACCCCATGTGCAGACTCGGGGGAAGAACCGGCAGTAATTTTTTCTAAATCGAGCCAGTACAAAAATGTTCCTTCGAAGGGCCATACCCCAACGGTGAAATAGAGCTTTCCGTCGGCAATCACCGGACCGCCACGTACGGGAAGTACCGAACCCATCCGATCATTCCCCAGGACGCGTCGTGCATGCGGTGCTGCAGAAAATTTCCAGAGAAGTGCACCGTCGATCGACAGGCAATAAATACAGCCGTCGTCTGAACCGAAGTAGATTTTGTTGCCTTGAGCAACCGGAGCAAATCGAATCGGTCCTTCGGCAAAAAACTTCCACTTCTCTTTTCCATCGCGCGTATCGAACGCCGTGAGCGAATCATTTTGTGCCGAGGCCAACAAGAGCGTATCTCCCACCACGATCGGTTCGTAGCTTCCATCAAAGACGAGTCTCGGATCTTCGGGCCAAGCGGGTTTAGGCGGAGCAAATTGACGAATCCACTGCAGCGAAAGATCGGCTGAAAGATTTTGCGGTGAGGAAGCGGCGCGGTCCGCCCCGTAACGCCACGCAGGCCAGTCGGCGCTGTGGGCGGCCTCGCCGTGCATGAGCATCAGAATTGCGAAAAGGAAACAAAATCGAACAACAAGCATAGGGAAACCTCGTCTGAAACCATCGCGGACTCAACAACAGGAGGGGCACTTATTGTACCGCGGTCTCTCAGCCTTTGGTAGTTTGCACGTGCAATGATCGGGTCTTCGATTTCGGTTACAATACGGCGGTCGAAGTGGGCGTGAAGGGGTGGGATTGGGGCCTCTCAAGTAGCAAATGGCGGACAATAAACTTTTCTTCACAAATAGCAGGCGTGGATTTTCTATGTCGTTGATGCGTTTTTTGCTGATCGCTTGTTTCTCAATGGCATTCTTTTCATCTCGGTTAGTTGCCACAGAACCGGGTCGTCAACCGAACGTGATTCTCTTTGTGGCGGACGACCTGGGGTACGGAGATATCAGCCCCTATGGGGGTTGGATTCAAACGCCGAACCTGGAACGACTGGCGAAGTCAGGCGTTCAGTTTATGGATTTCCATACGAGTGCCACGGTCTGCTCACCGACCAGAGCAGGATTGCTGACCGGTTTGTATCAACAGCGGCTTGGAATTCCCGGTGTGCTGTTAGCGGATCCATCGCGTGCAGAACATTTTGGCGGCATGGCCTCAGAACACACCACCATCGCGGAGGTTTTTCGCGAGCACGGGTATCGGACGGCCATTTTTGGAAAATGGCACCTCGGTTATCAACCGCAACATAATCCGACACTGCATGGATTCGATGAGTTTCGCGGCTTTGTGAGTGGCAATATCGATTACCAGTCTCACATCGACGTGATGGGGCGCGAGGACTGGTGGCTCAATAAGCAGCGGAAGCCGGAACGCGGATACTTGACCGATCTGATTTCTGCGCATGCCGTTCAGTTCATTCAGGAGAATGCGAAGCGGCCCTTTTTCCTTTATTTACCGCATCATGCACCACACCTTCCCTTCCAGGGCCCGGGCGATCCGGCCGATCGTACGGTGGGGGGCAAATTTCCCGTGGCCGGATCGGTGAAGGATCGCAAGCGGGCCTATCGCGAAATGGTGCAATCGATGGATCAGGGGGTGGGGGCGATTATGCGCGTGCTGAAAAAGCAGGGAATTGAAGAGAGTACGATGATCTGGTTTTTTTCCGATAATGGTGCACTGCGCATCGGTTCCAACGCACCTCTCCGGGGATACAAGGCGGAGGATTGGGAGGGAGGGCACCGAGTGCCCTCGATTTTCAGTTGGCCCGGCCACGTCGCACCGCGTAAAACCGACGCGTTGACTTCCACGCTTGATGTCATGCCGACCGTTTTGGATCTGGCGGGAATTCGTTACTCAGGTAAAACGGACGGAGTGGATTTGAGCCAATTGTTACTTCAGGGGACCGCAATCAGTAAAGACCGCCGCCTTTTTTGGCGAGGTGACCAAAGCCACGCCTGGAAGGGTGCGGCAATGCGGGAGGGCCCGATGAAACTGGTGATTGAGGGTGGTGGTAATTCCCGCACCAGGCGGCCCAATATCTACCTTTTCGATTTAAGCCGGGACTTGGGAGAGCAACACAATTTGGCCGGACAGAGGCCGGCAGAAGCAAAGCGAATGCTTGGCGAACTTTCGAACTGGTACAAGCAGGTGAGCGAAGCTCAACGCAACTAGTTGATTGTCGAAGGGTGCATTGCCTCTGCAGCAAGAGCAATTGTTTTGGCGGGCGGAAAAATAGGATTGACCAGTAAGAAAATGAGCCTGTAAGCGAGAGTTCACTATGAGCAGCGTCGAGCAACTGATCATTCGAGATGATTTTTACCCCGATGCAAATCTCATCCGGCAGCGGGCGATCGAGAAGGAATACCACGAACCGCCGGGTAGCACCAAGCGACTGGCCAAAACGGCGCAGTGTACCGATCAGGAGGGCCGCGAGTTGTTTGAGCTTGTGATGCCTTTGGTTCCCGAAAAAGATATAGTGAGCTTTCGGGTTCTCTTTCGCTACACACTCGCCGGCACGACCAAGAAAACACACTGTCACGTGGATGGGACATCCTATGCGGGCATCGTTTATCTTACGCTTCCGGAACATTGTGCCGGCGGTACCACGATCTATCGTCACACACCGACGGGCGACCACATTTTCAATCCCCAGCACCAGCATCTTTACGACCTCCAGGATGAGAGCCAGTGGGAAATTGCTGAGGAGGTGGAGATGGCGCACAATCGCCTAGTCATGTATCCGGGGCAAATGTTCCATGCGCTTACGCCGGTATTTTTTGGCGACGATATCTCCAATGCACGCCTGACTCAAAATATCTTTATCATGCGTCCCGGCGATCCGGCACTCTCTCAGGGGAGATAGAACCGAGATGAATGCCGCAGAACGTGCGCTCTTTGCACAGGTTTCCCAGTGGGCAAACCGACTCGATCCTCGAGAGGTTTTGGACAAGTTTCAAAATCCGGTTGTTATTTTTTCCGCGCCAAGGTCGGGCAGTACCTTGCTGTTTGAGACATTACAGACTTCAACCTCGCTTTGGACGATCGGCGGGGAATCGCACATTGCCTACAGTGGTTTGCCCCAACTCCATCCGGCAAACAAAGACTTCACTTCGGGTGCCTTGGACGATCGCGATGCGACCGAAGAGGTGTGTCATTGGATGCGAACGCTTTTTTTGTTGCTTGCCCGCGATCACCGAGGTCGACGGTACCTCGATGTTCCGGAAGTAACTCGCCCCCCCACATTCCGGTTTTTAGAAAAAACGCCCCGCAACGCGCTCAATACGTCATTCATGAAAAGGGTGTTTCCGCAGTTGCAATCGCTGTTTCTCTATCGCGATCCCCGAGAAAACATTGCCAGTATTATCGAAGCCTGGGAAGAGGGAAGCAGGACGGGGCGATTTGTTACCTTCCGGGATTTGCCCGATTGGGATCGATCGCACTGGTGTTTGCTGCTTCCGCCCCACTGGCAAAAGATGAAGGACTGCAGCCTGGCAGAGATTGCTGCTTTTCAGTGGAGTGCAGCCAATCAGACAA
>JAQWPY010000086.1 GCA_029245145.1 Pirellulales bacterium | reverse complement strand
CAGTGCAACACAGGTCAAACGTATTCTCACGGGCAATGGCCGCGCTCCAAAGAACCAGATGCAGTTGGCCATTATGCGGGAACTGAATCTCGAGACGGTTCCGGAGCCGGCGGACGTTGCCGACGCCCTTGCCATTGCTCTTTGTCATCATTATCTCGCCAAAAGAAATTTGCCGATCTGAGGTCATGCCGTGATCACAAAAATTAAAGGACAGCTTTTAAACGTAGGCGAAGACAGCTTGACTCTTGAATTCGGCGCCTACGAATATCAAATAGCAATTCCCGAATTTGCCCGGCGTCAGCTGCAGTCTCAATTAGATGCCGAGATTAGTTTGCATACAGTGCATTATTTAGAAGGGAATCCAATGCAGGGCAAACTCACGCCCCGGTTGATCGGTTTTCTTAACGAGGCGGAAAGAGAATTTTTCGACCTCTTTTGTTCTGTAGATGGGGTCGGTGTAAAAAAGGCGCTGCGAGCGATGGTGCGACCGGTCCGCGAGGTTGCCACCGCGATAGAAGAGCAGGACGTCAAGAGTCTCTCCGGTCTTCCGGGAATCGGACCGGCAACGGCTGAACGGATCGTAGCCAAACTCCGACGGAAAGTGTCGAAATTTGCGCTCCTTGCGGCACGCGATGACTCCCGAACCGCTGCGGTCGAACTGGATGTGATGAGTGAGGGCTTTTCTGTGCTGCTGAGCCTCGGGCACTCCGAGAAGGAGGCCCGCCGTCTGGTAGATACCGCGGTTGAGAAAAAGCAGAACTTCAAAGATGTGCAGAGTCTGCTTCAGGCCGTGTATGAGCAGGGTCGGGCGAGCGATTCCGCCCCTCAGTGAGGCATACAGGTTCACCATTCAGGTGAATTGGACCCATTTTCTGGAAATTATCTCTCACAGTTGCCGGGAAGGGCCCTGGTGCATACAATCGTTTTAAACGCACGTTTTAATTGCGATAAAGGGCTCTTATGAATGACGATACGACACAGGAGCGCATCCTCCAAGCGGCCGGTGAGCAGTTTGCGTCGCAGGGCTATGACCAGGCGACCATCCGAGGAATTTGCCAGCAAGCTGGTGTCAATCTCGCGGCGGTGAACTATTACTTTGGCGACAAAGAGCGTCTTTACATCGAAGCGGTCAAGCATGCACGACGCTTGAGGGAAAAGCAGGCGCCACTCCCCGCGTGGACCGAGAGCACCCCTCCTCAGGAAAAGTTGGCCCAGTTTGTTTTGACCCTTTTGCAGCGGATGCTTTGCGAACCGGGGGATCCTTGGCAAACGCGGTTAATCATGCGAGAGATCATGGAACCGACCAAGGCGTGCGAAGAGATGGTCCACGAGGCGTTCCAACCTTTTTTTCAAATCCTCAATGATATTTTGAGTGAGATGATGCCCTCGGGCACTGCAACGCATGTCATTCATCAATGGGCGCTGAGTGTCATCGGCCAATGTTTTTACTATCGAGCCAATGCCAAAATTTTGACCATGCTGATCGAGGAAGAGGAACTGCGCTCGGAATTCAGCATTGATCAGTTATCTGCGCACATTACGAATGTCATCCTGCGAGGACTTGGCTACTGTCCGCCACTCTCGAGTGAGACTCCCGTGGCAGCGATGAGGAGGGGGCGATGAGTTTGCTGTTTAAGTACGCGATCTCAGTCGGATTACTTGCCGTAGGTGCTGTCAGTTTCCTTTTGCTCAGTCAATGGAAGGATTCGCCGGAGAAGGTGCCTCGCGACCCGCAGGTACCTGCAGTAACGACCACTCCGGTTCGCGAGCGCTCAGAAGGTTTCGATCTCGAAGCGGATGGGGAGGTCTTCCCGTATCGGGAAGTCACCATCTCATCAGAGGTGGCCGGTACGGTAAAGGTGAAGACGCCGCAATGTTTTGCAGGGCAGTACGTAAAACAAGGTACCGTTCTTCTGCAAATCGAAACCGACGATTATGACTTGGAGGTTCGTAGGATCGATGAATTGGCAAAGCAGGCCACGATTAACGGCGAGGAACTCGATCTGGAGCGGACGAACACCCTGAAACTCATCGAACTGGCAGACGAGGACTTGCAATTACAGCGCAAGGAACTGGAGCGTATCACGGCGCTCAATCGTCGCAATGTGGCCACTGAGTCGGATCTGGATACCGCGCGACGTAATGAGTTGGCTTCGCGAAATAATATGCAGACGCTTCAAAATCAGAAGTCGCTCCTCGCGAAACGGCGAGTTCGGGCGATCAGCGAGCAGAAGCAAATCAATGCAGAGTTGCGAAAGGCAAAACTCGATCAAATGCGAACAGAAATACGAGCCCCGATCGATGGCGTCGTGACCGAAGACCTTGTGGAAGCGGGTGCATTTGTGGAGCGGGGCGCGGCAGTCGCAAGGATTGAAGATACCTCAAGAGTCGAAGTACATTTCAATCTACAGTACAACCAATTGCAGTGGTTATGGCAGTATACCGATTCAGACGAATCGAAAGATGCGAAGATCCCGGGGAGCAATTACGATCTGCCGAACCTCCCCATCGACATAACGCTTGCCTTGGAAGACGGGGTCTATCAGTGGCAGGGCTTTTTGGCGAGGTACGATGGGGCAGGGGTCAATGCGGCCACGCGGACCGTTCCCTGTGTGGCCATTGTGAAAGACCGAAGCCCCACGTCGATCGGGAAAAATGGCCTCGGAGACGTTGCAGCGCCGCCGGCCTTACTTCGCGGCATGTTTGTCACGTTGCAGATAAAGATCGATCCCAAACGTCCGCTGCTCGCCGTACCTACCAGTGCGATTCGTCCAGGTGACCGCGTGTGGTTGCTTCAGGATAGCAAGCTGAATACCGAAGAGGTTGATGTGGTGATGATCGTGGATCAGCAGGCGTTGATTCTTGCCGATCAGGCGGCGATTCGCGAGGGCGACCAGGTGATCACTTCGCCACTGCCACTTCCGGTCATCGGAATGCCGCTGAGAAAGGTGGGGCAAACGGCAACATCTTCTCCGCAGTCCTCCCCGTCGCGAGGATCGTGAAAATGCAGAATGCGATTCGGTGGGCGATCAAAAATACGCCTGCCATGAACATGCTGATGGTGGCCATTTTAGCGGTGGGAACCTTCAGCCTCGTCAAAATGCGGCGAGAGGTCTTTCCTCAATTCGACCTGGAAGTGGTCCTCGTCAGCGTCACCTATCCGGGAGCGAGTCCCGAGGAAATTGAAAAGGGTATTTGCCAGAAGATCGAAGAAGCCGTCCGCACGGTGGACGGCGTAAAAAAAATGACGTCTGTGGCCAAGGAGGGTTCCGGGAATGTCATTCTGGAACTTCGCAGCGACGTGGAGGACGTGCAGAAAATCGTCAACGAAGTTCGCTCCGAGGTTGATCGAATACCGAGCTTCCCGGATCTCGCCGAAGACACCGAGGTGCAACAAATCACGATGCGGTGGCCGGCCATCAAGCTCGGGGTCTTGGTGCCGGAGGGACAAGACCCGGTCGATGACCTTCAATTGCGGGCGATGACCGAAATGATTCGGGATGATTTGTTGCGATTTCCTGAAGTCTCACAGGTGAAATTGCAAGGAGGGCGCGATTATCAGATCGATATCGAGATAGATGAGGCGACCTTGCGAAAATACGGCCTGACGCTCCAGCGCTTGGCTGAAATCGTCCGGAGGGAAAATCTGGAACTTCCCGGTGGGACGATGCGGGGCGAGGGACAGAATGTGTTGCTGCGGGGAAAAAATAAACAACTCAGCGGCCCGGAAATTGCCAGGATCCCGATCGTGACCGATCAGGCAGGTGTGGTCCTGACCCTGGGTGATTTGGGTACGGTCAAAGATGAGTTCACCGATGCGGTTTCCGTGAGTGAGGTGAATGGGCGATCGGCACTCGTGCTGGGAGTGGAGAGGACCAGCAATGAAGATCTTCTGGCGATGACTGAAGTGGTCCGCGACTACGCAAAAAATCGTAGCTTGCCGGGGGGCTACAGCATGGTGACCTGGCAGGACATGTCGGTGGACGTCGAAGATCGTTTAAATATGCTCATCAAAAACGGTTTGATGGGCCTCATCCTTGTCTTCTTCGTGTTGGCCATTTTTCTCGAGTTGAAGTTGGCTTTCTGGGTGGCCTTAGGAATCCCTATTTCGCTACTCGGTGCGGGAAGCTTGCTGTTATTCGGAGGGCAAACACTCAATATGTTGAGTATGTTTGCCTTTCTGATGGCATTGGGGATCGTCGTCGATGATGCGATTGTCGTGGGAGAAAATATCTATGCCCACCGCCAAATGGGCAAACAGCTGATTCAAGCCGCCATCGATGGGACCAAAGAAGTTGCCCCCTCGGTGATTGCCTCGGTCTCGACGACCATTGTTGCCTTTGGGCCGATGTTGTTTGTCTCGGGCGTTATGGGGAAATTCATTGCCGTGATGCCGATTGCCGTGATCGCCATGCTTGCCATTTCACTCTTTGAGAGTATTTTCATTCTTCCCTGTCATCTCGCACACCGAAAAAGTTTATTGTTCCAATTTCTGTCAACAATCTTTTACGTTTTCCATTTTTTGCTCAGGCCATTCAGACGCATCAATCAAGGAACAGCAGCACTTTTAGACCGTTTTGTCAAAAACGTATACCTGCCGGTTCTTCGCTGGAGTTTGGAATGTCGTTGGGTCGTACTCGCGGGAGCCGCATCGTTGCTGCTCGTTGCTGTGGGTTTCGTGCGGGCAGGTATTGTGCCCTTCGTCATTTTTCCGAAGTTGGATAGTAACGTGATTCGCGCAAAGGTAGCATTTCCGGATGGGACCCCGCTCGCTGTGACTCGAGCCGCGACCGATCAGATTGAAACGGCGCTCTGGGAATTGAATGAAGAGCTCTCTCCGCCCGACAGCCCGTTGGTACAGTTGGCGCATCGCAATATCGGAACTCAGGCGACTTCCGACAATCCCGCAAAGGCGGCTGAGACATTCGGTAGCCATGTCGGAAATATAGAGGTGCAACTTGCCGACACGACGCAGCGGACAATCAAGAGCCAGGAAATTATTGCCCGCTGGCGAGAGCAAACGGGCGAGATTGCGGGTGCCGAGAGCGTGACTTTTGGGGCTCCAAACTTTGGCCCCGGTGGCAAGTCGATTGAATTCAAGTTGCTCTCGGCCGCACCCTATTTCCATAAGTTGGAAGAGGCAGTCGAACTGTGTAAGGACAAACTCCGGAGGTCGTATAAGGGCGTTTACGATATCGAGGATGACTCGCGACCTGGTAAGTGGGAGTACCAGCTGCGCGTTCGCGACGATGCAAAATCAATGGGTGTGAGCACGGCCGATCTTGCGGAAACGGTCAGAGCAACCTACTACGGCGAAGAGGTGATGCGTCTGCAGAGAGGCCGACACGAAGTAAAATTAATGGTGCGTTATCCGGAAGCAGATCGAAAGTCGCTGAAAGAATTCGAACAACTTCGCGTGCGCACGGGGGATGGGCAGGAGCGTCCGCTCATGGAGTTGGCCGAAATCGACGTCAATCGAGGTTATTCCGAAATCAATCGGGTCGATCAACTGCGATCGATCACCATCAGTGCGGATGTGGAGGAAGGACTTGGCAACGCGGATACGATCGTGCGGAACCTGCAAGAAGATTTTATGCCGAATTTGCTGGCCGAGTTTCCCCATGTCCAAGTGCGATGGGAGGGGCAACAAGAGCAAACGAACGAGTCGATCGGGAGTTTGCTTTTCGGTACGATTATTGCGCTGCTGGTGATGTTTTTTCTGCTGACCCTTGTCTTCCGATCTTATCTTCAACCGCTGTTGATCTTTTTGATCATTCCGTTCGGTGTGATCGGAGCCATATTCGGTCATGCTTTGATGGGATTACCGATCACACTTTTCAGTTTTTTTGGTCTGGTGGCTCTTACGGGCGTGGTTGTCAACGACTCGATCGTCCTGATTGACTTCATTAACCGTCGCGTTCGAGACGGAGTGCCGATCGATGAGGCTCTCATCGATGCAGGTCGACGGCGATTCCGTCCCGTTTTGTTGACCACACTTACCACGGTGGCCGGGCTGCTCCCGATTTTGCTTGAAACATCATTCCAAGCGCAAGTTCTGATTCCGATGGCCAATAGTTTGAGTTTCGGGTTGCTTCTAGCAACCGGATTGATTTTGATTCTGGTGCCCGCCTCCTATCGTATCTACCATTCGTGGTTTCCCCCCCATGCCGATCCCGAAGATGATCTTCCTGCGAACGCAATATCAGAACCATTGGTCGCACAAGAGCAGGATTCGGCTCACAGTTCGGAGAATGTGCCGGTCCACGTTTCCTTGAAGCCGATCGAGTGACGTGTCGCTCATCGTTTTTTCAGGTGCGCGGTTTCAGTCCTGTTCAAGGAGCGTCATCACCTCATCGGAAATATTGAAATTCGACGAAACACTTTGTACGTCATCGTGGTCGTCCAATTTTTCCATTAATCGCATCACTTTTTTTGCCGTCGTGGCGTCGAGGTCGATGGTGGTGGACGGAATCCGAGTGAGTTGTTGCATATCGATCTCGATGCCTGCCTGCTGGAGGGCGTCTGCAACGTCACCGTAGGCATCGACATCACATTTGATTTCAAATTTATCCTCCGTCGTCTGTACATCGTCTGCCTCGGTTTCCAGCGCGATTTCCATGAGGGTATCTTCGTCGCTGTTTTCTTTCGAAATGAGAAAGAGGCCCTTGCGTTCAAACATCCAGGCAACGCATCCGGTGGCCCCTAATTTGCCATCTCCGAGTTCGAATATCTTACGAATTTCCGGTGCAGTCCGGTTGCGGTTGTCGGTGAGGATATCGCAATACACAGCGACACCCCCCGCCCCGTAACCCTCGTAAACGATTTCCTCAAAGTTACCCCCCTCTAATTCACCGGTGCCCTTTTTGATTGCACGTTCAATCGTATCTTTCGGCATCCTTCCCGATTTGGCGTCCGATATTGCCAGTCGCAGGCGCGGATTCTGATCCGGATCACCGCCACCCATTTTGGCGGCGACGATAATCGCTTTGGAAAGTTTTCCCCAAAGCTTGCCGCGTTTGTTGTCAATCAGGGCTTTCTTGTGCTTGATGCCGGCCCAGTGTGAATGTCCTGCCATCGTTCTAAAAAGTTTTCTTGTTGGGTTTCGAAGTGTGTCCGATTCTAACGCGCGTTACGCGGGTCCGACAACTCACGATGGTTTACCAAATCCGCCACCCCCCGGAGTTTCAATCAAGAGCGTATCGCCAGACTCGACCGAAAATTCCACCAGCGCGGGAAGCGACTCAACCGATCCACTCACTCGCTTTAAGGTATTGCGGCCGAGCGCACCCGGTTTACCGCCGAACAAGCCGTATGGCGGATGAGCGGCACGGCGTTGGGAAAGAATTGACACCTCGAGATCCTTAAGAAATTCGATGCGTCGTACGGTACCATTGCCGCCACACCACATCCCGGCTCCTCCGGAATCCTTCCGGATTGAAAATTCGTGCAAGCGGACAGGATACCGCTTTTCGAGAACCTCCGGGTCGGTAATCCGTGTGTTGGTCATATGGGTGTGTACCGCGTCGGCCCCGGAGGCATCCGGTGTTGCCCCGCTTCCTCCAGCTATCGTTTCGTAGTAGCCAAATGTCTCATCACCAAAAAGTAGATTGTTCATCGTACCTTGGCTGCCCGCCGCTGCCCCAAGTGCCCCGAGAATGACATCGACGACTCGTTGTGACGTCTCCACGTTGCCCCCTGCAACGGCAGCGCACTCTTTTGCTGCTTCACCCTGAGGTGGATTCAAAAAACACTCGGGCAATATGATTTGTATCGGAGCGAGTACGCCTTCGTTGAGAGGAATGTCCTCGTCGATAAGGCATCGCAAGCAATACATCACGGCTGCGGTGACGATCGCGGGGTTTGCATTGAGATTGCTCGGCAGAACCGCAGAAGTTCCAGAAAAGTCGATTTCGGCAGAATCTCCCTCGATGGTCACGCAGACGCAAATAGCCGCCTCGTCGCCATTGAGGTCGAGGTAATCGGTGTATCGGTACTCGCCGTTTTTTATCGATGAGAGGGCCGCTCGCATTTTGTGTTCTGCAGCGCCTTGAACGTGGTGCATGTAGGCTTCGACGACCGGAAACGAATAATGCATGATCAGTTGCTGTAACTCGATTGCACCTTGGCGATTGGCTGCCGCCTGGGCTGCGATATCAGCCAAATTGTCATCAACCTTGCGTGACGGATAATCGCCAGAAAGCAGCAATTCGCGAAGCTTCTGTCCTTGAGATTTTCCTTGCTCAATCAGATGAAAATTGCGAATCAGTACACCTTCTTCCCCAAGGTTTCGAGAAAATGGTGGCATCGATCCGGGACGGATTCCACCAATTTCTGCATGATGCGCCCGACTCGCGGTGAAGAAGAGCAATTGTTCGGTTTCGATGTCGTGGACCGGAGTGACGACCGTAACATCCGGTAGGTGCGAGCCACCTCGATAAGGATCATTGGTCACAAAAACATCGCCGGGACGCATGCGACGATTATCTTTCAGAATACTTCGTACGGCTTGACTCATGGCGCCAAGATGTACCGGTATGTGTGGGGCGTTGACGACGAGGTCTCCTGCGGGAGTGAAAATCGCACAACTGAAGTCGAGTCGCTCTTTTACGTTAACGCTGATGGAAGTATTGCGAAGAGTAATGCCCATCTGTTCGGCAATCGCAGTGAAGCGGTTGTTAAAAACCTCGAGCATGATCGGGTCATTTTTTGTCGAAACAGCTTCTCGCGTTGAGGTGCTGGTATCGTTCAAAAGGAGTTCACCGCCGGTGAGTACCTCCGCACTCCAGCCAGGATCGAGGACGGTGGTCGATGCATATTCGACAACAACGGCCGGACCTTGGATACGGTCACCTGCCTGTAATGCACAGCGTTTGAAGACCGGGGTATCGTGCGTGATCGCACCAAAATAAACCTCGGTTGTCAGTTGCGTTGTCGGCACATTCGCGTCGGCCGAGTGTGAAGGCAGACTGCATTCCGCGGAGCGACCGGTTACCTCAACGCGGGCCGCCACCACCTCCAAATCGCGATCGAGAATATAGCCGTAGCGATCTTGGTGCGCTCGATGGAACGCTGTCTTAAATTGCCCATCGCTTGGTTCGGTGACCGTGAGGTATGCGTCCAATCCCTGGTATCGCAGGTCGAGCGATCTGCGGACCTCGATTCGGTCGGCCGCAATCCCCTCACTGCGCACTTGGTTGAACAGATCATCCGTAAGACGACCGAATGTTTCATCGAGGGTGGGAGCAATCTCACTGCCGAAGGGTTGATAAATGCCGGTCGCAGCGTGTCGTGTGACGTCTGCCTGCCCGATACCCCGCGCACTGAGAATACCCGCGTCCGGATGATTGAGGATTTTGCGGATGCCGAGTTCGCGGGCGACCGCGCAGGCATGCTGCGCGGCTGCACCACCGAAAGCGACAAGCAGGTACTCTCGAGGGTCGACGCCAGACGAAACGGAGATCGAGCGGATTGCCGCAGACATATTTGCAACTGCAATCCTTGAAAATCCCGAGGCCAATTCGTGGATGCCATACCGCTGACCGTTGGCTCGATCAATCTCGTTGATCAATAATTCTGCTTGCGCTTCGGCAGCCTGTCGATCAAGCGGAAAGGGGAAGAATTCGGGCAAAATTTTACCGAGCAGTAAGTTGACATCCGTCACGGTGAGTGGCCCACCGCGTCCATAACAGGCCGGTCCCGGATCGGCCCCCGCGCTGCTCGGGCCGACGACGAGTTTCACCCCATCAAACGAGCAAATCGATCCTCCACCGGCGGCGATGGTTTCGATTGCCATCATCGGCGTCACCATCCGGACCCCGGCTTTTTTTGTTTCGTATTCCAGTTGGAATTGTCCATCGAACCGCGAAACATCGGTGCTGGTTCCTCCCATATCGAAACCGATCGCTCGATCGTGTCCCACGGCACGCGCGGCATGCGCAAATCCGACAACTCCGCCCGCTGGTCCCGAGAGAATGCTGTCCTTTCCGTAGAAACTTTCGGCAGTTACCAGCCCACCGGCCGAAGTAAGTATTCGTAGATCACTTCCGGGAAGTTTGTCGCGGAGCTTACGTAGATAGTTATCGAGTACGGGATTTAAATAGGCATCGACGACGGTCGTATCTCCCCGCGATACGAGTTTGATCAAGGGAGCGACACGACTCGAGACACTTACGTTTTGGAACCCGAGATCGCGCGCTATCTGCTCAATCTGTAATTCGTGAATTGGATGCGCAAATCCGTGCAGCAGGCATATTGCCACCGAATCAAATCCTGCGTCGTGAAGATGCGATAATTCTTTGCGGACAAAATCGTGGTCGAGTGAAACGAGTACTTCGCCATCGGTCGTGATCCGCTCATCGACTTCCACCACGGCCTGATAAAGGGGGGGCATTTTCTTGATTGCGAGTTGAAAAAGATGGGGTCGATTTTGATATCCGATCTCCAACGCATCACCAAAACCACGTGTGATCAAAAGTGCTGTTTTGGCTCCGCTTCGCGTAATCAATGCATTCGTGCCCCGCGTGGTGCCGAGTCGCACCGAAACGGCAGGAATCGGATCGGTGAGTTGCAGTTGGAGTAAATATCGTATCGCGACGATGGGCGCCTCCTCATCTGAGAAGAGTTCGTAAGAGGCAGGCGATGAACCATCGGGCCACGGTTTTTCTAAAGTAAGCGTTCCGTTGGCGATTTCGAATGCCGTGACACGATTTTTATCGATGAGAGTTCCATGCTGGTCGAGAAGATGACATTGATAGCCGCACCAGAAATTGTCGGGATCTTCAGTTCTCGCCGGGTCGACAATCCGCCGCCCGTCCGATCCGGTGCCGACGGTGCCTTTGGTCACTGCCGAACTGAGTAATTTGTGACGTCGAGTTTTTCCATCGGCACGTTTTGCGCAGCAATCGGTGAAGGTACCACCAACATCAATCCAAAAATGCCAGCGGGAATCCGGTGCAGCGACGAGGTCATGTTTCTGATTCATGTGCAAGGTTCAACGATGCCTGCCGGGGGAAGCCATTCGGCAAGTGGGCATTCATCGCAATTCGGTTTTTTCCGGCAGTGGAGGTGGCCAACGCGCACCAGAAGAGCGTGGTATTCATTGTAAAGCTTGACATCAGGTTCGAGAGCGGCCTGAAAATGATCCTGAATCGCGTGATAATCTGCCTCGTATTCCATCCAACCGTGTCGCTTGAGTACTCGATTCGTGTAGGTATCGACTACGAAAATAGGTTTGTTCGCAGCATAGAGTAGAATCGAGTCGGCCGTTTCGGGGCCGATGCCATTGATCGCCAGAAGATCGATGCGCAGCGTCTCTAGATCGGTGGCAAACATTCGCTCGAGTGAGCCATCGTGTTGGATGAATAAGTAATCAAGTAGATTGCGCAATCGCTGAGTCTTCATGCGAAAATAGCCTGCGGGTCGAATCAATTGCTCAAGTTCCGCTGGTGCTATACGGTGCAGTGCCTGCGGGGTGAGAAGGTTAGCGTCGCGCAAATTCTCGATGGCGAGCGACACGTTGTTCCAGGCAGTGTTTTGAACCAGCACGGCGCCAATCATTACCTCAAAGGGTGATTCAGCAGGCCACCAGTGCTGCGGTCCGTATGCCTGATAGAGTCGCTGGTAAATATCGTCGAGTGTGACGGTCATTCCGATGATTCTAGCCGCTTGGTAACGATCGAAGGGGGGGTGCGACCGTGCGAGTCGCCAGAGTGAGGGTGGTACTAAATAAGCCGCATTTCCGGAGTTTAACTCAAACAGCACCCCGTTTCGAGAGACTGATGGGAAGGCAGGGGAGGGGTCGATGAAAGGAAGACGGTCCTCGTCGATGAGGGGCTTCTCACGTTTTCCCCGCGGAGTGCGGATCGACTATGCTTTCTCGCATCCAGAACGAAGCGCGATCAGTGTCGGCTGTGTCGACCGACTACTGGAATCAATCGCGGAGACCGCTGGCGAGTTTCTTTTTCGTTCTCCCTCTGATTGTTTTTTATGAACTCGGCAGTTGGTGGCTAGGAGAGGGTGCCGTCCGCAACGGCGCCGCAATCTGGCTGCAGCAACTCTTGACCTCTTCCGGATTGGTCAGCTGGTTTCTACTGCCGATTCTGACTCTCGCCATTTTATTGGCGTGGCACCACGCGACCGGACAACCTTGGAAGATTTCTACTAACGTGATTTATGCCATGAGCGCGGAATCGGTGTTGCTGGCTGTCGTGTTGCTCGCCTTTGCGCACGTGCAGACGAATGTGCTCTCCATTGCCGGGGTACAACTCGACTGTGAGATCGGGGTCGAGCAAATTGCCAACGAAACCTTCAGTAGAATTGTTCGGTACTTCGGTGCCGGGGTCTACGAAGAGTTGCTTTTTCGTTTGATGCTGTTGCCTCTTGTGATGGCGGCCATCGGCTTGGTCATCGTGTCACAGAAAGCACGGATTTTCGGAGCACTCGTGCTGACGAGCTTGCTGTTCTCCTTCGCACATTACATCGGTCCCTACGGCGACATCTTTGAGTGGGCGAGCTTTTCCTTTCGAGCGATGGCCGGAGGATTCTTCTGCCTTCTATTTGTCTTTCGGGGTTTCGGTATCGCAGCTGGTACTCACGCGGTTTACGACATGATCGTCGGGTTTCCGAGCGTCTAGCGGCCCGCAAAGAACCTTGTTTCGTGTCGGCTGCGAATGACGCGATCGAAATATTTCAAGGTTCCGATGTGAATCGCGTGTGAACGTTTGAGCGCTCTTTGTCTGCCTTGCAATGTGGGTCTATAATGCCGAAAGACGATTTCTTTCGGTTTGAATTACATGCATTTAAGATAAATAAACGTGCTTTCCATTCGCCCAAAAGTTGCCGAGTTGGTTTTTCAACTTTATGGAAGGCCATTGCATCCCGAACTCTTTCAGGTCTTTTGTAGCCGCACGGTCGAGCATGGCGAGTATGAAGCGAGGATCGACATTACAAGTGCAGGGCATATTGTCGCATGGCGGCATCAGGACATTACCCTGACCGAGGTTGCGACCGGTGCACATACCCCGCTGCCGCAGAAGCGGCGCTTGCTTTCCTATCGCCTTCAGGGTGAACGGAATGATCAAGTGGATTGCCGTGGGGGCGTCCGCTATCTGATGGGATTTCAGTTGGAGAAAGTCCAACCCGATGTCTTCTGGAATTATCAGAACGATTTGTTTCAGGACAACGATGAAACGGAGGGCATGATTTACCGCTTCGATTCGAGCGGCCGACTAGCGATCGGAGCGATCAGCTACATTCATATCGATGTGCGAATGCGGGTGCTGCGCGTTCAGGCATTTCATACATTTCCAGACGACTATGCCATCGTCAAGAGCCAGTCTATTTTCGAACTGCCGCAGGTGACCGATTCGTAGCTGCCAAGGGCGCTACACCTGAGCTGCTTCGAGGATGCTTGTCGTAGATACCCCTTCTACGAGCGGAGTGGTAACCACGTTTCCACCATACGATTCGACCAAGGATCGACCCACCACTTGGTCCAAACGGTAGTCTCCGCCTTTGACAAGCACATCGGGACGGAGCCGCTCAATTAAGTGAAGCGGATTTTCTTCATCAAAAATAATGACGAGATCGACGCACTGTAGCGCAGACAAAATGGCTGCCCTATCTCGCTGATGAATGACTGGTCGCGTGTCACCCTTCAAATGTCGAACGCTGCGGTCGCTGTTAAGACCTACCACAAGAAAATCGCCGAACGTAGATGCATGCTGCAAGTAGGTGATGTGGCCGACATGTAACAGATCGAAGCACCCGTTGGTAAAAACGATTCGCTTGCCACTTGCGCGTTGTACACCGGCCATTTGCTCTGCCTGTGGCAAACCCACAAGTTTTGCCTCGGGCGGATGTTGTCGGTCACGCAGCCTGCTACGTAACTGAGTGCGGTGGATGACGGCCGCGCCGATTTGCTCGACTGCAAGGCCGGCCGCGACATTTGCCAGTTTGGCTGCAATCGGTCGAGGTTGATGAGCGGCAAGACAGAGTCCTACGGTGGCAAGCACCATATCACCGGCCCCGGTGATGTCGTAGACCGTCCGCGGGTCGGTCGGAAATATTTCGCCATCGCCCTCCCGCTCCACCAGTACCATGCCATCCCGGTCGAGGGTCACAAGGACAGCTTCCAAGTCGGCCAATTCACAAATTTTCTTTCCGGATTGTACGGCGCGAGCCGGATCGTCGATCGTCAAACCAGTTATCCGCTCCGTTTCTGAGCGGTTCGGTGTGATCATGGTAGCACCGCGGTAGATCTCGCATTTGCGATCTGCAGCAGGGTCGACGATAAGCGGCACACTTTGCTCGCTGGCAAGGTCGATGATTTGACGAAGCAGTCCCTCCGTAAGCGTTCCTTTTCCATAATCCGATACAAGGATCGCATCACAACTGATCAGCTTCTTCTGCAGCCCGCTGATAATTTTAGAGGCATGGATGGCCGAAATCTCTTTTCGGACTTCTCGATCGACACGTAAAATCTGATGCGGGTGACGATTGGCAGCCCTTCCCATGAAGCGATCTTTGGTCGTCGTTGCTCGATCCGGATCATGGATCAATAAATCGCATTCCACTCCAATCGAATTGAGCATTTGGTGGATGCATACTCCTGCTTCATCGTCACCTAAAACACCGGCTGCCACCACGTCGGCGCCGAGATATAAAAGCGATTGACAAACGTTTGCCGCCCCCCCTAATTTTTTTTCCTGCTCGTCTGCCTGCAGCAGAATAACGGGGGCTTCCTGGCTGATGCGTTCGGCGTTTCCCCACGTGTAGCGGTCGAGCATAAAGTCACCGACCACCAGCACACGAGGTCGACCGAGTTGGTCGATTGCAGAGAGTAAGTCGAGTTGGTCCATAATGGGTACTCCCGGTGAATAAAGCATGGGAGGCTAAAACGAGCCCGTCGTCATGGGCACGCTGGTTATAGCGACCGTCGCGGATTGCGGCCAGAGAATTTTGCGTCCCGGAGATGCTAGCTTCGAAGCGAATTGGATCTTGGGAGTAAAAATGAGCGGAATTTTTCCAGGACTCGAGTTTCCTCTAACCGAGTCGCTCGGATCGCGGTCATGTGCGCTGCTGTAAACATCGCTGCAATATGGTCTCAATCGCTTCGGATCCGAGAGTTATTTCCGTTTCAATGATGACCCCATAAAGCGGAAGCGCACTTTTCCAGAGAGGTCCGATTTTGACCAAATCCTTGTGGGTGCAGAGAACGGCGTCCGATTCCATCGCTTCGCAGTGTTCTTTCAGCCATTGCGCATCGTGAGGGGTGTAGTGATGATGGTCGGGATATTCCTGAAGCGAGAGCAGATCCCAATTATTTTGTGACAGCATCCGGCTGAAATTTTGAGGATTTCCCAGACCGCAAAATGCGGCTACCCGGGCATGATCGAGTACCGAGAGCGACACCGTGTTCCCGTTGTGGTCCATGAGGTGCACGGGACGATAGGCAATCTCTATCTGGCAGACTCCCGGGGCAAGCGATTCGATCCGCTGCCAGAGCGCCTTCCGGTCTTCTGTGGCGATCGAATCTATCCGCGTGAGCGCCACGACGTCCGCCCTTTTTAGGTTCGTGAGTGGCTCGCGGAGCGTTCCGCGCGGAAACAACTTTTCGAATCCAAACGGTTCGGTCGCGTCGATGAGGACGAGATCAAAATTTCTCCCGAGTCGACGATGTTGGAATCCATCGTCCAGAACGATCGCCTCCGCTTGATGTTCCGCGATGGCAGTTTGTGCAGCTTTGAGGCGATCCGGATTTTGTATGTGGGGTACGCCGGGTAGCTTTTCAGCCAATTCGAGTGCTTCATCATTTTGCTTTCCCGAATCGCTTTTGTAACCGCGCGATACGATGGCTGCTTTGATTCCATGTGCGCTGAACCACTGGACGAGCCACGCCACCGTTGGCGTTTTGCCGGTTCCTCCTAAGGTGATGTTACCGATGCTGATCACAGGCACATCCACGTGATGAACGGCCCGCCACCCCCGGTCGAAGAGCCGATTTCGAAGGAAGACAATTCCCCGATAGGGAAAAGAGAGCAAACTTAGAAAAGCCCGTGTGGCGTGGGCTCGCAGATCGCGCCGCCGACCGCTTACGATTGCTCTAAATGTTGAGGGATTGAGCAATACGATCACCTGCCTCATGCGGTCCGATGCAAGGTTGGCTGGAGAGTACGATCTTCCATGCTCTGACTCAAAATATTTCTAACGCGATGACTTCGCTATCGCAATCGTTTGCATATTGCTTCCGCCATTTCTTGAGTACCCACCGCCGTGGGGTCGTTGCGATCCGGCTTGAGGTCGTACGTTACCTGTTTCCCTTCGGCGATCACGGCAGCCACGGCCGCTTCGAGCCTTTCAGCCGCGTCACGTTCGCCCAGATGTTGGAGCATGAGCATGCCGGAAAGAATGAGTGCCGTGGGGTTCACCTTGTTTTGCCCTTTGTATTTCGGGGCACTTCCGTGAGTTGCTTCAAAAACTGCACCCTCGGGGCCAATATTTGCACCCGGCGCTACGCCAAGTCCTCCCACCAATCCCGCGCCGAGATCGCTCACGATATCACCGTAGAGGTTAGGTAGGACCAGCACATCGTACAACTCCGGCTTTTGCGCCAGTTGCATGCACATGTTGTCTACGATCCGCTCCTCGAATTCGATATCGGGATAGTCTTCTGCCACACGTTGGGCCGTCGCCAGAAAAAGTCCATCACTGTATTTCATGATGTTCGCCTTGTGCACGGCGGTGACCTTTTTCCGTCCGTTGTCTCTGGCATATTCGAGGGCACAGCGTACGATCCGTTCGGTTCCCGAAACGCTCATCGGTTTGATCGAGACACCCGTTTCAGCCCCAGTAGTTTTAATCTTTCGATCAGAAGGGAGTTGATTGATGAATTCGATTAACTCGGTCGTCTCGGGTTTTCCGGCCTCGAATTCCACGCCCGCATAGAGGTCTTCCGTATTCTCTCGGACGATCACTATATCGACCGGTAGTGATGAAAAATAACTGCGGACACCCTTGTATTGTTTGCAGGGCCGGATACACGCAAAGAGGCCAAGTTCCTGTCTTAAGTAGACGTTGATGCTGCGGAAGCCGGTGCCTACCGGGGTCGTGATGGGAGCCTTGAGCGCACACCGCGTGCGGCGGACACTATCGAGGGTACTCTCGGGGATGGGGGTCCCCGCCGTTTCCATGATGTCGACTCCGGCCTCCTGGACGTCCCATGTGATCTCCACTCCCGTTGCGTCGACGCATTTGCGAGCCGCCTCGGCAAGTTCGGGGCCGGTTCCGTCACCACGGATTAACGTAATTTCGTGCGGCATAATTTATTTTTTCCATATAAAAAAGTGTTGACCGCTTTTTCCACTTCGCAATGTCCGGGGATGCAAAGGAAACCGCCAGCGAGGTCCGAGAGTATCAGACCCATGCACGATCGTCAACGCGGGCGTCAAGAACAGCCCGGGTGCCGGATGGCGCGGTGCGCGTTATAACGTGGTGCAGAAGGTGCCAAAAAAAAGAAACGGGATCAGCGAGACAAGCTGAGCGCGTTGTCACTCGGTTTTGGTACGAATTCAAAAAGTGCGAGGTGTTTTTTGAATGACGATCCGCGAGTAAAAGCTGACGTGCCGGGCCGGATTGCAGCGGTTGATTTCGGCACCGTGCGGATGGGAATTGCGATAACCGATCCCCAGCAAAAAATAGCAAGTCCGCTTGAACAGTATGTCTGTCATGGGCAGGCGCGGGATAGCGAATATTTTAGAGAACTCGCTGATCGGGAGGAAATCGTCCTTTGGGTTGTGGGACTGCCGGTGCATCTCAGCGGTCAGGAAAGTCAGAAGTCGACCGAGGTGCGAAAATTTGGCGAGTGGCTCACCGCGACGACTGGGGTTTGCGTCACCTTTTTCGATGAGCGATTCAGCACGCAGTTTGCCGATGAGGTGTTAATACAGGCGGCGGCTTCGAAAAAAAAGCGAAAACAGAAAAGAGACAAAATCGCGGCACAAATTATTCTCGCTGCCTATCTTGAAGCGGGCAGTGGTGATCCACCGCTACCGCTCGATGACGGAGGGGACGCGTGAACCGCTTGATTGTAGGTTGTGGATATCTCGGAAGGCGGGTGGCAGATCTTTGGCATCACGCGGGGGATACGGTTCATGTGGTTACGCGAACGCAGGCGCATGCCAGCGAATTTGCGACCACTGGGTGGCACCCGCAAGTAGCCGATGTGCTGGAGCCAAAGTCTTTGGTCGATCTGCCGGAAGTGGATACACTCTTGTTTGCCGTCGGCTACGACCGATCTTGCGCGTCGAGTATCCATAAGGTTTACGTGGAGGGGCTGCGTAATGTACTCGACGCGATATCTGCGAGCGCTGAGAGAGTGCTCTACATCAGTTCGACCGGTGTGTATGCGGAGGCTGACGGTGATTGGGTCGATGAAACCTCTGCGGTTGTCGGGAATCGCGAGGGAACGCGGGCCTGTTTGGCTGCGGAGCAACTTCTTCAATCGCATGCCCGTGGGAAGGAAGCGACTATTTTGCGACTTGCGGGTATCTATGGCCCGGGGCGACTCCCCCGGGCTGGCGATCTTTTGGCCCATCGTCCGATTCCAGCACCTGCAGCCGGTTATTTGAATCTGATTCACGTGGAGGACGCGGCTCGATCGGTGGTGGCTGCAGCGGAGAAGGGAAGCGGGGGA
>JAQWPY010000085.1 GCA_029245145.1 Pirellulales bacterium | reverse complement strand
GGGGACGAGAATCTCCGCAAGTTGCTCGCTGGTCGTCGTGTATTTCAGCCCGCTGATATCTATCTGCTCCGGTTGGGGCACCAGACCAATGGGCGTTTCCACCCAGGAGTCTTTCCCTTCGAGTTGCCGGACAGCTGCGTCGAGGACTCGATAGTTTGCACCGAAACCATCCCAAATGAAATTTCCCTCATCATCCCGGCGGAACCAGTTGACGCTGAAAACAGCCGGTGGATTCGGGGTCTTGTTGGGAATGTCCAGCCATTTTTGAGCATAGTCACTCACATTAAAGGCGATGAACGGGCGGTTCGCCATCGGGTCGTACCGAGGCTTTTGTCCCACGGCAGCCGCCGTCGGTTCGCTGAACTGGCATAAAGCGTGATAAACCGCTTCGTTCCAGGAACGGGCGCGACTGATGAGCGGATGTAACTTACTGGAACGCCCGCCGATCAGGGCAACGTCGAGCGGAACGCCCTCGTTGTTACTGTAGTCAGAATCCAAGTGGGGAACGTTGCGGATCGGCATCGTCACGCGCGCGTTCTTCTGGTCACGTTCCTCGGCCGCCGCGTCGATTTCCTCTCCGAGCCAATTCCACGTGGAGATACCATCTCCTTGCGGAAAGTCTTCTCCGCTGTCACTCCACCACACCCGCTTGCTTCCGTTGTTATCGACGAGTACCTGGTTGGTGAAAATCGGTCCCCCTTCGCAGTCCTGAACTTCGGGCTTGGGATTGCGGAGTGCTTCCATGAGCATCTTATTGGCAAAGTCACTCATCCCTTTAGTCACGCCGAACATGCCGGCCTCAATATTATTTACGTAGAGCTTACCATCACCTTTCTTGGTGGCTCCTCCGATGATATCGTCACCGAGCGTGAAAACAGTGTGTTGAGCCATCGGGCCTTCGGCAACTCCGGTGGCAATATTGGTCTTCCCGCACATACTCGGGAACGCTGCACCAAAGTGCACTCGCCGATCACCGTAGTCGATGCCGAAGAGCGCCATATGCTCCACGAGTTCGATACCAACATCTTCGTCGGGTTGCGATTTCTTTTTTGCATTTTCCAACGCCTGAATGCCGACGAGGCGAAGGCCGAAGATCTTCTTCGGACCTAGAGCATTCCCACCGTAATCGCTATTGATGGTCCGGCAGTACAACTCCTTCGGGAAGTGGGTGATCCACCGGTCTTCCTTATTCAGTGTTCCAAAGCTGTGCGTGATGCGCGGAAAGCGGGTCTGTTTTTCGAGAATCCGCCAACCATCCTGAAGGTTGCTCATCCGATAGAGGTTGCAGACCACATTTGCACTGTCGGTGAGTTGGACGCCGGCAGTGGCGAACTGACTGTCGGCGGGATTGGTGACAAACGGCACCACATACATGGTTCGCCCCTTCATCACTCCGTCGAACAGTTTGTCAAGCTTTCCGTGCATTTCGCTCGGATCGACCCAGAAGTTCAGCGGCCCTGCATCGACGGGATCCTCCGTACAGATCACCGTCCGCTCTTCGACACGGGCGACATCGTTTTTGTCGCTTCTGGCATAAAAACAGCGCTTCCCGTAAATGTCTTCGTCCAGGCGTGTATAGGCACCCGCCGCTTCCAGCTCGTTCTCGAGCTTGATGATTTGGTCTGCTTTGCCAGTGATGATTTCGACCGCATCGGGTTTACACAGGTCTGCTTCTTTTCGAACCCATTCTTGCATATGTGCGGGGAGTGATGCGATCGTCGATTCAATAGCGTCGGAAAGTGTAGTTTGGGAACTCATTTTTCTTTCAGTCGTGCTAGCTGCTGATAGGCACTAAAAAGAGGTGAACGAAACAATTCATTGCGAAGACCTACGATTATAAAAATTTCTGTGGCGCTGCATACCCGCCCATACCACACTCTGCATGGATTAATCGAGCTATGCGTGCATACATTCGACGCGTGGAGTCGGTAGACGACGATTTTTATTCGTCGTTTTCGGCTGCGTCGGGAAATTTCAGGTCTTCTGGCGGCTCTTTTTGCACCTCGCCTGCCGGATCTCCGGGGTCGATCAGCAAAAAGCTGCTCCAGAAGAAGGGGTGTGCCCCGGTCAACTGTGGACCTTCGGGATCCGATTTGATACGGGGTTCGGCTTGGGGGTCGAGTGTTGTTTGGTCGACAATTTGTACCGCGCGCTGCCACGCATCGGCCGCAGAAGTGTGAGGTAACTCTTGGATAAATTCAGTCAGCAAATCCGCTGTGATTGCGCCGCCGATACGCCATCGACTCAACATGAGGGTCCGCGTTCCCGAGCCGAGAAATCCCATGCTGGTCAAAAATAATTCATCGCCGAGTCGATCGATCCCTTTGGTTTTTACCTTCTTCAGCGAGTTCTCTGCCGGGGTGTGAAATCCGGGTAACACGACGATCTCAGGACTTGCCCAGGGCACTCCCAACCACTCCTGTAATGTGGATCCCGATCGGCCCCCATCGATTTTCAGTGGAGCCAAGCCAAGCGGCGGTTGCTCCAAATTGTCGAGGTCATCCCAAATTAACAGCCCATCGAGCATGCCGGAGAAAGTATGCGCATTGGTTTTCAATGATTGGTCGATAGTGTGCGTTTTGGGCAGAGAATCCCCGAGTCTCTCCATCACCGATTGCGATGCATCGGACTCCTCGCCAGGGAAAAGTTCGCCTCGAAAGATGGCCCAATCACCCGACTGCTTTCGGCCGCGCCCATCACCGGCAGTGAGGCTGAGCATCGGGGCATAGCGGACGCGCGTTTCTGTAAGCAGGTTTCGAGGCGATTGCTCGTTCACTTGGAGCGCTTCGAAGGGGACGTACCAATACAAGTGATCCGGCACGACAATCAGATCCGTAATGTCTTTTCCTAAATCGATCTTTGCCCCATCTGTCAGCGATTCCCGCAATTGGTTGGCAGTCTGTTTCCAATCGGCGGCTGCCAAATCAGAAAGTTTGACTGCGCTGTTGGCATCATAATTTCCCATTGCCTTTAACAAATTCTTCAAATGGTTCTGCACGTCCTTCGGCGATCGTATCTTCCAGATGCGTTGTTTTTCCCGGGTCATCAGAAAGCCGAAATGTGTCTGTTTGGCGACGTAGAACATCAAGATGGCTTCCCCCTCCTTCATCCCCTGACGAATTTGCTCAGCATTTCGCAGCGGAGGGAAAACCGAGGGCACCGCTTCGCGGCGCATGACCATTCTGAGGAGCTCTTGTTCCTGCTTTGCATAGATATCGGTAAGTTTTTTCCGTTGTGCTTCCTGCTTCTTTGCCCGTTCGAAGTTTGCGGGAAGCAAACCCGCATCGGAAATTTCACTGCGAAGTTGCGATGCTTGGCGACTCAACTCGCCAAAGCGGGGAGCAGTGGTGAGAAACTCTTGCCGCTGCATGAGCGCTTCTTGAGAAATCGCCGCGTCGGGTCCCTGCAGCACCCAGCACAAGTTGAGCATGCGGCCCCCGAGAGGTTGGGCGCTGAGAAAACGCATTCGATGCATGCGATCGACAATTTCCATCGCAAGCAGCGGCTTGTCGCGTTTGAGAGCGGCATTAAACCACAATCCGAGTGCCGACATTTGGGGAACGAGTAGCTGGCTCCACGCATCGAGGGGAGAATGTCGCCAGACGATGGCAGAGGGGTCGCGTAGTACGTCTGCGAAGAGTTCCATCGCAACGCGATCGCGAATGGTACCTTGGCGATAAGCGCGTTCGACGAGAAAGATGTGAAAAAGCCTTACCGAGCCATATTTTTCAAATTGCATTGCATCGAAAAGATATTTTTCCCCCCCTCGAAAATTTCCGCGGGCGAACGCGATGATAGCTCCCACAAAATTTGCCTCTGCACCGATCCTTGCTGCAGATAGCTTGTTGCGACGAAGCACCGGCAGTACGCGATTGAGCGTACTGTCCGCATCTTTAATATTCCCGGCGGCAGCGTAACCTTCCGCGGTCCGGATCATCAGCGAAGCAAACATTTCCACTAGGTTGTTTCTTTTGGCCCACAGTGTGGCATCCGCAAAATTTGCAGGAATTCCGCCACGGCCACTGGCGATGTGGGCAAGAAAAGTGAGGCAGAAGGCCTCGTTGATGACTGCCGGCTGATTGTAATAAAAGGCCGAGAGAGCCGCTGCTTGAAAAAAATTAGTCGCCTGTTCGTAACGAGATTCCTCGAGATGGATTCTGCCTAATTCAAGCAGGGCCACACAGGTCAGCGGATGGTCCAGGTTGCCATTGACTAAAATGCCGCGCTGCAGGGTAGCTGCGGCGATTTCTTTTTTTCCGAGTGCCGCTTGAGCGACACCAAGGGGGACATCGATCCAGGCTTGTGACCAGTGGTTGGGTGCGGTTTGCCTCTCCGCCAGGGCGGACCGGACCTTCTCCAAGAGCGGATTGTATTGAGCGAGCGGTCCATCGAGTTCCGTGTACCGGTGGATAGCCAATGCAGTACAACGCACCAGTTCACTTGCCTGAAGCGACTGCAACTTTTGCACATTGCCGACACCTGTTTTGCCGTTTCCTTGAACCAGTTTCGGTCCACTTCTGAGTATGGAAAAGACCTCCGGGAAATTTCCCAGGACAAACGTGCGGGGACTGCGGGCCCAGCTCGGAGCTCGGGGCGTGCGTTTTGGTGCAATCACGGGTGGATACTTCATGCGGAGCATCCAGTCTGCGTTCTGCAGATAGATGCTCAATGCCGCTTCGAAGTAGTTCCGCGCCTCGTCGAGTTGGCCCTGCCGGTAGAGTGCCTCGCCGAGCATGGTGTAGTAGCAAATCGAATCGACCCAGCGTTGATTTCCAAAGCGGATGGCATTACGCCCCGCCTGTTTGAATCCATCAGTTGCCTGTTTGTAGCGCCCCCGATTCAAAGCTTCCATTGCCGCGAAGTAGACCGGTTTGATAACGGCCTGACTTCTCGCAGGTTGTCCCCAGACGGGTCGGCAACAAGGCAGAAGCAACAGGAACAGGACAACAACGGAAGACTTTCTCTTCATCACCGACTCCTCTTTCGATCACCTCTTCTTCGTCGACTCACGCATAGTAGCGGTGCCAGCAGCCCTTCCGCGTCAGATCGTTCCCGGCCATGGCTACCGAGTGAACCTGCGGCGGTGTGCCGGCGTCCCCGCTCGGCAGAGCCTAGGGCTCTTCAAATCTTACCCCTTAAGCCAGCGGGAGTTCCGAAGAAAAGCACTTTTTCGACCCTGCAACCGCGGACCTCATCATACCCGTTTCGCGGCGGATGGAAGTGGGTGACAGCACTCGAGACGGTTCCAAATTGGGTATTCCTCGCAAACTTTTCCGGAATCTGATGCAAGTTGATTCGCCCGGTGGACGATAACGAAGATAACGATTGTGCGGATTCACAGAGTTCTTACTGTTCGAGGAGACGCGGGATGAATCAATCGGGTCATGCGATGTCACGGTTAGGAGCTTGGTTGGCTCTCCCCATTCTCTCCGTCGTTTTTCTCACCGCCGGTTGTCAGGTAAATGTGGGTGGGCAGACACTGCCGAGCCCTTTTTACCTCGATGACGATGTCCAGTACTTTGCTCCAGGACCTGAATTTCCGCTGAGCCAGGAAGCCGCCGCACAGGGTATCGAGCGAGTCGAAGCGGGCGAATTGGACGAGTAGCCTCGGGTCGCACGCGGCACGGTTACCATCTTGGAACGACCGGAGTTTTTCTCTCCCCATCTATGGTTATGGTCGCCAGGCGGGCAACCGCATGTCTTGCGCCACCTGTCCAACCCATCAGCGCCGGTTTATAATTCCGCTTTCGGCGTTCGCCTTTTAACGGTTGGAATTCGGGAGCTTAAGGCACGTGTGCGGGATTGTTGGTCTGTTTGCAAAGAATGCGGAACTGCAATCCCAGTTGGGCCTGCATTTGGAGCGGATGCTCGTCACCATGAGTGATCGGGGTCCCGATAGTGCAGGGCTCGCCATCTATGGCACGACCGCTGCAGGTAAAACGAAGCTGACAGTCCAATCGAGTTTACCGGATTCGGAATTTCCGAAGTTGAAAAACGTTCTTGAGGCACAGTTTCCCCAGGCAACTGACGTACAGACAATTGAAACGCATGCTGTCGTGAGTGTCGATACAGAGGTGAGCGATCGTGTGGTGGAAATCATTCAGAACGAATTTCCCCGATTGCGGATTATGGGTCGTGGCGAAGCGATGGCCATTTTTAAGGAAGTCGGTTCACCATCTGAGGTGGCCCGTCGGTTTAGTATTGGGAAAATGAGCGGCACACACGGTATCGGACATACGAGGATGGCGACCGAGTCAGCCGTAACAACGCGCGGTGCACACCCCTTTTCCACCGGACCCGATCAGTGCCTCGTACACAATGGCTCTCTCTCGAATCACAACAACCTCCGCCGTGGGTTGCGGCGTCAGGGAGTGTCCTTCGAAACCGAGAATGATACCGAGGTGGCGGCCGCGTATCTCTCACATCAGATCAACTCGGGCAACTCGCTGGGCAAGGTCCTCGAGGGAGCACTCGAGCAACTGGATGGCTTCTACACGTTCGTGGTGGGAACGCGAACCGGTTTTGGTGTCCTTCGCGACCCGATCGCCTGCAAACCGGCAGTCCTGGCAGAAACGGACGATTACGTCGCTTTTGGTTCCGAGTACCGTGCCCTGGTGAATTTGCCGGCGATTGATCGAGCGCGTGTTTGGGAACCGGAACCGGCGACGGTCTATTTTTGGGAGCATTGAATCGCGTGGGTTGCTTCGACTTACAACAAAATACGCTGCGTGATTTGAACGCAGCATTGCACCGACAAGGGGACCTGCTTCGCGTCGGAGGCAAGGCCGATACCCAGTGGGAGGTACTCAATCCCCGGGGAAGCCATGCGGTGGCGGTGGGGGTCGATGGCCCGCTGCAAATCACGGTCTGCGGAAGCGTGGGCTACTACTGCGGGGGAATGAATCAGAGCGGCGAGATAAGAATCGAAGGTTCGGCTGGCCCCGGCGTAGGTGAGAATATGATGTCGGGGTCGATTCGCGTCACCGGAGATGCAAGCCAATACGCCGGCGCGACCGGTCGAGGCGGACTGCTGGTGATCGAGGGTAACGCGTCCTCGCGATGCGGGATCTCAAGTAAGGGGATCGACATCGTCGTGCGGGGTAACGTAGGTCACATGTCGGCCTTCATGGCCCAGAGCGGCAATCTCGTGGTTCTCGGAGATGCGGGCGATGCCCTTGGCGATTCGATCTACGAAGCGAGGCTTTTCGTGAGGGGACAAGTAAAAAGTCTCGGTGCAGATTGCATCAAGAAAGAGATGCGAGACGAGCATCTTCGGTTGCTGGGCGACCTCCTCAAGGCCGCGGAAGTAACCGATGTTCGTCCGGAGGAATTCACACGGTACGGTTCGGCGCGCGAGTTGTATCATTTTGACGTAGATCGTGCCGACGCCTACTAACCCTTGCCTGAGTGAAAAAACGTGTCCTACACCAATCCGACAACCACGCCACGAAAAAGTTCGAAGTTCGACGATTACACTCTTTCGGAGATACGTCGGGCAGCGGAAACCGGACTTTATGACATCCGGGGTGCCGGAGCGAAGCGCAAAGTACCGAGCCTCGATGACCTGCTTTTTCTTGGTGCTTCGATGTCGAGATACCCGCTGGAAGGCTATCGTGAGAAGTGCGGCACCGGGGTTGTGCTGGGGGATCGCTTTGCGAAAAAACCATTGGAGTTAAAAATCCCCATCACCATTGCCGGGATGAGTTTCGGCTCGCTATCGGGCAATGCCAAAGAGGCACTTGGGCGGGGTGCGACCCTGACTGGGACGTCAACGACTACGGGGGATGGTGGAATGACGCCGGAGGAGCGCGGTCATTCGCAGTTGCTGGTCTATCAGTATTTGCCCTCGCGATATGGAATGAATCCGGATGATTTGCGCAAGGCCGATGCGATTGAGATCGTGGTCGGGCAGGGTGCGAAACCGGGCGGGGGTGGCATGCTTTTGGGGCAAAAAATCTCATCGCGGGTCGCAGAGATGCGCAACCTTCCGGAGGGAATCGACCAGCGATCCGCCTGTCGTCATCCGGATTGGACGGGTCCCGATGACCTGGCCATCAAAATTGTGGAACTCCGCGAGATCACCGATTGGCAGAAACCGATTTACATCAAAGTGGGTGGGGCGCGTCCCTACTACGATACGGCTCTGGCAGTCAAAGCGGGTGCCGATGTGGTGGTACTCGATGGGATGGAGGGTGGAACGGCTGCGACACAAGAAGTTTTTATCGAGCATGTCGGCCAACCCACCCTGGCCTGTATCCGCCCTGCCGTTGATGCTTTGCAGGAGTTGGGGATGCACCGCAAAGTACAACTTGTCCTCTCAGGAGGAATCCGCAACGGCGCCGATGTTGCCAAAGCATTGGCGTTGGGTGCGGATGCCGTCTCGATTGGATCCGCCGCGTTGGTTGCCATCGGTGACAACGATCCGAAGTGGGAGGCTGAATATAACGCAATTGGCTCAACGGCCGGTGCATACGATGACTGGCACGAGGGGAATGATCCGGCGGGCATCAGTACTCAAGATCCTGAGCGGGCTGCCCGGCTCGATCCGGTGGCAGCCGGAAGACGATTGGCCAATTATCTGAAAGTGATGACGCTCGAGGCGCAAACTATCGCACGGGCATGCGGTAAGAGCCACGTACATAACCTCGAGCCCGAGGATCTCGTCGCCCTGAGTGTGGAGGCTGCCGCCATGGCCCGCGTCCCGCTGGCAGGAACCGATTGGATACCGGGTCGCAGCCAGGCATAAGTACCGGAAAAAACGAACGAAAACGAAGCCCTACCGAGAGGAGAAAATCATGTCTCAGAGAGACCAGATTCGCAAGCAATTAAAAGCCGATAACATCGAATTTCTTCTCGCACAATTTGTCGACATTCATGGCACGGCAAAGGTCAAAATGGTGCCGGTCGAGGCCCTCGATGCGATGATCGATGAAGGGGCCGGTTTTGCCGGGGCCGCCGTCTGGGGATCGGGGCAGGGTCCGCATTCGCACGATATGCTGGCTCGCATCGATCTCGATAGTTACACCCCGCTTCCGTGGATGCCGAATACGGCTCGCTTTGCAGCCGATCTCCACGTGGATGGAGAATCGTATCCCTTCTGTCCCAGGACTAATCTTAAACGCGTGCTCGCCGAGGTTCGGTCGGCCGGTTACATTTTTAACGTCGGTATGGAACCGGAACACTTTCTGGTCACCAGGGCGGCAGACGGAAAGATTGCTCCCTGGGATCCCGATCAGGTTGATCAGTTAGCGAAGCCGTGCTACGATTTTCGCTCGATGGCCCCGGCCATGGGATACCTCCAAGAGTTGACCTCAAGCCTTAACGCGTTGGGATGGGGGGTCTATCAGACCGATCACGAGGACGCCAACGGGCAATACGAAATCAACTTTGATTATCAGGACGCGCTGACAACGGCCGACCGGGTCACCTTCTTCAAAATGGCGACTTCGCAGATTGCGAAGCAGTATGGTGCCATTGCCACGCACATGGCAAAGCCATTTCCCGACCAGACGGGTAGCGGCCTGCACGTGCACTTTCATCTGGCGGACGTCGAGTCGGGAGAGGGTATTTTTGAGGATTCGGCCGATTCCCGCGGGCTCGGTTGTTCCGACACGGCCTATCATTTCCTGGGCGGGGTGTTGCATCACGCCCGGGCACTTTGTGCGGTGACCAGCCCCACGGTGAATTGTTACAAGCGGTTAAAACTCGGTGCTGGGCTGACATCCAACCGAAGTGGTTTCACTTGGACACCTGCCTTTGTCAGTTATGGCGACAACAACCGAACGCAGATGATTCGGACTGCCGGTCCAGGGCATTTTGAAGACCGAACGGTTTCGGCCGGTTGCAATCCGTATTTGGCCCTCGCCGCGTACGTGGCAGCCGGAATGGATGGAATCGCCCAGAAACGCGACCCCGGCGAGCCAAATCTCGGCAATATGTATGCAAAAACACTGGAAGAAATTCGCGATGCGGGAACCGAAATCCTCCCCCAGTCGCTTGCCGAAGCACTCGACGCACTCGAGCAGGACACGGTCGTCCGTGGGGCCCTGGGCGTGATCGCAGATGAGTTTATAACTCTCAAGAGGCGGGAATGGGAAACCTATCTCGGGCAGGTGACTGACTGGGAAGTGGATCAGTATCTGACCTTTTTTTAACGCTCCTTCGATAACGCTCCTTCGATCTGTCCCGTTAACGGTGATTTTCAGCCGCTCTTGTCATGCCCTACCGCCTGCTAAAGTTCGGACTCTCAAGCGAGTATTCAGAGCCGCGGATGTTTCCCGTGCAGGGCGAATTGCGAGACGCCTACGATGTGGTGATCATCGGTGGTGGCGGGCATGGCCTGGCGGCAGCGCACTATCTGGCAACCGAGTTCGGGATAACTAACGTTGCCGTTTTGGAAAAAGGTTATCTCGGTCGGGGGGGGACGGGACGCAATACCGCGATTGTTCGTTCCAATTACCTTACGCCGCAGGGAGCATCCTTTTATCAGGCGAGCGTCGAACTTTTTAAGGATCTCTCGCGACAGCTTGATTTGAATCTTTTTTATTCCGAGCGAGGCCACTTTACGCTCGCGCACTCTCTCGCCTCCTTGCGAACTCAGCGGTGGCGTGCAGAGGTCAATAAGCAACTCGGCATCGACAGCGAATTGATCACGCCCGAAGAAGTGAAGCAGATGGTGCCGGAGATTGATTTGCAATGCGGAGGGCATCAGCCACCAATCCACGGTGCCCTCTATCACCCACCAGGTGCGATCGCCCGGCACGATGCGGTTGCCTGGGGCTATGCGCGTCGCGCGGGAGAGGCTGGGGTTGAAATTCATCAACAGACGGCAGTCACCGACATCGAGATTCGCGACGGTGCGGTCTGTGGAGTTCATACCAACAAGGGTTTTATCAAGACAGAAAAAGTTCTCTCTGCCGTTGCGGGATGGACGACCGAGATCACGCAGATGGTCGGACTCCGCACGCCCCTGGTCATTCATCCGCTCCAGGCCATGGTGACCGAACCACTCAAACCGTGGCTCAACAAAATTGTCGTCTCCGCGAGTCTGCATCTTTATGTGAGTCAATCCTCGCGTGGCGAGTTGGTTGCCGGTGCGTCGCTCGATCCGTATGAATTGATTTCCATGCGTTCATCGCTCGACTTTGCCGAAGGGACGGCGGGCCACTTGATCGATTTATTCCCGATGCTCGGCGACGTCAAAGTGTTGCGACAATGGGCCGGTCTTTGTGACATGACGCCCGACTTTTCGCCGATCATGGGCACCACGCCGATCCGGGGTTTCTATCTCGATGCGGGTTGGGGTACGTGGGGATTCAAGGCCACGCCGATCAGTGGGCTGACGATGGCGCACACGGTGGCGACGGGTCGCAATCACGAGTTGATCGAACCTTTCAATGTCTCACGTTTCTCCGACTTCCAACTCGTGGGTGAAAAGGGTGCCGCGTCGGTCGGGCACTGAGGGAGCGTGATATGAAAATCATCCATTGTCCCGTCAACGGCCCGAGGCCGCTGCAAGAGTTTTATTTCGGAGGCCAATTGCGCGCGGTGCCCACCTCCGAGCAGGTGGCCGCAATGACCGACGCCGAATGGTCGGACTACGCGTTTAATCGCGACGGATCGCCGGGTATTCAAAAAGAGTGGTGGTACCACACACCGAGTGGAACATGGTTTATTGCCGAGCGCGATATTGTCACCGATGGGTTTGTGCGAACTTACCTTTTTGATCAAGCCGATCAGGAGTCGCACAACGATGGCTGAACGACTTCCCTATCGAGAGGGTGAATGGATCGATCGCACCCAACCGGTCACTTTTCATTTCGAGGGCGTTGCCTACGAAGGATTTCAGGGTGACTCTCTTTCGAGTGCCCTCTGGGGTGCCGGTCTCCGGGTACTCGGACGAAGTTTTAAATACCATCGGCCACGAGGTCTCTACAGTCTCGCCGGTCACGACGTAAATCTCCTGGTGGAAGATGGCGAGCGGACCAACCTGCGGGGTGACTTTCTTCCCATCGCAGATGGACTTGATGTGCGGGCGGTCAACACGGCCGGTGGCCTCAAGCGAGACCGTTTGCAGATGATCGATCGGTTCGGCTCGCTGATGCCGGTTGGCTTCTACTACAAAGCGTTTCATACTCCGCGGAGTCTTTTTCCTTTCTACGAAAACCAGATGCGGAAAATTGCCGGTCTGGGAAAAATTAATCCCGAGGCGCTTTGCAGGCCTTCACCGAAAGACTATGCCTTTTGTGATCTTTTGGTGACCGGTGCCGGTCCCTCCGGACTTGCCGCGGCGATCGCTGCTGCCGAAGCGGGGCTTCGGGTGGTGCTGGCCGAAGAGCAGCCGCAGGCGGGCGGTAGCCTGCAAACGCAGCACGCCCGCGCACCGCAGACGGCAGAGCAAGTGCAGCAGCTCATCCGCCGCGCGAGCGAACTTGAGAATCTGGAGTTGCGATGTTGCACCCAGGTTGCCGGCTATTATTCTGATCATTGGGCCGCCCTGGTCGATGAGCGCCGGCTCACGAAATTACGGACTCGGGCGGCAGTCTTTGCCAGCGGTTGCATCGAACAGCCGGCCGTTTTTCAAAACAACGATCTACCGGGCGTCATGCTCGGTTCCGCAGCACAGCGGCTCATCTACCTTTACCGCGTAGCGCCCTGTCAACGAGCTGTGATCCTCACCGCCAACGCCGAGGGCTATCGCCTGGCGCTCGATTTTGTCGAGGCGGGTATTCCCGTGGTTGCGCTGGTCGATCTGCGACACGACGGGGAATCGAGCGAGTGGGGGCGGTTGGTGGAAGAGTCCGATATCGAGATTTTCCGGGGACACACGGTACACGAGGCACAACCGGGACCCTCCGGGCATTCGGTGCGTGGTGTCGTCCTTTGCCCACTCGATGGTGATGGTCACCCCGATGCGATAGGACATTTGAAGCTCGACTGCGACGGGGTGATCATGAGCGTCGGATGGGCACCGAATGTGGATGTTGCCTACCAAGCCGGCGTGCGATTTACCTATAGCGATCAGGTGGGGCAGTTGGTGCCGAAAGAGTGCCCGCCGGGTGTGTTTCTGGCGGGTCGCGCTGCGGGTATTTTCGACCTCGAGAACCAGATGGATTCCGGGCGACGAGCCGGATTGCAGGCAGCGGCCCTTCTCGATTCCTACGACGGAGTGATCCCGCCAGCGCCGATCCATCGGGGACCGCCACCGAGTCATGCCTTCCCGATTTTTCCGCACAAGGGCAAGAAAAATTTTGTCGATCTCGATGAAGATTTGCATCTTGTGGATTTCAAGAATGCGCACCACGAAGGCTTTGACAACATTGAGCTGATCAAGCGCTATACGACAGTCGGCATGGGCCCGACGCAGGGCAAATTGGCGAACACCAATGCCATCCGCATTCTTGCCCGACTCAATGGTAAAACCATCAATGAAACAGGGACGACCGTCTCTCGACCTTTTCACCACCCCGTATCACTGGAGAAGCTTGCCGGTCGCCGCTTTCACCCCCAGAGGCGGACCCCTCTGCATACTCTGCACCAAGAACTCGGCGCCGAAATGATCCATGCCGGTGCATGGTTGCGTGCCGAATATTACCGCGATGGTGCAAGTGCGAGAGCCGATTGCATTTTGCACGAAGCGAGACAGGTGCGGCACAGTGTGGGGCTGATCGATGTATCGACCCTCGGAAAGCTGCAGATTTCAGGTCCCGATGCGGCCAGATTTTTAGAAACCATTTACACGGGCAACTTCTCAGATCAGCCCATCGGGCGACTGCAGTATGCGGTCGGTTGCGACGAATTGGGGGTGATCATCGAGGATGGGGTGGTTGCCAGAGTCGGGGAGGAGCATTTCTATGTGACTGCCACGAGTAGTGGCGTCGCCGCGTTTTACCGCGATCTTAAGCGGTGGGCCCTGCTGCTGCGGATGCGAGTCGAGTTGATCAACGCAACGGGCCATCTGGCCGCCGTGAATTTAGCAGGTCCGCAGGCCCGCAAGGTTCTCACGAAGCTGACTGATTTGTCCCTCGCTCCGGAAGACTTCCGCTATCTAGATGTGCATCGTGGTTGCGTGGCCGGCTTGGATGCACTGGTGATGCGGATCGGATTTGTCGGCGAGTTGGGGTTTGAAATTCACGTCCCGACAAGCGGGGCGCAGCATCTCTGGCGAACGCTCATGGAGGCTGGGGCAGCGCAGGGCATTCGGCCTTTCGGCGTCGAGGCGCAGCGTTTGCTGCGATTGGAGAAGGGGCATCTGATCGTCGGGCAGGATACCGATGCACTCACCCATCCGTATGAAGTCGGTTTGGATTGGGCCGTCAAAGAAGAGAAGCCTTACTTCGTCGGAGCGAGGAGTTTGCAGATTCTCCGTAAGCAACCGCGGGAGCGAACCTTGATCGGATTGGTGCTTTCGCAAGATCACGGCGTGGAGGAGTGCCATTTGATTGTGGAGGGCGAGCGGATGCTCGGACGGATTACGAGTGTCGCGCATCGCACGACCCTGGGGATGCCGATTGCTCTGGCCTTCGTGCATCCGGATCGTGCTCGCGAGGGGACGGAACTGCAGATCTGTGGTACGGGCGGCGTGCCAATCTCGGCCCGCGTCGTGCCGCTTCCCTTTTACGATCCGGATGGACTCCGTCAGAAACTGAAGGACTGAGATGAACAGAAGCGAAAGCGTATCGATCCGCCAAAGTCCCTTGCAGTTTCTCGCTGCAGGTGCTGTCGCGACTAATCGAGCCGTGGGGCTCGCCGACCTGAGCCTGCTTGAGAAATGGGGCGTGAAGGGACCTGGGGCAGCCTCCTGGCTTGCCGAAAGGGGCGTGGAAATTCCGCAAACCATCTACGCGAGCCGACCTTTGTCGGAGGGTGGCCTTGTCGTGCGGGTGGGCAGCGACGAATTTTTTCTTGAAGCGGGGCAACTCGATCAGTCGCTCGCTTCTCTTGGCGACTCGGTACCGGCCGCGGCGGACTTCACGCCGGTGATCCGCGAGGATGCGGCGCTGCTGATCACCGGATGCGGGGGCCTCGATCTTTTTGCGCAAACGTGCGGTCACCCACTCCAGCAAAGTCCGATGGATCAAATTATTTTTACCCGCGTCGCGGGCGTCAGCTGTGGAATCTTGCCACAATCGTCCGGCGAAGAGCCCCAATACCGCGTGTGGTTCGATCCGAGCTACGCGGTTTATCTCGGAGAGACGCTGCTGCAGATTGCAAGCGAATTAGGCGAGGCTGCAAGCGAGCCTTCGGTGTGATGCTCTGTCCAGAGCCACTCGACACAATTAGTTGAGAAATTCTACTTCACCGGATGCCACTTGGTAGTAGGCCGCTTGGATCAGAATTTCACCCTCATTTTCAAGTTCCGCGAGGATCGCACTTTTTTCGCGAATCGTTGCGATCGATTGCAAAACATTGTTGCGTGCGACCGCATCCACGAAGTCAGCGTTTTGAGAGTTGCGTTCTGCTGACTCGCTCGGCTGCTCGGTGGCGTCAATCGCCGGAGTGACTTTAGCCAGCATGGGGGTCAAATTACCCAACTCCACGTTGTCGCACGCACCCATCACCGCACCGCAACGGGCGTGCCCGAGTACGACGACTAGTTTGGAGCCGGCCACCTTGCAGGCGAATTCGATGCTGCCCAGGATGTCCTCGTTGACGATATTGCCCGCAACGCGGCAACCGAAAATATCACCCACTCCCTGATCGAAGACGAGTTCCGGCGAGACGCGTGAATCAATACATCCGAGCACGGCGGCAAAAGGTGCCTGGCCCCCTTTGGTCGCCTCGACCTGCTCTAACAGATTCCGGGCAACCATTCCATTGTTGACAAAACGCTGATTTCCCTCGCGCAAGCGGTCGAGTGCGTCTTGAGGGGTCATGGCCGTCTGAAGGTCTTTGTTCATCGTTTGCATGAGCGTGGGTCCCGTCAGGTGAAAGAAGTTTTTCGTGCCGGATTTTTACAACAGGAATTGTCTGATCTCAAGATGAATCCAAAAAATTTAGACTCCGGGTGATTACCAACCGCCACCCCCACCGCCACCACCCCCACCGCCGGAGAACCCGCCACCCCCACTGCCGCTCGAACTACCGGGAGCGGTGCTCGATGAGCTGATGGCAGTACTGAGCGAACTGCCCAAGGTGCCTGCAAAAGAGCCAAAGTTATCACTGTTCCAGCCGCTGCCGACGTACCAGGCCGGTTGATAGTTGCTCCTCGGATCGGTGGCTGCGGCCCGCAGCACATCGACAAATCGTTCGGCCCAACTGTTCTCCACTCCGAGGGCCAACGCATAAGGCAACATTTTTTCAAAGAGCGCCGGTGTTTTTTCGGGCGGATTCAATTTTTCGAGCACTTCTCCTTCAACGGGCCCCAAGTACATGCGGAAGCCTTCGATCGCGTCCATCACGCCACGGCCTTTCTCGGTGGGCTGCTTGATCAACCGCCAGAAAATCCAGTGCAGGCCAAAGAGGCAGACAATAAGTGCGACCACCGAGATTGAGTGCATTTGAAACAGCAAGACGAACGCGACAATTTCACCGCCGAAGAACGGGATGCAAAAGAGCGTGGCCCAGACGGCTCCAAAGTATGAGCCGATGGCCTTCGCCGTGCCGCTCCGCAGGGTGCGGGCTGCCCGCCAGGCAAGTAATGCTTTTTTCCCCAGGGTGTAACAACCGAAGGTCCACATCGTGAGCCAGATTGCCAGGACCGGTGCGAGGGCTTGGTCCGAATCTCCGCTGAACCAGATACCCCCAAGCACCAGTGGCGTGAAGAGCCAGCCCGGCACGAGCCATGCGACATGCTTGAAAAATAATCTGCCATCGAATTCCTCAGAAAGCTTTGTAGAAAGTGCTTCAATCGCACTTTTTACTTTCTGATAGTTGGCCTGTTTCAATACGATCGAATCGCCAGAGAGTAACTCGCCGTAAACGGCTTTTTCGCCGTTCGATGTTTTCTCTTTTGTCTCTCCGGTCGTGCGGCGGAGGGTGTACTTGCCCTCGTTCTCTTTAATCGTGATCCATCCCTTGCAGGCCAGATTTAAAATGGCAGCTGTAAAACAGGTGCGATCGTAGCCCATTTTCCAGAGGTAGCGGGCACAGGCGGGTGAAAGGTTTTCCGGCGGATCGTAGAGGGGGACGATGGCCCTGCTCGGTGGGTCGCGACCGACCAAAAACCAAGCGACAAAATAGTAGGTCAGCAGAATGAGGCATCCACCGGTTGCAATCCAAACAGGTACATTGGGGACAAAATGAATCTCGCTTCGATCTGCTTCAGACGGTTTACTGATGATTCCCTTGGGAAAACTTACAACGATCGTGAGACCTTCTTTGACTCCAAGTGGGCCGGTCGTTTCGAAGCGGATCCGTTTTTCTTTTTTGTCAACCGATGAGCGGGCGTTGTCTTCCTTCGAGCCCTGCGGCCCAGTGTACGATTTGATCGTCACTTGATCGAGCGGAACCGCAGCGGGCAGACGTACGCTCGCTGAGGCCTTGAGGATGGGAAAATCCCAGCCGTTGCCCGTGACGTTCCAGTACAGTTCGTCGTGATCAGCAAAATAACCGAGTTGGAAATTTGTCCAATAGCATATTTGATAGGTGTACGGTCCCGGTTTGAGTTGCACGTTCTTTTGCCCGATATAGATGCGAACACCGTTGTTTTGCTTTTCGGTGTGGTAGGGCTCTGCTTTACCATCGCGCAAGACTGCAAGGATTTTAAACGGGACCACTCTGTCCCAGAAAGGATTTCGGATACCGGGAAATAATTCTGTGGGATAACGTGTGGGAAAGTCGCGATAGATGCCCAGTTTGATTTTGTTCCCGGTTGCTGTGACCCGGATCGTTTCGGTCACATTGAGCGAACCGTCTTGATTGACGACGATCTCGCTCTGGTAATCATTGATTTTTTCCTCCGCCGCCGCTGCGACCGTGCAGGTCCAGAGAAATAACGGGAATATGGCAATAGCCCAGATTACATAGGACCGTTTTGGCGTCTTATGACTCGCCATCGATTTCGACACGCGGAACCTCACTTTCTGCGGAGGTGGCAAGTTGAAAGAACTCGGCCGCCTTGAAGGCAAATAGCTTTGCGACAATGAGCGAGGGAAACGATTGAACCTGAATGTTGTAATCGCGAACCGTCGCGTTGTAGTATCGCCGCGCCTTCTGGATGGTATCTTCAATTTCAGTAAGTTGATTTTGAAGATCTAGGAAGGACCGACTCGCTTTCAAGTCGGGGTAATTCTCAGCGACCGCGAAGAGATGTCTGAGCGACGAGGAGAGTTCATTCTCACGTTGGGCGGTTTCCTTGAGTGGTGCGTCCTCCGCCAATTTGCTTCGCAGTCGAGTGACATCTTCGAGAACCCCGCGCTCAAAATTGGCATAGCCCTCGACAGTACTCACCAGATTGGGGATCAGGTTATGCCGGCGTTTGAGTTGGACGTCGATTCCGCTATACCCTTCTGAGACCATCAACCGCCCTTTGACGAGACGATTGTAGAGAAAGATCAACACGATCAGACCGAGGAGAACGATGCCTCCGACGATGATGGTAGGTGTGTTCACGTGTTGCCCCGAGTGAAAACGTTCGTGATCCGTCGCTTGATGTCTGGTTTTACTTACAGGCCCGAAGGTTTTTAATCACCGTACTCGTTACAGCGCAATTTACGGTGACGGAGGTTCTGGGGGTAACTTCAAATCCTCTTCACTGACCGCCACCGGGGCTCCGCCGAGTGGTAGCTGCACGTGTGCGGCCCAGAGGATGCCGTTGACGATCATCCGCCGGAATGCCTCGATGCCAAAGTTGCGATGAAAGTGTCCCAGCGTGGTGCCGAACGAGCGTCCGCCGGAGGAGACGGGCCGCTCAAAGGTCCACGCGACCGGAACCTGCTGACCATCGACCTCCACCTCCAGGAGCGTTTCCGCACCTGGGGCTACCTGCGTGTTGAGATAAAACTCGTCATTCAACTCGTACTCATCCCATCCGTTACAGACTGGATGTTCCGGGTTGAGTTGCCGAAGATTCGAATCGTCGACCTTGAGCCCCACAAAGTGCAGCCACATGCCCCCGAGCAAGCCCATCCATTTTTCGCCGAGTCGCTCTTCATTCTCTTTTTTGAGCCCGGTGGCCCAATGAATGCAGACCAGGCCGACACCCTGTTTCATCAGCCGATTGACCTCCGCGGCCTGCTCCCCATCCAAAAGAATCTCGCCGCCAGGACTCGAGTAGAGTACGATCGCGTCGACGCCAGCGAGAACTTTTTTATCCTTTGGCCAGCCGTCCGAAATCACGGCATGCACCCCCGGCGTCTGCTCCAGGCACTTGGCCAGAAGTTCGCAGGTTGGCAAGTACATATGCGTACCCCAGGCGTGATCCAGTTCGTGTCCGATCAACACGATTTTTTTCTCACCTCCCGGTTCCGTCGCACCCGCACTGAACGGACTAAACGGCAAGAGACAGACGATGCCAATCCAGAAAGAGGCCTGCAGAAGTTGTGGTCGCCCTAGAAAAAATCCAACGCGCGGCATGCGACTTATTCCTTTTTTCTCAAGACCCGCCGAAAGCCGGATGGGATGCTTTGCCACCCGATTCCAGGTAGGCGATCAAGTCCATGATATCGTCGAGCGTGAATGTGGAAAGCAGGCCTGCCGGCATTAAGGAAATTTCCGTCTGCTCCACCCATTCAATCGAGTCGCGGGGTACCAAGAGCGTCTCTTCCGGATGCTGAGGATTATTCGCCAGATACAGACCTGCCGTATCGTTTTTCACGACGATGCCGCTCGCCTGTTTGCCATCTTCGGTTCCCACGATCAACACCCGATATCGATCGGAAATTTCGGCTGAGGGCTCAAGAATCGATTCGATCAGACGAAGTCGAGGCTCGGGGCCACGCCGGGAAAATTCTGCCGCAATCTGCGTCAAATCGGGACCGAGACGTCCCCCTGCTTCTCCCATGCGGTGACACGTGTTGCACTGGGCGAGTTGAAATAGTTTCTTTCCGTTCTCGAAAGAGCGCCCCTTCTCTGCGAGGTCCAACTTTTCGCGTACATCGGCCAACTGCCAGTCGCGGACAAAAGGCCGCGAGTGCAGATTTTGCTGTTTGGCAAGTATCGCTTCGGCTTCTTTTGCCTGCGTCCGTCGCCCGCTTTCCGCCGCTTCGGAGTCGTGGAAGATGAGCCAATTGAGGCCGAGTGTTTTTTTTGTCTCTTTTGATTCCGCGCGGGCCACGAGGTACAGGTCGATTAACCGACCCGGATCAATAATGTTTCTTTTGTAATACTGATAACCTTTGCCCGGGACCAAATGTGCGGTTGCCAAAAGTTCCCCGTCAGGTGCATCGGCGCGAAGTTCAAACTTTCCGCCGGTCGAACCGAGCGTACCGGCACGAAAGGTGACGTGTTCGATCCCCGCAAGCAGTACATCCTTGAAACTGACGTAGTCCCCATCGGCAAAGTGGCCGACGATTGTGTGCTCTCCTTCGTACTCGTCGATCAATTCCACACCGTCGCGGGTATCGAAGAAGCCGGCTTTTTTCATCCTGGCATGCAGGACGTGGGTCGCCTTTCCTGTGATGGCGCTGGCATCCTCTGCTCCATCATCGGTGTAGGAAGCGGTGATTTCGTAAACTCCCGCATTGCCTCGGCCGTCCGGATGCTTGCGCGTACGAAAGGCACCGCTGCTGCCCGCCATCGGAGGGTGTGCTGTTTCGGTGGCGAGGGAGAGGATCCAATCGACCATCTGTTCCGTTTCTTCGAGCGTATGTTGCGGATGGGGCGGCATCGGCTTGTTGCCCCAAATGCCCATGCCACCGGTGATGATTTTTTTTGCCAGCCGCGTTCTCGCCCGACTGTCGTCGCGGTAGCGGGTGGCGACGACCGCGTACGCGGGGCCTGCGGAAAGGGTTCCCGTCATGTGGCAGGCAAAGCAGGTGGTGCGGCGCATCAAGGCGAGTCCCGGCTCGACCATCGCTTCGTCGTTCGTGACATGTTCGCCGCGCCCATCCTGTTGGGTCGACGTGCGTCGCTGCTGATATTTTGCCCGCACGACAACCCGTTCCGGTTCGATCTCTCCCTGATCGCTATCGCCATCTTCAATATCTTGCACCCGCGTGCGATAAAGAATCGGCTCTTCCCAAGTAAAAAAACTACCCATCGCGGGCTCGACAATTTCGACTTGCGGTTCCGCGTTGCCGACGCGAATTTCGGTTGCCTCGTTTGAAACTGCTCCCGAAGGATCGCTCACCGCAAGATTCACGCGATAAGTTCCCGGTGCGGTGAAGGTGTGAGAAAAAGATGCCTCCGTCGCAAGTGTCCCCGAATCCCTCAAACTGTTCGTTCGCTCTGCGGCAAGGATTTCCCAGCGAACTTCGAGCGGGTCTCCATCCTTATCGAAGGAATTGCCGGCATCGAAGTTGACCGTGAGTGGCTGCTTACCGGCCACGACGTCGGTGCGCGCGACCGCTTGCGGTGCGCGATTTCCCCGGGGGTAGCTGATTTGCACGATTTGGGCATCGTGGTTATCGCCCCATTTGTCGCCGTACTCGATCAGGTAAAGTGTGCCATCGCGATGAAATTTCAAATCGATCGGTTTCCGGAAGATCATCTGCGGGAGGAAGGGATCGATCTTCTCGATATCACCCTCCGCATCGAGGGTGACTGCTTTGATCCAATTACGCGTCCAATCGTAAATCAGTAATTTTCCGTCGAGCGAAGCGGGTAATTTGTCCTTATTTTCATTTTGCTCATCGTAATGGTAGATCGGCCCGGCCATCGCACTTCGCCCCCCGCTACCGAGTTCGGGAAAAATTTTTGATTCGGTCGTGGGATACCAGATCCAAGCCGGTTCGGCCGGTGGCAGGACCCGAACGCCCGTATTGTTCTTTGAATCGTTGATTCTTTTTTCCAGATCGAACCAATCTCCACCCTTCCCCGCTGCAAAATCCCAGCGGCGATAGGCTTCGTTCGGACCGACGAACATGGGCCAGCCGAAATTGCCCGACTCTTTGGCCTGATTGACCTCATCGTAGCCGTTCGGCCCGGCATCGAGGTCGAGGCGAACATTCGGTCCGACATCGCCCCAATAGAGCCATCCACTGACTGGATCGACGTAAATCCGAAACGCATTCCGTACCCCCATCGCATAAATCTCACCTCTCCCTTGAGCGGGATCGCGGAAGAGATTTCCCGGCGGAATCGTATAGCTGCCATCCTCTTCCGGATGGATGCGCAAAACTTTGCCGCGGAGATCTTGCGTGTTGCCCGAACTGCGCAGCGCATCGACCATCTCATGCCCCGGACGCTGGTCGAGCGGTGGTTGGGGGATCGGCACGCAATTGTCGCCGGTGCCGATATAGAGGTTTCTGTCACGATCCCAAGCCATTCCCCCACCCATATGGGTCGCACCGTCCGGATCGATCGGGTACTCCAGCATGACCCGCTCGGAATCGGACGCCAATTTCCCGTCGCGTATTTCAAATCGGGAGAGACGCAGGTGGTTCTTTTTTTCCTCGGGACAAAAAAATAAGTAGATGCGACCGTTGGAGAGATAACCGGCATCGAGTTTGATTCCCATCAAACCCACCTCGCCGAACTGGACGCTCGGCGCACGGCCCACCAACGAGATTTTTTGGGTCGCAGCATCGTATCGTTTGATCGTGCCCCCGCGCTCGATGAACAGAAAGGAACCGTCGGGTAATAGTTCCAACTGCATCGGATCGTGTGTACGGGGTACGAGCAGTCGCTTCTCAAAGCGTTCCGGGTCGACGCCCGTTTCAGCCCGTGCGGCCGAAGCGAGCAGGCAAGCGAGGAGCGTGACCAACGGGAAGAAGTGATATCGGCGTGGCATGGCAGGTCGGTGGCGAGAACTCATGGTGGCCCCCTCCATTGTAAGAGAGACCCGCCAAAGCGCACAGCCTGACGCCCTCTGATCGATCGACGAATCAGACTCATACTCCAAAATGGTTTAGAAGCGAATCGCCTTAAACGCCTTGGTCTGCGCGGTCAGTGCTGTCTCTACCGGTAGGCGTTCCATCGAGGAAGCACCGTAAAACCCGTCGACGTTTTTGGTTCTTTGCAGCACGTACTCGGCATCCTCGGGCATCGCAATCGGTCCGCCGTGACAAAGCACGATCACGTCCTTCGATACGCCATGGGCTGCATCGCTGATCGCCTGTACGTCGCGGACCGAGTCGTCGAGCGTGCGGCCACTCTCGGCGCCGATTGAGCCTTTGGTTGTCAGTCCCATGTGGGCGACAATCACATCGGCGCCCGCATCCGCCATCTGCTCGGCCTCGGTCGGATTGAACGCATAGGGGGTCGTGAGCAAGTCTTTCCCGCGGGCCAATCGGACCAACTCGACCTCTTTGTCGTAGCCCATCTCGGTTTCTTCTAAATTGGCACGGAATTGTCCGTCGATCAAACCGACGGTGGGGAAATTCTGGATGCCGGCGAAACCGACCGCTTTCACTTCATCGAGAAATGAATCGATCATACGAAACGGGTCGGAGGCGCAGACGCCTGCCAGCACGGGCGTATCCTTGACCACCGTCAGAACTTCGCCCGCCATTTCTATCACGATGCCGTTGGCGTCACCGTAGGGCATCAAACCGGCGAGTGAACCGCGGCCCGCCATACGAAAGCGTCCGGAGTTGTAGATGATAATCAGATCAATACCACCCGCTTCCTCGAATTTAGCGCTAATCCCTGTTCCGGCTCCACCACCGACGATCGGTATTTTCTGATCGATCCGCTCCCGCAAGCGACGGAGTGCCTCGTCTCTACTGATGGTCATCTTCGATTTCCTCACAACAGATATAGTTTCAAAAATAATAAAGTTTAATTTTCTTTTCCCGCCGAGATCAGTTCGAGCATCAACTCAACGGCGCGCTCGGAAAAAGCAGGGTCGTTGATGTTGGCATCACATTCTTCGACGCGTATCGCCGGCTTCAGATGTTCTTTCAATGCTGAAAAGAGCGCGGCGTCGGCCTGGCGGTCACAGAATCTTTCTCCCTCGCCATCGAGAATAGAAACGCCGCGAAGCGGCAACAAAAAGGCGAGCGGGCCCCGGGCGGCGTTGGCTTTTTCGGCAAAGATTTTTCCCATCTGAGCATTTTCTTCCACCGTGGTTCGCATCAGGGTGATGGCAGGATTCCATTCATAGAGGTTCCGTCCGCTTTGGTATTTTTCGGGGACCGTCTCGATGGGGCCAAAGTTGGCCATGTCGACGCAACCAGGCGCGATCAGGTGGGGCACGCCCTGCCGGCCTGGTGCCGATAAGCGATCGGGGCCTGCCGAAAGGGTGCCACCGCAGACCTCATCTGCCCACTCGGTGGTCGTAATATCGAGCACCGCATCGACGAGGCCTTCGTCGACGAGCGCTTCCATCGTTTGGCCACCGGTTCCGGTAGCGTGAAACACGAGAACTTCGTAGCCCTTATGATCGAGCATTCGGCGGCAGGCATCGACGCATTCGGTGGTATTGCCGAACATGCTGGCCACAATAATGGGCCTCTCATCGACCGACTCGGGCAACTTGGTGCGGACCATCCCGCAGATCGCCCCGGCGGCACGTGCAAAAATGACCTGCGAGATCCGGTTCACTCCGGCCACATCGGTGATCGAAGGAAACAGAACCACATCTTTCGACCCGACGAAAGCACTCGTCTGGCCGCTGGCAACCGTGGAAACACACACCTTCGGCACACCGATCGGCAAGGCCCGCATCGCCGCAGTGACCACGCTGCTGCCGCCCGATCCGCCCAACCCGAGGACTCCCTCAAACTGGCCCTCGGTATAAAGCTGTGCCACAAGCTCCGCCACGCCCTCGGCCATCGCCCGCATCGATTCGCCCCGGTCTTTGTTCTCTCGAAGTTGCCCGAGGTCGCGTCCACCCGCAGCGGCCACACGGTCCGCTTCGATATCGACCGGAAACAGATCGGTCGATCCCAGAACGCCCGTGTTGAGTGCGAGCACCTCGAGTCCGTCTGCCAGAATCTGCTCGCGGACAAAGGCGTATTCGGGGCCTTTGGTATCGAAAGCACCCACGAGAAGAATGGTCTGTGCCATCGGTGAATCGCTCCACGGAATCGGGTCTCATTTGCCAAGGCGACGGATCGTCGAATGTAACGACTCAGGCGACCGTTTTCAATGAACGGTAGATTGTCGCGATCGGGTACCGCACTTTCGTAGTACGGGATGGTAGCGCAGCACGGTTCGTTACGCCATGATCGGCTTGATCACGTGACCGTGAACGTCGGTCAGTCGCCGATTGAGCCCGTTGTGATAGTAGGTCAACTGCTCGTGGTCGAGACCGAGCAAGTGGAGTACGGTTGCATAGAAGTCCCACACGGTCGCCGGATCGACCTCACTCCGCCGCCCGAAGGGATCGGTGGCTCCGTAGCTCGTTCCTCCGCGAACCCCGGCTCCGAGCATCCAGCAGGTAAA
>JAQWPY010000068.1 GCA_029245145.1 Pirellulales bacterium | reverse complement strand
ATGTGGGCGAGGCAGGGAGCAGAGTTCCAAATGTACCGCCTTGAGGTAACTCGCAATCAGGTCATCTCGGCCTGCAATCAATGCGAAGTTGCAATAGCCGCACCGGTGATGGCAGAAAGGTACGTGCAGATAGGCTGCCTTGGGGGACGAACCGTCACTCGAGCGGGTAAGGCGAGGTAATGGTGGCACCATAAAGAGATCTCGCGGATAAACACATGCTGGACAACTGCGGCCCTCGCGCGATCACCAAAGCGATGAGCTGACGTCGATCTGTTTTATAGCCAAAGATGAAGTCGTCCATCGAGCATATCAGGCAATTTTTTTTCCACCAAATTGAGGATCGTATTTTCGTGGTATCGTGTGCTGAAATGCGAAGCGATGATGAGTTTGTTCTTGAATCTTTCGCGGCGTTCTACGATATCATCAAGGTGCAAGTGTCCGAACTTGTGTATTTTCTGTCGCCGATGGTGAGGTGAAAGAAAAGTTAATTCGGTGATTAATATCTCGGCTTCAAACATCTCTGGTGAATGGTCCAGCCCTTCCGGAGCACTGTCACCAAGATAGGCCAATAACGGACGCCGTTTTTCTTCGGAAACTTCCTGACCTGCCAGTCGCAAACGGCGAATTTCCTCACCTGTAAGCGATTGATACTGCGATTTCAATTTTTTTCGTCTTTCCCAGACGATGAAGCCAAGCGAGGGGACCGAGTGCTTTGTTTCAACCACCGTGACCACGTGTTCACGCGACAATTCAATTTCATCACCCGGAGATGCCGCCACCAAATCGCAGGGCAATCTTCCTCGATCCATTTGAGTAAATTGTTGAAAAATCAACTTGACTGGACTAATCAGTGACTCGGGAAGATAGATCGTGGGAGGATCCATCTTCATCATCCGTCGGCGAGCCACATAGACTGGAATCGCAGCGATATGATCCAGGTGCCCATGCGACACGAACCAGGTTGCCGTTCCCATGAAAGACCAGGGTTGGGCACCTAAGTCAAAGCCAATTTTGAGTTCGGGAAATCGCCAGTATGTTTGCACCGCGGCGCGTGAATACCCCTCAATCGTAAGATTGTTGTACTCAAGCTTCTTTACGGGGAGATTGTCAATCATTGATAGCGGCGTCTCGGAAGCGAAAAATTCCAGGTGGCAAAGCCACTTCGAGTCAGTGTAGAGTGGCAATGGAACTCGTTAAAGGGGACCGTCGATGACGCAGTCCGCAATGAACGCTCATTGGTCGCTCATCTTCCTGTCATACCAGGCATGCAAACTCTCAAGAGCCATTGTGTTTCATTCGCTGCGCAAACGGACGAACGTTTTTTAAGACTCGGTGGCTGCGTCCGTTTTTTCATGGTCGTATGAATCGACCGCGGTCAAGTCGAGATGTTCGCCGAGCGTTTCTGACGGCACTAACCACATTTCACCAAATAAGTCCTGCTGATCGCACTCAAGATTGTGGTGGCGGACCAACTCTAAAACAGCCAAAAATATTCCAATCATTTGAGACTTATGCATGTTGCCTTCAAACAAATCGGAAAGTTTTAAACGGCCTGCTTCGCGTAAATTGTGGTAAATCTGCTCCATGTACACATGAATCGGCGTATCATCGTACACGATGCTCGAAGGTTTTTGCGCCTGACGGTCTTTAAGGATGCGACTAAACGCGCTTACCAAGTCCCATAACTCCACCTCACGAATCGGTTCCGCCGCAATATCGCGTGCTCGGGGTGGAAGGTCTTGTGATTGCCGAGAGAAATGTTGTTGCCAGTCACGACTTTGATCTTCGAGAAGGCTCGCCGCGTCGCGATATTTTTTGTATTCCAATAACTGCCGAACCAGATCCTTGCGAGGATCTTCAATCTCTCCCTGCTGTTCATCACTATTGGGCAAGACTAATCGGGATTTGATTTCCACGAGGATACTCGCCATCTCGAGAAAATCGCCCACCCGATTAACATCAATTTGCTCGAGTACCTCAAGATGACCGATAAATTGTTCGGCAATTTTGGCGATGGGGATATCGGTGATCTCAACCTCGTGTTTGCGGACCAGATAAAGCAAAAGATCGAGTGGCCCACGGAAAATATCGAGGTTGACGCTAAAGGCCATGGCGGTGAATTCTCCAAAGTCGTTCGCCGCAGCGGACACTGGAATTTCAGTTATCCGGCAACCACCGGTTGGGGGTGGTGCCACAGTAATTGGTGTGCAACCATATTGTGTCATCAGGAGACTACAGAATTATTTTCCGCGTCTCACGCCTCAGTATATCCACAAAAGTCTGCGTGAGCATTAGCAAAATATGCCGCTTTGAACCGGAAACCGGCTAATTTAGATCCTGCGGTCTTCCGGATTGCACTGGCCACAAACGCTCATGTTCCGCTTGATTGATCGTCGTTTTTAGAGGAAAGAGAGTGTCCGAAAAAAGTCATCAACCTTTTTGTGGTTCTCAGTCGATAGCAGAACGTGAACGCCTGCTGATCGAGCCTTATGCGGTACATAGCACTCATACGAAGGGCCGTAAGTACCCTGAGGCCAAGCAGGAATATAGAGGCCCGTTCCAAAGGGATCGCGACCGCATTATTCATACGGCGGCGTACAGGCGACTCAGTCACAAAACTCAAGTCTTTACCAATGAGGCAGGCGATTATCATCGTAACCGTCTCACCCACACGCTCGAGGTCTGTTCGATCGCCCGCACGATTGCCCGAGCGCTGCGGATTAACGAGGATTTAGTTGAGGCGATGGCTCTGATGCATGACGTCGGTCACCCGCCTTTTGGACATTCCGGTGAGGATGTTTTGGCAGAGTGCCTTGAAAACGAAGGTGGATTTTCTCACAACCAGCATGCATTGCGGATTGTGGAAGTTTTGGAGACAAGATATCCCGGATTTCCGGGGCTCAACTTAAGCCATGAAACTTTAGAGGGGCAGCAATACCGCGCCGCAAAGCAGAACGAGACACACAGCCCGTCCCTCGAAGCCCAAGTGGTAGACGCTGCCGATAGCATTGCTTACGACAGTCATGATGCGGACGACGCGCTGGAACTCGGACTTTTAGATGTTGATCAGCTACAGAAAATTCCTATTTGGCAGCGGGCGATAAAGGAGGTGAATGAAGGCACCGATTTATCTCCGACCGCGATGAGACGGGCGGTTGTCCACGAACTGATCGATAAACAAGTCGAAGACCTACTGCGTACGTCTGCTTCCAATATTCAAAAGTATCAACCGGAGTCTGCTGAGGAAGTAAAGACATTCGGTCCGCTTGTTGGTCACAGTGAAAGCATCGTGGCTCAGAAAAAGGAACTCGAGTCATTTTTATTGCAAAACGTCTACCGGCATGCGAGTGTCATGGGAGTGCGCGATAATGCGCAACAGGCACTCCGCGAATTGTTTCAGGCGCTGCAAAATAATCCGGATCTTCTCCCACCAAGTTTTAAGGGGCGAGCCGACGAAATGGGGCTCCGGCGCACGATTTGCGATTACCTGGCCGGTATGACAGATCGTTTTGCCTGGCGCGAGCATGCACGACTCTGTGGTGACTAGAGGAAATCGGTCAGGACTGGTCAGTCTAATGGGGTCTCCTTAGAATGAGGCACGCGTCTCGTCACGGAATCAGTGGCTTGAGGGGCTAAGCGATGTTGCAGGCTCTCTGATCACAGGCTCTCTGATCATGGGCGATCTACTGTTTGTGAGGGTAAATTAGTCTGGCGAGGGATAGTTGTGAGTAAGTATCGAAGCGAAGCGGTAACGATCTTATTCGTACGTTTCATCTTTATACTCGTGGCCGCAGGTCTCGGGGTGCAGATGATTCGCACGGAGGGTATTCGTGATCAACCGGTTTGGATTCTCTGGTTGACTTTCGCGATCGTCATGCTTGCTGCGATCGGGACCATCGCAATCGATGTGCTCTTCAAACACAAGCGACTCGACGTGATTACGGCCATCTATTTCGGCCTGATTATCGGGCTTTTTCTGACCTACATTCTTCGACTCGCGTTCGCTTCGGTGTTGCCCGAACAAACGGCGATCGTGCAAGTTGCGGGTCTTATCTTCGGGATGTGTATTTGTTATGGCTGCATCAGTGTACTGATGCAAACCAAAGATGATTTTCGCTTTATCATTCCCTACGTTGAATTCAGCCGCGAGATTAAAGGCGCCAGACCCTATATTTTGGATACGAGCGCAGTGATCGACGGTCGTATTGCCGATCTGGTAGGCGCACATGTATTCGATAGCCAACTCGTGATGCCGCGATTCGTCATTAATGAATTGCAGGCGATTGCCGATAGTTCAGATCGTCTGCGCAGGATGCGAGGCCGACGCGGGCTCGATATTCTCAATGGCCTGCGGAATGACGAAGAAATCGACATGAAAATTTTCGACCACGAAGATCCGGAGTGGTCCAATCAACCGGTCGATATCAAGCTGGTATTCTTGGCAAAAGAGCTTGATGGAAGAATCGTAACAAACGACTACAACTTGAACAAAGTTGCCAAGTTGCACGATGTGGCGGCAATTAACTTGAACGACATTGCAAATGCTCTCAAGCCCCAGTTTCTTCCCGGAGAGAGTATTGAGGTCAAGGTCGTCAAGCCGGGAGAGGAGAGTGGTCAGGGAGTGGCCTATCTGGAAGACGGCACGATGATTGTGATTGAGGGCGGTCGGGAGTATATCAATCAAACAATCCACATCACAGTTACGAGCGTGCTGCAAACAAGCGCCGGCCGAATGGTTTTTGGAAAAGTGGATTAGTCGCGACGGTGCTCTCGGGTCGTATTTGAACCATTGTCTGCTTTCATTCTGTCCCCGACTGTCCTGTTGGTGTGATACCTGTGGCACTCTGGCGCAAATGAATGAGAGATGCATCGCGCGTCTCGGTCTCTAACAGCACAACGGTTGGATCATTGAATGTCCAACCACTCGTTTCACCCGGATTGATGAAAAGCCTTCCTTTCGCGTCGCGGGAGATAAGCGGCTTATGCGAATGCGCATAGACCCCTATGTCAAAATCGCCTTCAAGGCCCCGCATCTGTCTTTCCATGTGCGCAAGAAGAAAACGCGTTCCATCTGCCGCGACGTAACTCATGGGCGGTTCTCCGAGGACCCCGACGATTCGCATTCCGGCAAGCAGGCCCGGTTTGTTTCCCTCATTATCGCCGAAGCAGGCCACCAGAGGACAATTGAGTTGGCGTAGCGGGGGGATGGCAAACGTCGAAACGAGATCCCCGGCAAATATCACAGCCTCACACTGCGAATCATTAAAAACGGCGACCGCGCTGCGTATGTGGTCCAGGTGATCGTGACTATCTGCGAATATACCGATACGCATAAGTTATTGAGGGCAAAAGATTATTGGACGGTCACATCTTTTCGACCACATCGATACCGAGAAGCGAGAGCCCCGTTTTTAGGGTTTTGGCGGTGAGGGCACACAAGAGAATTCTTTGTTCGCGAACATCGGATGTCTCTGCTTTAAGTACCGGACACTGCTCGAAGAAATGCGAAAAACTTTTTGCCAACTCCTCGAAAAGGTAATGCGTTAAATGATTGGGTCGATAATCGGTTTCGACCAGCGTCAGTGCTTCGGCAAATCGGAGGATCGCCAGGCCGAGTTGCCGCTCAGCAGAATGCTCCATTCTGACGACGGTGTCAGGATTTTGTAACGCGCTTAAATCGATGTCCGCTTTACGAAGAATACTTCGAATCCGCGCATAGGCATACTGGAGATACGTTGCCGTGTTGCCGTTGAGCGCGAGCATCTTGTCGTAACTGAAAACGTAGTCGCTCTCCCGGTTTTGGGAAAGATCAGCATACTTTAAAGCGCCAATCCCGATAACTTCCGCAATGGACCGATTGGCCGACTCATCCGACTCCGCATTATTTTCTTCGGCAACCAACGCAGCGCGTCGTACGGCTTCGTCCAGCAGGCTTTCCAGACCAACCGTCGAACCCGAGCGGGTCTTGAACGGACGACCGTCTTCTCCCAGCACGGTTCCAAACTTGATGTGACACAGTTCGATTGGACCCCAATCCATTTTCGCGATTGCGGAAAAGAGTTGCTCGAAGTGGAGGCTCTGGCGATGATCGACCACATAAAGGATCACATCGGGATGCCACGTTCCGATGCGGTAGTTGATCGTTGCCAGATCAGTCGTCGCATACAGGAAGGCCCCATCTTTTTTCTGAACGATCATCGGCACATCGTGGTCGTCTGAAAATATGCAAACCGCACCATCGCTCTCCTCGGCAATTCCCCGTTCCTTAAGATCGCTTACCAGTGGCGCAAGCTGCTCATGATAGAAGCTTTCACCGAGGGTATGATCAAAAGAAATGTCGAGTCGCTGGTAGATGCGATTCAACTCCGCCAGCGCAAGCGGCATAAACTGATCCCACAACTCCCGGTTCTCTCGATCCGCCGCGTGGAGTTTGGCCGTTTCCTGCAGGACATCGCGCTCAACCTGGGGATGTTCGGCAATCAGCGGTCCCATGGTCGGATCGTCTTGCGCCGCGCGAACCTGGAGTTCGGCATTCTCCACTTCTGCCCGCACATCACGAATCTGGTTTTCCAGTCGTTTGAGTTGTTTCCGCTGCGACTTATTGCGTTCCACCTCGGCGGTCTCTTCGCAAAATCTCTCCCGCTCCGCTTCTAATTCAGTCTGCCTTTTTTGCAACTTGGGAATTTGCTTAAGGTAACGATGGTGCTGCACAAGTCGGTTGACTTGCTGATAGAGTCGCGAGAGTTCCGCGACCGAATTCTCTTGATAAGCATCCTTTTGTAAAAAGTGCTTATAGCCGTAAATGATCATTCCAAACTGGGTTCCCCAATCGCCGATATGATTGTCGGTAATCACTTGGTGTCCGAGGAATCTGAAAATTTTTGCCAACGCATCTCCAATAACGGTGGAGCGGATATGTCCAACATGCATTGGTTTCGCAACATTGGGTGCAGAATAATCGACCACAAATGCAAGAGGTCGACACGTTTGCTCGACTCCCAGGCGGTCACTCAGCAGTGCCTCGTGGAGAAGCGATGCCAAACGGTCGGAGCGCAGCGTCAAGTTAATGAACCCTGGACCGGCAACTTCAATCTTCTCGCAAAGGTCATCAAGCTCAACGCTTCCGATCAACATTGCAGCAATCTCTTGAGGCGATTGCTTCAATATTTTGGAGAGTGGCATTGCGCAATTGGCTTGATAATCACCGAAGCGAGGATCTTGACTCGGCTTGATCATCTCCAGAAAGGGGCCCACGTCATCGAGAGGAAGGCCCTCCAACGCGGGCCGAAATCGCTGGCGGATTGCATGTAAAATATTCATCGCTTGTGACACACCATACTTGGGCCACCGGCGAGCGTAGCCATGCAATGGCGATAACCGGTCCTAGGTTTCTTCTTGCAAGCGAACAATTTCATCCGGCAGCTCCACATGCGGCGCGCCCGCCCATAGTTCTTCGAGTGCATAAAATTTTCGCATTTCAGGATCGAAGAGATGAATCACCACAGTCCCGTAGTCGAGGAGGATCCAGCGACTCTCTCGATAGCCCTCGATACCGGATCGGTGATCCTGCAAATCATCCTCCAGCTTGTGATCGATTTCCTCGCTCATGGCATGGAGTTGCCGGCGGCTTGTTCCGGTCGCCACAACAAAATAATCGAAAATGGGGGTCAATTCCCGCATATCGAGAACAACGACCTCCTGGCCGTTGTTTTCCGCTGCCACGCGGGCCGCGGCCAGGGCTAACTTCAGACTGCGAGGAGCCTGATTCGTCGGATCAGAAGTGGGTGGCGGAGGAGAATTCAAAGTGTCGAGGCACACGTTGCATGGGACTGAAGTGGAAACACGACGCTATTCTAACGTTCCCTCGCATTTTCTGTTAGCTGGCAAACGCGATGGCGCACCGAGATACGCATTTCCCAACGGAAATCGAATGACACGCGTATCCCGGGACTTTTTTTTGAGGTCTAAAAAATACCCAGGGCCATCAGGCTATACCGTACCACAAGCCCAGCAGCCACTACGCTGACCATACTCATCAGCTTGATGAGGATGTTGAGGCTCGGTCCGCTGGTATCCTTGAACGGATCGCCCACGGTGTCTCCCACCACCGCTGCCTTGTGAGCTTCGGTTCCCTTGCCTCCATGAGCACCTGCCTCAATGTATTTCTTGGCATTATCCCAGGCACCACCGCCATTCGACATGAACAGTGCTAATAAAACACCAACCAAAGTTGCGCCCATCAGCATTCCGCCCAACGCTTCTGCGCCGAGCATCGAACCAACTATGATAGGTGTTAAGAAAGCCACTACACCAGGTGCAATCATTTCCTTCAACGCCGCCTGGGTGCTGATATCGATACAACGTGCGCTATCGGGTTTGCCAGTGCCTTCCATTAGCCCTGGAATTTCGCGGAACTGTCGGCGAATTTCTTCAACCATGGTCATTGCTGCGTTACCAACCGAAGTCATGGTCAGAGCTGCAACATAAAATGGCACCACACCGCCAAGAAACATACCAATAACCACATTGGTTTTTGTGATGTCAATGGATTCGATATTTGCTGCCTGTGTGAACGCTGCAAACAAGGCCAAAGCTGTCAGAGCCGCAGAGCCAATAGCAAACCCTTTACCAATGGCAGCTGTAGTATTACCCACTTGATCGAGTCCATCTGTGATTTTTCGAGTTTCTTCTCCCAGCCCAGCCATCTCTGAGATTCCGCCAGCATTATCGGCGATGGGCCCATAAGCGTCGACGGACATGGTAATACCTACTGTTGCCAACATACCCACGGCAGACAGAGCAACACCATAGAGACCAGCAGACTCAGCACTGACATAGAT
>JAQWPY010000125.1 GCA_029245145.1 Pirellulales bacterium | reverse complement strand
CACGAACCGCATAACCGCTACAAATTTACAGCGGGCCTCTAAATTGCATTGATTCAGCCTCTGCGAGCCTCCCGCAGCCGGTGAAACCCTTGATGGGCAGGGCGTTTAAGACCGATTTCTATCGTAAGGGACCGCAGCATCTGGGCGGACCGTTGACCCACGCCGGAGGGAATCGGTGATACATCCGCAGAATGGCCTCAAATGGCCGCACTTCTTGATTCTGGCGCTCGTGTTCGTGCTCGGCATCCTTGTCCCACTCTCCTGGCATCGCCAACGTGGTCGGCACCCGATCGAACCACTCAGCGGTCGTAATCAGTTGCAGCGGCAACCTGCTGTGGATCCTTCGACAGACGAGCAACATTCTTTTTGGCGCTTCGAGTCGGTCGCACATGGAAAATCTGATATCAAACTGAATAGCAGCGGATCGCTCTACCGCCGATGGAGTCCGATTGCAGACCCTGCACCGCGCTACACTGCATCAGCATGGCCCACTGCCCACACGCTGTTGAGCCGACTTCATCGCCTCGCGCAGACCGAAGTCACCCGCGTGTGGGCACAAAATGTAACCGATCAATTGGCCGCTTTGCAGCACTGCACGAGCCTCACGAGCGAACAGGCGCCCGAGATCTTTAGTGCGCTTCAAAAGTTAATCGACAGCGCGGTTGAGATTGCCCCCGAGGTAGACGACAGCAGCACACTGTATGAGTTGAACGCCGCTCGCTACGACCTCATCCGCAGACTGGACGTCTGGAAAGCGTCTTATCAACTGACCACCCGCTTTCCACAGGGAGTGTTGGCGAACGGTCAACCGTTCCTCACTGCTTCGCTCGTCCGTGGGGGAGCCGATTCGTCCAACGTAGATTTTTGTACGGTGAAGCTCTCCAACCTGCTCGCTGCCATCGAGCAATATGAGTTTTCGCGGCGAGGAAGCGACGGGACGAAGTTGGCCAGCGCCATCGACCCGCTTCTCAAGTCGGCAAATGAATCACAGCGATCTCTCGGTACCGTAATCGATCAGCACTACCGCAATGCAAACCTCCGGATTGTGGCAACTGGCAATCTGATGAACCGACTGCTACCACCCGCGCGCAACGACGCGGGTAAAATAGACGATACCATTCTCGGTATATCGGTGTGGGGTAATAGCAGAACACGGACTTCGCTTCGTACTCGTTTAATCCCCGATTCCCATCAGATCCGTATCGGTATGGAAGCTTGGGGATACGTCTTTTCTGACACGGTAGCGTCAAACCGAAGCGTCTACCTTTACAACGAAGGGGAAACTGCGTTTCTGGTCCGTAAATTGATCCTGATTGACCACCACGGAGTCAAAGCAAAACCGACGATCGCCCATGCGATCAGTGAAACGGATTTGATCGACATCGAGACCGACTACGACGACATCCCGTTTGTCGGCTCGTGGGTTCGCAAAGCGGCCCGGAGGAAACATGCGGAGGGACACGATCAAGCGCTCAATGAGACAGAATCGCGGGTCGCTACCCAAGCGCGGCGGACATTCGATCAACAACTCGATCCCCGACTCCGCAAAGGAATTGACGGATTTTATTACGAACTGTGGAAACCCCTCGATCGATTGGGGTTGGAACCGACCGCTGTGCAGTTGTACACGACCGAAAAACGAGCGACCGGTCGCTTACGCCTCGGGCACTCGCAGCAACTTGCGGGCTGCTCAGCACGACCGCGGGCCCTTTCCAACAGCCTGCTGAGCATGCAATTTCACGAAAGCGCAATCAATAATGGATTTGCTCAACTCGATCTGGCTGGAAAGAGTTTTTCTCTTCACGATCTCTACCTGCATGTGATGGAAAAAATGGGAAGAGATCCGGAGGAGGTCCCCGAGTCGATGTCCAAAAAAGTACACGTTACATTTGCCTCGCAAGATCCCTTTTCCGTTCGCTGCGAAGACGATCGAGTGACGCTGGTCATGTCGCTGAAAAAAGTTGCCAAGGGCAGCAAGTACAAATGGTCAAATCTCCGCATCACGGCCGACTATGGCATCGAAAGCGAGGGAAATCGGGCCTATCTCGTGCGTCAAAATTCCATTCGACTCGAAGGAAAGAAATTACGCACACGTGATCAGATTGCCCTGCGTGGTGTGTTTAGCAAAGTGCTTTCCCGCGGAAACGAAATTCCCTTGATGCCGAAAAAAGTGACTGAAAATCCGCGGATGGAAGACGTCGTGGTCACGCAAAAGCAAATCCGCGACGGCTGGATCGGAATCGCGCTTGGCCCTCGGGACCCGCGGACTGCAAACCTCCAGCATCGCCCCGAAACACGCAACCGCTAATCGTATGGGCGTTTGCGGTGCCCTCCCTATTTCAACGGCGATTTGACCTCTAAAATCGTCGCCTATGAAGATTGCATATCTTGATTGTGCCAGCGGGATCAGCGGCGATATGACGCTCGGTGCCCTCGTCGATGCAGGGATTGATTTGGAGACGATTCAAGCCGGGATCGATTCCCTCGGCCTGGAGGGCTGTCGCCTCTCGGCGCAGGAAGTCACCAAAAACGGATTTCGGGCCACCCAGGTGCAAGTGGACCATCCGCCCGAGCACAAACATCGACACCTGTGTGATATTCACGCAATGATCGATGCAAGCAATATCACCCCAGGGCAGAAGGAATTGGCAAAAAGTATTTTCCGTCGGCTGGGAGAGGCTGAAGCCAAAGTCCACGGAACCACTCTTGAGAAGGTTCACTTCCACGAAGTGGGAGCCGTCGACTCGATTGCCGATATCGTGGGCGCCGCGATCGGTTGGAATCTTTTGCAAGTGGACCGAATTTGTGCGTCGGCTGTTCCCACGGGAACCGGATCGATCGAAATTGCCCACGGACGTTGTAGCCTTCCAGCACCCGCTACCACCGAACTGCTCAAGGGTATCCCCCTCGCCGAATCTCATGTGGATGCCGAATTGACGACACCGACCGGTGCGGCCATTCTCGCCGAACTGGTCGATACTTTCGGCCAACTGCCCGCCATGGCCATCGAGACCATCGGCTGCGGTGCGGGACAGCGGGATCTTCCGGGACAGCCCAACCTCCTCCGCCTGATCTTGGGCACGGCGACTGATGCGGCGACGACCAGCGAAATGATCTGGGTGGTGGAAACGCAACTCGACGATGCAACGGGAGAATGGATTGGACACTTGAAGGAAACCTTATTGACGAGTGGAGCGGTCGATGTCTTCTGCACGTCCATTCAAATGAAGAAGAATCGGCCCGGAATTCTTCTCACGGTGCTCTGCCACGCTGCGAATCTACAGCAAATTGAAACGACAATCCTACAAAACTCGACAACGCTCGGTTTGCGAAAATGGTCGGCCGAGCGGACCGTCCTTCCCCGAAGAGTGCATCGAGTGAGCACGCCCTGGGGGGAAGTGGCAGGCATCGTCGCGCAGCGACCATCTCAGCAGATGAGTTTCTCTCCCGAATACGAGGACTGTCAGCGACTCGCCGAGCAGGCAAACGTCCCGCTTATTGAAATTTATCGCGCGGCCCAGCAGGCCTTCGAGCCCCGGGGCGTGGCACCCTTTTCATCCGAGATTACCGATCCTTAGGATGAAACCCAGGCGGCAACCAGTGCATTCGCCTCCGGCACATTGCGGGCCGGTTGCCGACATGTGAAATTCTCGCAGTAATAGAGTTCCCACGCATGCCCAGCGGACGGACGACCGGTAAAGAGCGGGTCCAAGAACCGACTCGTCGCATCCCGCTTCGGGTCGTCGCGGCACGCAAGTACGTGATCGGGTAAGTAAGTCTGCCGTAGTGACTGCACAACCTGGGACATTTCTTCCCCCGATGTCCCTGCCGCCATCACCCACTGCCGCGGCGGTGCATGGTGCCTCAGCAGGGCGAGCAGCGTTTGCCCCTGTGCCAGGGGGGCTCTCTGCAATGTATCGGCTGCCGCCTCGAGTGCCCGCGCGGCTGTACGCCGCATCGCATCGTTGCCCAGCAGATTGCCGAGTCGCAAGAATCCGTCGGCGGCCAAAGCGTTGCCGTTGGGCGTTGCCTGATCGAAAAATTCCTTTCGGCGGACAATCAAATTTTCCTGGTCCCGGGCGGTGAAAAAGAATCCACCTTGCTCGGAATCTTCGAATCGGTTCTGCAACTGCTCGGCTAATCGAACGGCACGATCGATCCACGCCTCCTCAAACGTACACTCGTAAAGTGTGATCCAGGCTCCCAGCAGAGCCGCGTAGTCATCGAGAAAACCCTCACCCTCCATCACTCCACGCCGCCAGCAGCGAACCAGTCGACCGTGCGAGTCACTCATTTGCTCGTGAATCATCCGACCGGCACGCCGTGCGGCATCCAGGTATTTGGGAATACCGAGCACCACTCCGGCCCGTGCTAAAGGATCGATCATCAGGCCGTTCCAATCCGCCAGTACCTTGTCGTCCAGGCCCGGATGAATCCGTCGCTCGCGAACCTCCAGTAACCGCTGGCGTGCATCCTGCAACTCGTTGGCAATTTTTCTTTCGTCACCGTCTATCGATTGGGCAAATTCCTCCACCGTTTCCGATACGTGAAAAATATTCTTGCCCTCAAAATTGCCGCCCGCCGTCACACCGTAGAACCGACAGAAAAGATGCCCCAGATCACTTCCGATCGTCTCGATAATCTCCTCTTCTGACCAGACAAAAAATTTGCCCTCCTCGCCCTCACTATCGGCATCCTGAGTGCTGTAGAAGCCTCCGTCAGGGTGCTGCATCTCTCGCAATACATAATCGAGAGTCTCGCAAAGTGTTCGGCGATAGCGGGCGTGACCTGTCGCCAGATAGGCCTCCAG
>JAQWPY010000182.1 GCA_029245145.1 Pirellulales bacterium | reverse complement strand
ACAGAGTTGTCTCGCCGTCTGCAGCGGCAGCAACGCCTCCCGCTGCTGCGGATGCAGCCGTAGCCAACCGAGGACGATTAACTGCATTAAAACCGATTCGGAGCAGTCTGCCGCATGGATCGACGGCTGACGCTCGAGCAGATCCAGCTGCATCAAAGCCCGCCGCCGGTCACGCCCACTACGCGGTTGGCGGCTAACCGCCGCGATTACCCCGGCCTGCAAATAGAGCCAAATATCCGTGCGGCCGAACCCGGCAAGCGGATAAACGGCCGAGCACTGCTCGCGGCCCAGACGCACCTCGGCCAGTCGAGTACGGAGCCACCGCAAATTATTCCATCGATCCCGCAGTCGCGCAGCCCACTCAAAGGCCCTCTGCTGTGCCGCGGAGTACATCTGCTGCTCGAGACGGCACAGAATCTGACACTCATCGCGACCTGCCAAAAAATCACCCGCCGCCTCGACCTGCTGCCGATACGCACCGGCCGTCACGAGTCCTCCGCATGGTCCCGTGCAACTGCCGGTCTCGGCGCGTAAGCATCCCGCCGCCTTCGGCTGCTCGAAGAGCGACAACTGATCGGCAAAGAACATGGGCGTGTCACCCTTGCAGTCTCGTAGCTCGAACACGTGAGTCAAATCTTCAACTGCACGTCGCAAGCGGCGCCCACCCATGATCGGGCCGAACGATTCTCCGTGTGCAGAAGCCGCCGAACGGCTGAGCACGATCCGCGGCGCCCCTTCGTTGGTGATTGAAAGAAAGCGGGGACGTCGGCTTCGCGGTTGGCCGCGCCGGTTGAGTACCGGCCGATGGCGAGAAATCAATTCCTGCTCTCGCAACAGGGCGAGCAACTCGCCCGCCACCACCTGCCAGCGCAAAAACGCCGCGCGGCCGGCAATCCGTGCCATCTTTTCATTTGCCGGACGCCGCGCGAAATAGGAGAGCAGTCGATGCCGCAGCGATTTTGACTTGCCGACATATTGCAGTTGGCCCGCTGCGTTGTAAAAGCCGTACACCCCGGCTCGTGGGGGAATGTTTTGGCGGATCACAGAGCGCATGGCCGGCAGTTCGGCAACGATCTCGCAAAGGCGACTTGGCCGGATCGCCGTGCGCATCGGTAACATCGAAGGGCCGAAGGCCATACTCCGCGACGCGGGAAAGAGGGATGGGGACATCACGTGGCCTCGTGCCTGGAAACTCCACCGCTTCAATATACTGGTTCAACATACCGGGCGAACGAAGACGGACAAGAGCGTCAACCGATCAGACGGCAGCCTGCGCAAGACCGCCACGCACAAAATCGCGATAGTCGGGCCGGTCCGCCGCCGTGCGATGGCGATAGCTGCGGACGATGGTCGAACCTTTGATGAGGAAAAGGCCGGGCATCTGAAATCCGTCTCCGGCGAGTTTTCCCACCCCGTGCCCGTCGACCAGACACGCCTTGGCGCCTCGGCTCCATACCGAAAGGCCAAAAAGCTGAGAGAAAGATCCACGTGCGAGACCAAAACTACGATAGAGCTTGCAGTCGGGATCGCTGACCCGAGGCAAATCATCGAGACCATACGCGGAAAACTGAGCGGCAACCTCTGCGTCGTTCACATCGAGGTGGACGATCGCAATGGTGACCTCCCGTTCCAACTCGCTGCGGCCCTTCTGAATATCGGCGAGTGCTTCGCGACAAAAGGTGCAACCGCCGTGTCTCAAAAACAGAAGCAGAAGCGGGCGTCGCTCGGCGTGTGCCATGAGCGGCACCCCGTGCTGATCGCAAGTCTCTCGCAAGGCGACTTCCGGAGCGGCAGCGCCGCGAACGGACGGTTGACACCCGGACTTCACGGCAGCGTAGAGAATCATCGCAAATGGGATCCACCAGATCAGATCGTTAGTCACAATCGTCAGACCCCAGGCGGGCGGAAGGTAACCCGGGTCATCGGGCGCAAGGGACCAGAGCCCGTACAGAAATCCGATCGGACCAAAAATCTTACCCAAAAATCCGACCAGCGTGATCGGCCAGTGGCGAAGCGGATCGCGCGCTGCGATCGCATAGCCGATGCCATACACGCCAACGATCATTCCGACGCACTGCCAGATACCCGGATAACGCGGAAGCGGAATGTCGGTCAGTCGAAAGAGATCCTCAGGCCGAAGGACCACCCAACTGCCCCAGAGCAGGTTGTAAACCGCCGCCAGTTGGAGTGTCCGCCGCATCCATTGGGTATTCATAAGAAGATAGACTCCACGCCGTGTACCGAACGCCCTATTTTAGTCCGCAGCCCGCAATTGATAAGTCGACACGACTCGGCGACTGAAACTTAGAGGCCTTGTCGAGTGAGAAAACCAGCGAGTAGCTCACCAAACATCTTGGGCTGCTCAAGGAAGGCAAAGTGGTAGCCCCCCTCGACTTCCTCGAGAATGTGACACTCGGCGGCCGGAATCTGCTGGGCAATCCACCGCTGGCTCTCCCACGGCACGAGGCTCGCCTTACCCCCGATCACCAGCGCCGGCACATCGATCCGGCCGATCACCTCCCGCCAGTCCGCAAGCGCACAGTCCCAGAGCAGGGTCGCAGCGTGTTGCCGGGGTAGCTTGAGATTTTCTGCAAGCAGCCACTCCATCCGCGCATCGGTAAGCTGTGTGCTGAACATATCGGTGAGCATCCGCCGCGTCGTCTCTTCTGCATCGGCCCCGCGGAGCGCGTCGCAGACGGCATTGAGGTGCGAAAAGGTAAAAATCGCGCCCGCATCCCGCCTCGCCTCCGCCGACTCGGCCTCACTCACCGTCAGCGCCGCCGGCTGATCATCGATGATCACGGCCGCCACCCGGTCGGAGCCAAACAGCTCGAAATAGGCAAAGATCACCGCCGCACCCATCGAGTGCCCCAGCAGAGTCGCCTGCTCCAGATCGAGGGCAAGGAGAAATTCCCGCAAATCCATTGCGAGTCGCGCCACGCGATAACCGCCTGCAATATTATGGCTCTCGCCGTGACCGCGGTGATCGATCGCCAGGCAGCGATAACGATCGCAAAGCGTGTCGATCTGTGGGGCGAACATCGCGGCCGATTGCGACCAACCGGGCAGCAGCACGAGTGGCGAACCACTGCCCGCTTCGAGATAATGGAGTGACGCGTTATCGTGGGTCTCAAACCAGTTCGATCCGCTCACGGCGTCCCCTTTCCGCCGCGCAACTGTGCGCGTCGCACTGCGATTAAAGTGCCTCGGCCTGGGGCCGGAACCGACTCCGCCACTCGGGAGACGCCAGCGAAACGTCACTGTCATCGTCGACCCGCTCGCGAAGGGCCACCAACCGCTTGCGCATCTTTTCAATCTGGCCGGCGTACTCCGGGTTTTCGTACAGATTGACCAGCTCGTCAGGATCGTTTTGCAGATCGTAAAACTCCCACTCGTCGAACTGATAAAAGTGCATCAGCTTATAACGCTCCGTGCGGATGCCGTAGTGCCGGGGCACCATGTGGACGCTCGGATACTCGTAATAATGGTAGTAGATCTCGTCGCGCCAATCGTCCGGTGTCTCACCGGCAAGCAGTGGCACGAGCGACCGGCCCTGCATCTCAGGGTCGATATCGCACCCCGCCGCTTCGAGGAATGTTTCGGCATAGTCGAGGTTCTGCACCATCATCGTGTTGCGAGCACCTGGCTCGGTAACCCCGGGCCACTTGATAATCAGCGGCATTTTTAGTGACTCTTCGTACATCCACCGCTTGTCGTACCACCCGTGATCGCCAATATAGAATCCCTGGTCGGAACTGTAGACCACAATCGTGTTGTCCTCCAGGCCGAGTTCCTTGAGCGTCTCCATCAGCTCCCCGACACTCTCATCAACCCCCCGCACGCAGCGGAGATAGTTTTTGGCATACCGCTGATACTTCCAGCGGACCAGATCCTTCCCGGTCAGCTTGGCCGCGTGGAAAGCGGCGTCGTCCGCCTTGTAGGCAGCGCGCCAACGTATCTTTTGCTCGGGCGTCATCCGCCAGAGATTATCGCGGGCCGAGCGGTCCTGCCGCTTCTGGATCGCATCGCCGTCGAACTCGGCCGTCAGGTCGACAAACAGGTCGTAGTGAAGGTCCATATGCCGATCGATCTCCATCTCCTGGTGCCGCGCCGCCGGCGCGTTATCTTCCCAGCGGTCGAACAGGGTTCCCGGTTCGGGCAGTTTGACATCGTCGTAAAGTGAAATGTGCTCAAACGCGGGCATCCAGTTGCGGTGGGGCGCCTTATGCTGACACATCAGCAAAAAGGGCTTCTCCGGATCGCGGCTCTCTTTGAGCCATTCGACGGCCCGGTCGGTGACGACTTGCGTGCAGTGTCCTTTAATCACGCGCTTTCCCTCGGGCGTGATAAATTCCGGGTTGTAGTAGGCGCCCTGACCGGGAAGCACCATCCACGTATCGAACCCCTGCGGGGTGCTCTTAAGGTGCCACTTGCCGAACAGGGCCGTTTGATAGCCGCACGCCTGCAGCAGCTTCGGAAAGGTCGTCTGGTCGGGATTGAAGCGATTCCCGTTGTTCATAAACCCGTTTCTGTGACTGTGCTTGCCGGTCAGGATCACGGCGCGACTCGGACCGCAGATCGAGTTGGTGCAAAAACTGTTTTCAAACAGCATCCCTTCCCGGGCGAGCCGGTCGATGTTGGGCGTGGGGTCGACCGACTGAAACAACCCGCGATACGCCCCGATCGCATGGGTGGCGTGGTCGTCGGAAAAGATAAACAGAATATTCGGTCGCTTCGTTTCCGATTCGCCCGCCGCGGAACGTTGCGCGTGCCCCAGCAGCATCGCAAGAATCACCGCACCAAGCACTCCCCTGACAAGATTTTTCCTTCGCCTCATGGTTTACCCTTTTAATCTTTACCTAATAGTGAGCTGGTTCGGTACGCGTTTGACACCCGCTTCGTGCTGGCGCTTCAGTTCGGTGATCCGCTTCACGATGCCGGGATGCGCTGCCGCCACATTATATTGTTCCGACGGATCGTGATCGATTTGATAGAGCAGCGGCGGATCGTGCACCTTCGGTTCCTTCTGCCCGACAAAATCGGTCTTCGTTTTGAAGTGCGCCTTGTAGGGACCTTCGCGGAGGGCGAACACCTCATCGCCGTGATAGTAAATCATCTGATCCCGCGCGCTCTGCTCGCCGCGAAGCAGCGCCGGCGAAAGATCGACGCCATCGATCGTGCGGTCCTCGGGCAACTTTGCTCCGCTGATCGCCGCAACGGTGGGCATCAAGTCGAGCGTACTGCCGACATCCATCACCACCGCCGGCTCAATGCGACCCGGCCACCAGAACAGCGTGGGCTCGCGCATCCCACCCTCCCAGGTACTCCCCTTCGCATCGCGCAACAGTCCAGCCGAACCGCCCTGCACCTTGTACATATGCCAAGGACCGTTGTCGGAGGTAAATACGACGAGCGTGTTATCGGCAAGGCCCTCCTCGCGAAGCGCATCGAGAATCCGACCGGTCGATGCATCGATCTCCTCGATCACATCACCATAGAGGCCGCGGCGACTCACGTCTTCAAATGGCTCGGAGACAAAGAGCGGCACGTGCGGAAGATTGTGAGCCAGGTAGATAAAGAACGGCCGATCGCGATTTTCGCGAATATGTTTGATCGTCTCTTGGGTGTACCGTTCGGTGATAGTCGTTTGATCCGCGGGCCGCTCAACGATCTTTTCACCCCGCATCAGCGGCACGTTCCAATACTCACTCTTCGGATCGGCAAATTGTTCTCTCCAGGGTGGCGCATCTTTGGAGGTATCCATGTCGTTGGAGTAGGGAATGCCAAAGTACGTGTCGTAGCCGTGACTCGTCGGCAGAAACTGTGGCAGGTGCCCCAAGTGCCACTTACCGACAGCATGAGTGGCATACCCGCGATCTTTGAGCATGCGGCCGATGGTAATTTCACTCGGCGGCAGCCCCCCCTTCGAATCGGGAAATAAAACGCGGTAGCCGAAGCCGCACATTCCGCTGCGGACCGGATAGCGTCCCGTTTGTAGTCCGGCGCGACTCGGTGTGCAGACCGGCGCGGCAGCGTAAAACTGTGTCCACTTCTGCCCTTCGCGGGCCATCTGATCGAGCCGGGGCGTGCGGATCGTCGGATGCCCGAAACATCCGAGGTCGCCGTAGCCCAAATCGTCGCAGAAGATCACCACCACATTCGGACGATCCGCATCCGGCGCCGATTCGACGAAAGATGGCATAAGCGGGATAAGCAAGATCCACCACAACCGGTGGATCAAGGAAAATACACGTCGCTTTCGTGAGTGGCGTAACATGCTGTTGCCTTTCGGGTTCCCCTTTTCCGCGCCATCGGTCGCTGCCATATCGTAGTCGTGCGCGGAGAATATCCGCAAGTTCCCACACCGGACGCGGCAATGCATTACGGGGCCCCATTTAACGCCGCGATGAGCCATTTGTATCAGGCGATGCGTCATTTACACTAGCACATCCTGCCACCCTGCATATAACATAAGGGTGTCGCTTCCCGATCCGATCCTGTTGTTGCCTGCCCATGAGATGCTACGCCCGGTTACGAAGTCTGACGCTCAGCTGCTTGCTGCTGCCCTACTCGCTCACCAGCCTCGCGACCGGTGCCGAGAATTCGGTCGATTACGTGCGGGACATTCAGCCGATCCTGGCGGATCACTGCTTTGAGTGCCACGGACAAGACCCCTCCTCGCGGGAGGCGGACCTGCGACTCGATAAACGCGAAATCGCAGTGGCTGAAATCAACGGTGATCCGGCCATTGTGCCCGGCGACGCTGAACAGAGCGTGATGATCCAACGCATCGCGTCGCAAGACCCCGATCTGCGGATGCCGCCGCCGGACCATGGAGAACCGTTGACCGAGCCGGAGCGGTCCCTGCTGAGGCGCTGGATCGACCAGGGCGCCGAATACCGTGCGCATTGGGCATTCGTTGCGCCGGTGAAAGCGGATTCTCCCCGCGATGTGCATCCGATCGATTTCTTCGTTCAAAAGCGTTTAGCCGAAACGGACCTCACGCCCAATGCAGAGGCCGACCGCGCGACCCTGCTGCGCCGATTGTCGCTCGATTTAACCGGCCTGCCCCCCACGCCTGAACAAATCGATGCCTTTTTGGCCGATGACACGTCCGATGCCTACGCAAAGCAAGTCGACCGGCTGTTGAATTCGCCCCAGTATGGCGAGCGCTGGGCGCGGTGGTGGCTGGATGCGGCCCGTTATTCGGACAGCGATGGTTATGAGAAAGACCTCCCCAGAAAGCAGTGGCCCTGGCGCGACTGGGTCATCGAGGCCCTGAACAACGATCTACCCTACGACCAATTTATCGTGGAGCAACTTGCAGGCGACTTGCTGCCCGCCGCAGCACAGGATGAACGGGTCGCCACCGGATTTCTCCGCAACGGGATGGTCAATGAAGAAGGCGCAATCATTGCCGAAGAGTTCCGCATCGAGGGGCTCATCGACCGCATCGATTGCCTGGGCAAGGCGGTACTCGGATTAACGATTGCCTGCGCCCAGTGCCACGACCACAAGTACGATCCGATCTCGACCCGGGAATATTATCAGTTGATGGCCTACATCAACAATGATTATGAAGCCGTGAGTCGCGTCTACGGGCCAAAGCACCAGGAGACGATCAATTCGATCGAGAAGAACGTGGCGGCCAAGGTGGAAGAAATCAAAAAGGCCGCGCCCGATTGGAAAAAACAGCTTTCAGCGTGGATCGAATCGCAACAAAGCCGCCTTGCGGAGCAGACCTGGTCGACAGCCACGCCGACCAGCGCTGAAGTGCCCGACGGGATCTGTCATCCCGAAGTTCTGGCGGACAACAGCGTGTTGAACCTGGGGTTCCGACCGACCAGTACACGGCTCACGGTCCTGCTGGAGACTCTCGAGAAGGAGATCACTGGCCTGCGGCTGTGCGGCCTGCCCCACGGCGATCTCATCTTCGGCGGACCCGGGCGCAGCTATGTCGGCAACTTTGCGATTAGCGAACTGAAGGTCAAGGCCTGCAGCCTCGATGCTGAGGATTATCAAACGATCGGGGTACAATCAGCCACCGCCGACAGCGCAAGCAAAAACCGTCTAATCGATCCATTCTTCCGCCGCAACCAGGAAGACAGTCGCATGGTCGGGGGCGCTGAATACCTGATCGATGGCAAATGGGAGACCGGCTGGACCCCGGACCGGGGACCGCATTTCCACAACGCGCCGTGCGAAGCGGTCCTGCATTTCAAAGAACCGATCAAACATGATGCCGGCACCAAATTGCGTGTCGTGATGGAATTCCGCCATGGGGGTAACGACTCCCACGGACGCAAAAACAACTTCATCGGTCGCTTCCGTTTCGACGTCACCGCAGAGAAAGCTCCCGAGGCCGCGGCAATCACCGGCGATGTAAGACAAGCGATCGAAAAGGCCGAGTCAAACCGCACGGCCGAAGATAACGCGCTGCTTCTGGCCGTATGGGCGGCAAGCGATAAGCGGACCGAATCGATTGCAAAAGCGATTCGAAACCAATGGGGTCGCTGGCCGGAAGGAGATTCGGTCCTGCATCTCGCAACGCGCGATGGGGAGTACCGCCGCGACACCCACATTCTGGAGCGGGGCAGTTGGCAATCGCCCGGGAGCGAAGTGAGCGCCGCAGTACCCGCGTCGCTGCACGACCTCGCTACCGGAAACCATGCACCCAATCGACTCACGCTGGCCCGTTGGCTGACCGACCCCGCATCCCCGACGACAGCCCGGGTCGCGGTGAACCGCATCTGGCAGTCGTATTTCGGGACCGGCCTGGTGGAGACCACCGACGATTTTGGCGTCCGCAGCGCCCTCCCCTCCCATCCGGAGTTGCTCGACTGGTTGGCGGTGGAGTTGATGCGTCCCTCAATGGATACGGGTCAACCGTCTGAGCCCTGGAGTCTGAAACATTTACACCGGGTGATCGTCTCGAGCGATACCTACCGGCAGAGTTCGGCGTCAAAACCCGAAGCGATCGAAATCGATCCGCAGAATCGTTTGCTCGCCCGCGGCCCACGATTCCGCGTCGATGCGGAAATGGTTCGCGACATCGCCCTCTCCGCCTCCGGGCTACTGAAAGAGAAGGTCGGTGGACCGAGCGTGTTTCCCCCGGTGCCCGACGGACTGTTTTCGCTGAGCTTCA
>JAQWPY010000181.1 GCA_029245145.1 Pirellulales bacterium | reverse complement strand
AGGGGGCCGATTGCGTTGCCGTCCGCGGGGCTGCCTGTCGCGGAAGTCGTAGCGGCCCACTCGATCGCACCGCACTTCGCAAACTCGTGAGCGAGGTCAGCTCCACGGAAGTCTCGCGGCATGCGGCGGTTAAGGGATGAGGACAATTTTTCCGAACAGTTGGCCGCGACCGTGAATCGTTGCCTCCTCCTGGATCCGATGCGCATCGGCCGTTTCGGTGAGCGGCAGTACCCGGTCGATCCGTGGACTCAGTGCGCCGCTCGCCAGAGCGTCGCTGATTGCGTTGCCGCAGATTCGTTGTTCAGCGGCTGAAGCAGCGAACATGATGAGCCCGAGCAGCGTGCAGCTTTTCGAATAAAAAGGCCCTACTGGAAAGGGGGGTCTCGCATCGCGACCGGCCATCAAGATCATCCGCCCACCTCGGGCCAGTAAATCGACATCTCGATCAAGGTCCGGATCCCGTGTCGTGTCCCAAAGCAGGTGAACGCCCTGCGGTGCAAGTTCTTTGACTTCTTTTTCCCAGCCCTCCTGTCGATAGTCGATCGCCAATTCGGCTCCCCATTCGATGCACGCGGTTCGTTTTTCTTCGCTCCCCGCCGTCGCAATCACACGCGCACCTTGGGCCCGCGCCAGTTGAATCACACTGGCGCCCACCCCACCGCTTCCTCCATTGACCAGCACCGTTTCGCCCGCTTGCAATTGAGCTCGCTGAAATAAACCGAGGTGCGCCGTGATGCCGACCAGCGCCTGTGCAGCGGCATCCTCATCGCGCACATCGTCTGGCGTACGGTAGATCCACTCGATGGGAACGGCGATCACTTCGGCAAACGTTCCCTGGCGCCCGAAGATTCCCTGATTCGAACCCCAGACCCGCTCACCGATTTGAAATTCTTTGACTCCCTCTCCGCAGGCAACGATCGTTCCGGCAAAATCACAACCGACAATATAAGGAAGAGGAAAGTCAAAAGAGACTGCTCCCCCGCGGATATAGGTATCGATCGGGTTGACGGCCACGGCGCCCACGCGAATGAGTACCTCGCCTCGCTGTGGCGTCGGCGTGGGAAGATCTTCAAATATAATTTGCTCGGGAGGTCCCACTTCGTGAATCAGGGCAGCCTTCATGATCGCGTTGTTCCTTGGAAATGGTAGGGATTTCAGTGACGACGGTTGGTGATCGATGATGATCGATCGAAAAACAGGTTTGCTCTGCTATGCGGCGTCCAAGCCTCGTTGGGGAGGTAGGTGGATATCGATCGATGCGGGCGACGTCGAGGAGAGTCTTTAATTTGCAACCGCGACGTTTCTGGTTCTCAATGAGACGATAATGCAACCGGCGCCGGCGACTGTGCCCGCCAAAGCGAGAGACCAGGCCAGAGTTGTATAAAGTTGCCGCCGCTTATTGTTCTTTTCTATTTTTCCGGGCAGATTGACCATCGCACCGGGCGCCCCCTGATAGTATCCCCATAGGTTGAGCGTTTCGGCCGGGGTCAGGGTCGCGAGCCGTGTGTCGAGTGATGCAATCTTTCCATCGATGCCAGGCAATTGTGCGGGTGGCCGCATGTTGATCAGAATCGCCGCCACGCCGAGTCCGAGAGAAAAAAGTGTGACCCCGATCGCGAACAATATTCCCTGTTGTCGCGTCCATCGGCTGCGCCGCTGCGTCGAGCGTGTCTCGTCGGCATCCTCGAGCTGTGCGATTTCCCGCAATGTCGGCACCAAGATCTCAGTGCCACAATCACAACGAAGCGTACTCCCGGCCAGAGTCGTCTCGATGAGATGCACTTGACTGCATTGACACAAAAGTTTTTTCTTACGTCCCATCGATTCGTCGCTTCCAAGAGGCCGCGTCGGCGAGAGCCCATTTAGCCCGGTCAATCCACAGCGTCAACCGGATTGTCCCATTTACGCCGGTGAAAGAACGGTGTCTCATGCTGGCACACGGAGGGCGTTACAGCAACCAGCGTGCCGAAAAAACAGTAAAAAAATACGTTGTTTTGGCGATTCGGAGACTGGAAAAGACTTTGCCGAAAGACTGGACCCGACCAATTAACTGGCTTAGAATGAGAAGGTGTTAGAGAGCAGTATGAATGGGCTTCGTATGGTTTGGGTGAGTTGGGTGAAGAATTGCGAGGCCTCCCGCCGTATGTGCAGAAAGTTTTCTCCTCTGCAAGCGTATATTTTACCCCAGCGTCAGGGTGCAGTTTTTGGAAAAATGAAATCGCTGGCCAAGGTGCCCAGCCGCCTTGAGCGTAATCTTTTAACAAATTGTTGATCGCAATAAACGAGGTTTGAATCGGTGTTAAAATTAGGAGCACGCCTACCTTGCCCGGGAGTCGTGTGATTCAGCAGCAATGCAAAAAAGCCGGATGCGTGTGAGTACGTCAGGGCCAGTCGTGGGGGACACAGGCAAACGAGTCACCACGAACACCAATGAAAAATACGATTGAATCTCACTTCGCACTGCCCGACACACTTGGAAGTGGCGGGGAGCTTGGAAGGATGGACCCGCCTTCGTGTACAGAACAAAGGCTCTTTAAGAGCTAGGAGACTAAACGGTGTACGACACACTTATCGATGAACTGAGGCAAGATTCAGGTGGCAATCCCGAAGAGACCATCTCATTGGCAGAAAAAGCGGTGGAGACCGTCGTGAACGGTGAGGAGGAATCCACCAATCAAGATTCGGCAGCTGCCACCGGTCAATCGCAGCGAACCCCCAGGGCGACCGGCGCGGATACAGGAGATTCGGAAGGCGAGTCGCGACTTGAGGCAGGTACCGAAGAGGTGGAATCGTGGTCGGATGACCCGGTGCGCATGTATCTGACTCAAATGGGTGAGATTCCTCTCCTGACGCGGCAAGAAGAAATTGAACTGGCCAAGCGGATCGAAACGACACGAGCCAATTTCCGCCGCACGCTTCTTGAATGCGACTATGTCATTCAGGTTGCTTACAGCGTGCTGAAGCGAGTACATAACGGCGAACTACCATTCGACCGTACGGTGCAGGTATCGGTCACTGATCGTTTAGAGAAAGAGCAAATTCTCGGTCGCTTGCCTCACAATATTGCATCGCTTGACGTATTGTTGATGCAAAACCGACGAGATTATCGACTTGCACTGAGCAAGCGAGCGAGCGGTAGTGCGCGACGCAATGCTTGGAAGCGTCTGGGGCGTCGCCGCCGACGTGCGGTTCGGTTGGTCGAAGAGTTGGGTTTGCGGACGCAGCGGATTGAATCGATGATCGATACTCTGGGTGAATTCAGTCGTCGCGTCGATGAGTTGAATCGGCAGATTAAGGCCGAAAAGAAGTCGAGGCGGAATTCTCCGGAACTGGAAAAAGCCTTGTCGGAGGTGCGTCATATTCTCTGGGCCACTCAGGAAACGCCCCAAAGTCTCCGGAACCGCGTGGCGCGTCTGCGGGCCGTGTACGCAAAGTACCAAAAGGCCAAACGAGGTCTTTCGGAAGGCAATCTGCGTTTAGTCGTCTCTATCGCCAAGAAGTACCGCAACCGCGGCCTCAGCTTTCTTGATTTGATTCAGGAAGGAAATGCAGGGCTGATGCGTGCGGTCGATAAATTTGAGTATCGTCGCGGTTTCAAGTTCTGTACCTATGCGACTTGGTGGATTCGGCAGGCGATCACGCGGGCCGTTGCGGATCAGAGTCGCACGATTCGAATTCCCGTGCACATGGTGGAAACGATGTCGCGAGTCCGGAACGTCGCACGGCAGTTGCTTCAGGAGTTGGGTCGCGAACCGACGATCGAGGAGACCGCGCGTAAAGCGGGTACGGCCATTGATGAGACGCGTCGTGTCCTTGCAATGAGTCGCTATCCGATTAGCCTCGACCGGCCTGTGGGTAACAGTGAAGATAGCCAGTTCGGCGATTTGCTCCCCGATGCTGCCGCAGACTCCCCTGCAAGTGGCGCTTCTCAGGAGATGCTGAGAGGCCGCATTTCCAAGGTGCTTAAGACCTTGAGCTATCGTGAGCGGGAGATCATCAAGTTGCGTTACGGACTCGGTGATGGTTATAGCTATACGCTCGAGGAAGTCGGCCACATTTTTAAGGTGACGCGGGAGCGGATTCGTCAAATTGAGGCCAAAGCTGTACGAAAATTACAGCAACCGAGTCGCTCTCAAGAACTCCGTGGTTTCGTCGACACGCCCTAAAGGGTTTGTCGCATCGGCGTTCGATCGCATTAACTTCAACAAGGCCCGGGCTTGCCCGGGCTTTTTTTTATAAAAGGCAACTCGTCGCGTTGCTCTTGGCTCCTTTACCTCGCCGTCGCGTGCTGTTATCTTGAGGCCATGCATGTTGGTGATCGATCGCCTGCTGGCATGATCGATGATAGGGAACTCCGGTGTAAATCCGGGACGGCCCCGCCGCTGTAACCGGGCGACTAGGAAAGCGCACCTCTTTCCGCCATTGTCATCCTCAACGAGGGGAGGACGAGAAGGCGCGTTGCTTTCGAGCCCGGCAGTCAGAAGACCTGCCAACATGAGTCGCGAGGGTGGCTGCGAGGGACAGCCATTTTTGCATTGAAGAATTCAATCCTAAGTCGGTTCTTGGGGAGTTAATCGATCGGTACTTTTTTGCGGTCGCCCGCTGCGCTAAAAAAAGAACTGATCATGAGAAAAGACTCTACCGGTTGAGGTTGGCGAAACGTGAACATTACTCAAACAATCCGGCGATTGTCTGCTGTGCATCTGCGGGCGAGAAGCTGTAGCGGCTTCACGCTCGTAGAATTACTGGTGGTGATTGCCACGGTCGGAGTCCTCGTGGCGCTTCTCTTGCCGGCACTTTCCGGGGTCCTCGAAGCGGCACGCCGAATGACCTGTTCAAGTCACCTTCATCAGGTCGGTCTGGCACTGAATAGTTATCAGTCGAGGAACGGCACCTTCCCTACCGGATGCGACGACTGCGCGTGGTGGGATGCCGAGCGAAAGCAGCATTCGTGGGTCACGGCAATCCTGGCGAATCTAGATCATCCGGCATTGCAGGATGCCTACGATTTTGAAGCATCCTACAGTAGTGAAGAGAACCGAAGTGTTGCCGGCCAGGTCCTCCCGATTCTGCTCTGCCCCTCGACGCAAACGACCGATCGTAAGGGCTTAACGACTGGAGATAAAAACGCCAATGGGCAGTGGGATCCGGGCGACGATCTTGCCTATACCGATTACGGCGGAATCTATGGAATTGAAGGTCCTCCCTACCAGGCACCGTGGGGCTCCGAACATTTTGTCGCGGATCACGCGATCGGCGTGATGGTACACGAGACGCCTACCAATTTCCGGATGATTCGAGATGGTCTTGCGTACACGGCCATCGTTGGCGAATGCACCGGTCGCGGCGGTGGCGCGAGCGAACAGTCAGAGTGGGCAAATGGTCAAAACGTGTTTGCGAAATATTATCAAACAAATATTAACACCAATCAGAACAACGAACTGTGGAGCGATCACCCCGAAGGGGTACAGCTTTTGTTTTGCGATGGACACGTGATGTTTGTTGCAGAGGAAACCAGTCAAACGGTGGTCAATGCGTTTTTGACTCGAGCCGGTAACGATCGTGTCGGATTTTAAGTGTGCGTCGGTAATTTAATTCATTCGCTTGTTGTATATAAAAGGAAAGACCTAATGAAAAATGCGAGCACAATGAAAGTTTGGTCGATCGCAGTGGGATGCATCGCCATACTGATCGCCTCGGGGTTTCAATCGCTTCGCGCGGAAATCGTTCACGATGTGATTTTGGCCGAAGGCTATTTGGAGATCGAATATCGTGCCGGTACCGGAGACAATGTGAGCTATCACGTGGTCGATTTTGAGTCGACCGGCGGCGAAAGCTTTGCTTTCGCATATCACTTCGACGGCCCCACCGCATCGGCTCACGATGCCCTTCTCGCGATCGACGCAGGTGGAGATCTGGTCTATGACTACACAATCTATGACTTTGGTGGCGGTCCGATACCGTTTGCTGACAATTTCAGCTACCTGAGCGACGTGGGCAACCCGGCCGTTTATTGGTCCTATTCGCTCGGTTCTTATCCCGTCTTTGGTTCTGACGTCGTTTGGTCCGGGGCACCGACCGGAGCAGGAGAACAGATGCTCACGG
>JAQWPY010000180.1 GCA_029245145.1 Pirellulales bacterium | reverse complement strand
CGTTGCGGCTCATACTGGTCCCCCGGCATCCCGAGCGATTTGACGAGGTGGCTAGCTTGCTTTCGGCCAAGGGCGTTGCCTGGCAGAGACGGAGCGAATTGGACCGGTGCGGTCCAGCAGCGGCGAGTCCGATTCTTCTGGTCGATACCGTGGGTGAACTGGGGCATTGGTGGGGCCGGGCGGACATCGGCTTTGTGGGGGGGAGTCTGACCTCCCGTGGTGGACAGAACATGATCGAACCGGCCGCCTACGGTGTGGCAATCTGCTTTGGCCCGCATACGGAAAATTTTCGCGATACGGTCAATGCATTACGAGCGCAAGACGCCGCACAGGTGGTCGAGAGCGGCGAGCAGCTCACCACTTTCATCAGACACTGCCTGGCCGATCCCGATTATCGGGAATCCTTGGGCAATCGGGCGGCAGCGCTTGTCGCTTCCAGTCGCGGCGCAACGGAGCAAACGGTAGATTACCTGCTGGAATCGCTCCACCGTCCGGCAGGCGAATCCTCAAAATCAGTCGCCGCTTGAATGTGCAGATTGCAGCACTTTTTGTTTTGGAGAGGCCCGTGCCCGAGCTCCCGGAAGTCGAAACGATGTGTCGAGGCATCGCTGCCTGCCGTGGGGCGACAATCACGGCACTGTATCGCCCTCGCTGCCACCTGAAACCGATTCAGATTCGCCCGCAGGTCAGCACTCTCAAAAAAAAGCTCCGAGGCGCTCGCATCGAGGCGATCGAGCGCGTGGGGAAGCGGCCTGTGCTGCGTACCGATCGGGGCACCCGACTCGTCTTCGAACCGAGAATGACGGGTCTCCTGCTGTTGGCCGATCCACCCGACACCGAACATCTTCGTCTCTGTATAGAACTCGCACCCGCCTACCGTAGACGCAACACATTCAAACTACTCTTCTGGGACCGGCGAGGCCTGGGTACCGTTCAGCTCTTGACCGAATCGGCATTTGAGGCGCGCCTCGGCTCCGAAACGTTGGGGCCGGACGCACTGCAGATCACCGCCGTACAGCTTGTGGAAAGGCTCGCCTCGAGCCAGCGAGAGATCAAGGTGGCTCTTCTCGATCAGCGGGCGGTCGCCGGGATCGGAAACTTATACGCGGCGGAAATTCTGCTGTTCGCACACATCCATCCGCAGCGCCGGTGCAATCAACTGACGAAGGTCGACTGGCAGCGCGTAGCCAGCGCGACCCGGCGGGTACTACAAAAGGCAATCCGCTATGAAGGATCGACCCTTGCCGATGGCACCTACAGAAATGCGCTAAACAAAAAAGGACGCTATCAAAATCATCATCGCGTGTATGGTCGCGAGAGTGAGCTTTGTCGCTGCTGTCGCGTGGGACGCGTGCAACGCATCGTGCAAAGTCAGCGGGCGACTTTCTTTTGCCCCGAATGTCAACCGCTCGTAAGCTGAGAAGGATGCCCTAGCACACGGCGTTTGCAAGAATATTCAAATTGCGTTTTAATAATAAGATAGGCTTTTGCCGTTAACTAACATTCAAGGAGTCACCATGGCCGTTCCTTCCCATCATCGCGGGGTCTCACGTCGCGGATTTTTGCAAACGACCGCGGGCACCGCATTGGCAGCGACGGCGATGCCCTCCTCACTTTGGGCTGACAATGAGAACATGCCGAAGGCCGATCCCGAATCGACCGTCGGGCGACTCTTCAATTCTTTGACCGCCGAGCAGCAAAAAGACATCTGCTTCAACTGGAATCATCAGGATCCGCAGCGAGGTCTGCTGCGGACATTTATCGCAAATAACTGGAATATCACCAAACCGGAAATAAACAGTGACTTCTATACTCCCGAGCAACGAGCACTCATTCGGGAAGTATTCGAGGGTATTGTTCAGCCCGATTGGCACGCGCGGATCGATAAACAACTCAAAGATGACTCGGGTGGATTTGGCAACGAACAGTCGATCGCGATCTTCGGCGACCCCGGTTCGGACCAGTTTGAGTTTGTGATGACGGGACGTCACATGACGCTACGCTGCGACGGAAATTCCGCCCCGCACGTCGCATTCGGCGGTCCCATTTTTTACGGTCATGCGGCAGATGGATTCCACGAAGAGTCGGACCATCCGGGCAACGTCTTCTGGCCTCAAGCGGTGGCAGCAAACCGGGTGGCGGCAATGCTCTCCGGAAAGCAACAAAAACAGGCCTTGCTCTCCACCTCACCCGAGGAATCGGCCGTCGCCTTCGGCGGTCCGACCGCCGAGCGGCCAGGAATGCCGGTCAGCGAACTTTCGGCGGACCAAAAGGTGGAGATGCAGAACGTCCTCAAAACTCTCGTCGAACCATACCGGCAAGCAGACCAGGATGAAGTGATGAGTTGCCTCGAGGCGCAAGGCGGACTCGATGCCTGTCATTTGGCCTTCTATCGCGACGATGATATCGGCGATGACGGGGTGTGGGATAACTGGAGACTGGAAGGTCCCGCATTCGTCTGGTACTTCCGTGGTTCACCGCACGTCCACGTCTGGGTGCATGTGGCAGACGACCATCGCGTTGTCCTGAACGCCTGACCCAGCAGCGGGCAGAAGACCATGGCTGACGTCACGATTTATCACAATCCGCGGTGTAGCAAAAGTCGACAGACTCTTGAGCTGCTCCGCGCTCACGGCGTCGATCCCGAGATTATCGAATACCTCAAGGATCCTCCGACCACCGCAACGCTACGACGACTGTCAAGCAAGTTGGGTGTCTCTCCTCAGGAAATGGTCCGCAAGAAGGAGTTGGCAAAGCTCGAACTTCCGGAAGCCCCTAATGCGCAGCAGAGTCTGCGGATTATGGCCGACCATCCACAAACCATCGAGCGACCGATCGTTGTATGTGGTCATCGTGCCCGCGTGGGACGACCGCCGGAAAATGTTCTCGACTTGCTCTCATGAGCAGTACATTGCGTCCGCACCGTGTTTATGGCGCGGGAAAGGAATCGGCTTCAAATTGCTCGAGGGTCACGAACAACGCATCGCAAGCTTTTTGCAAGCGCTCTTCATCTTCAATTTTTTGTCCTTCCAGGTCGGTGACATAAAAGACATCAACCACTTGGTCTATATATGTTCCAATTTTTGCTGCAATGATGCCGAGTTGCAGGTCGTGAATCTGTTTTGCCATGGTGTAGAGCAGCCCGAGGCGATCGGGGGCAAATACCTGCAAAATGGTTGCCCGTTCGCTTGTTGCATTGTCGAATAACACGCGGGTCGGCAACCCCGAGAGGGTCGCTTTGTCGACTTCCTGTTTATTCCAGAATCGCGGAAATTTTGGTACCTCCGCCTGCGGGTTTTTCAGGGCTTCGCCCAATTGTGTGCAGACGCGAGCGATTCTTTCCGGGGAAGGGGTTCCATCGAACTGATTGTCGAGTCCGTGGAAGCGATCGAGGGCCCATCCGTTACTCAACGTATTGATTTGCGCGGAGAGAACTTCGATTCCTTCGCTCGCCAGGGCCCCGGCCAAACGATAAAATGTCCCCGGCACCAGTGAGGCGTGTGCGGCCACGGTGAATTCCGTGACTCCACGTTCAGGATAGTGAACGCCCCACGCATCGACATCGGTGATCTCGAGCGATCGAATACGATCGATAGCCTCAACCACCTGATCCGGCGGGGTACCCCGCAGATACGTAATCGGAAGCGAGTTCACCATCTCGGCAACCTCTTCTTCCTTCGTCCCGAGCAGGGACGAAATTTTCAACCGTCTTTTTTTCGCCCAGTCCTCGTCGCTCGCCAGATTATCGCCAGCCGAAAGATACTTCATCGCCCGATCGTAAAACTGCGTCAGTAATTCAATTTTCCAGTCGTTGAGAACCTCCGGCCCCACCGCCGCCATGTCGGCGGCAGTGATCACATAAAGCATGCGGAGTACCTCGGGGGAGCCTACCTCCACGACAAATTGCTGCATCACGGCTGGGTCGTTGATATCGTGCCAGAGTGCCGCGCGCGACATGAGCAAATGCTTATGAACGAGAAATTCGAGCATCTCGGTCTCATGCTTTGAGAGTCCCAGGTGCTGGGCCGTCTCTCCCGCAATCCGCTTCCCTACCTCACTATGGTCTTCGACATACCCCTTGCCCAGATCGTGAACCAAAAGTGCCAGATGGAGAATTTCTTTCTGCTCGATGGCTTGATACACTTCGCCGAGCGGTCCGGGATGCTCTGCAAACTGCGTGGCACGCCGGACTGCAAGTAAGCAATGCTCGTCGACCGTGTACTTATGATATTCGTTGAATTGCAGCATGCCCCGCGCGCGTGCAAAGGCAGGAATAAATTTCTCCAACACCCCCATTTCATGCAGCCGCGCTAAGATTCTTGGTAATTGAGGTGGACGACTGAGCAAGGAGAGAAACCGCTTGATCGTCTCCCCCGAGACCTCATCGTAGGTGGTTGTCGCCCGGCGAACGACTTCCCACGTTTCGTGGGTAATCCGCTTGTCGTAGAGTGCTGAGAGTTCCGCAAGGCGAAGGACTTCGCTTAGGTCCGAGCCGATCCGTTGCATTCCTTTAGCCGTTGCCCAAATTCGATAGGGGCCCACCCGAAAATCGTCTGCAATGCGGTGGCTGAACAAAGAGGCGAGCCAGTTGGTCACTCGCGAGCGACGATAGGCATTGGAAAAAAATCGAGCCGAAATATAGCGAACTGCCACCGTATGGCGAAAATAATCTTGCATAAATCGCTCGACAGGTAGCATTCCCTCTTTACTCTGATAATCGAACGCTTCAGCCAATCGCATCTGTTCGGCGCGATCCAGTTGGTCATACGATTTACCGGAGTGAAAATGGACTTCATTCCGCGTACGCAAGAGAAACTCAAGCGCGTTGCGCAAGACCGCCTGTTCATGTTTTTCCAGCGCGCCGGTCAGCGCCAAGCCATTCGGGTCGCTGGTGCCATACAAGCAGAAGCCAATCCAGCGAATCAATTGAATATCGCGCAGACCACCTCGCGATCGCTTGATATTCGGTTCGAGCAGATAGACGGTCTCGCCATACTGTCGCCGCTCTTCGCGTCGGGCATCGTCGATCGCGGGGAGAAGTGTTCTCGCGTGACGCTGACTCTTCTTTCGCAAACGTCCTACGAGACGATCGGTCAATTCCACGTTTCCGCAGACGTGTCGAGACTCGACGAGCGATGTCAGGACCAGAGGATCGTCGAGCGCCAGGGCCACTGCCTGCCGGGTTGTCCGCAGACTGTGACCGACGATTAATCCCGTATCGCTCAAATCCCTCAGCAATCGTTCCGCGAGTACGGGGACGTGTTCTGAAATCGCCGTGCGATGAAGAATCATCAAATCGATATCGCTGAACGGGGCGAGTTCCCGTCGCCCGTAGCCCCCATGCGCCACCAGGGCGACCTGGCCCTCCAATTCACCAAACGTATTGCGATCGAGTTGCACCAGATCGTGGATTGCCTCCGCGAAGAGCGATCCGACCAGAGTATCGGCCAGATCGGTCAACTTTGTGCAGACTTGAATTCCGGGCGATCCCTGCGCGTGCTGATCACGTATCTTTTGTTGGCCTTTTTGAAGCGAGGCCTTCGCCGCAAGAACGACCGGACTAAGGGTCAAACCGTGAGACATGGCACAGAACAATCCGGGGCCCGAGGGAAAACAAAACGGGCCACTCCAGCGCGCCATCCGTGCGCAGCGAGAGCGCCCGCCTTGATTTTAACCGGATCGAGAGGAAAAACACCTAGAGGGCCTCTTCCCCCGTCTCGCCGGTGCGAATGCGGATTGTGTCCGCTAAATCAGTCACAAAAATTTTACCGTCGCCGATCTGGCCGGTCTGAGCGGCACGCATCACCGTATCGATGACATTCTTCAAATTATCGGTCGATACCACCACTTCAAGCTTCACCTTGGGGACAAAATCCACGGCGTATTCTGTACCCCGGTACATCTCCGTATGACCCTTCTGGCGACCGAACCCGCGTACCTCGGTGATGGTCATTCCCGTGATACCCTGTTCGGAAAGCGCATTTTTGACATCTTCCAGCTTGAAATGACGAATTACTGCTTCCACTTTTTTCATCCGAAACTCCCTAAAAGGTCAGTCGTTGGGACAAAGACCCCGTTAAACAAAGATGTAGCCTTCCTCGCCATGTTCATTCATGTCGAGCCCGCGGACTTCTCCCTCCTGGGAGACACGCAAGCCCATCACCACATCGAGAATTTTTAGCAGAATAAAGGTCGCCACCGCACAATACCCGATTGTGATGGCAGCCGCCACAACCTGGCCCCAGAAGACGCTTCCGCCCTCGAGCAGACCGAGTAATGTTCCGTTTTCAGTAATATCCCAGGCAGCCCGGGTGGCAAACACGCCCGTGAGAATCGCCCCGAGGGTGCCTCCCACGCCGTGGATCCCGAACGCGTCGAGCGAATCATCGTATTTAAAGGCCGCCTTGAGGGCTCCGCAGGCAAAGTAGCAAACGATTCCGGCCACCGCACCCATAATCAGGGCGGGCATGACGTTTACAAACCCGGCACCCGGGGTGATGCACACCAAACCGGCAATCGCGCCGGAGGCGGTCCCCAGTACGCTCGGCTTGCCGCGAGCGAGCCATTCCATAAAGGCCCAGCCGATCGCACCGGCAGCGGCCGCAAAGTGGGTCGTGGCAAATGCACTGCTGGTCAGATTATCCGAAGCCAATTCGCTTCCCGCGTTAAAGCCGAACCAGCCGACCCAAAGCATGGCCGCGCCCATTACCGTGTAGGTCAGGTTATGCGGCCGCATGTCCTCGTGGCCCCAGCCGAGCCGGCGACCGAGCACCAAGGCGCAAACGAGTGCCGAAACGCCCGAACTGATGTGGACCACCGTGCCACCGGCAAAGTCGAGTGCGCCCCCGGCCACAGAATAGGGGCCTCCAAAAGCCAGGATACCGCCGCCCCAAACCCAGTGCGCCAGCGGGCAATAAACGAGGGTGCCCCAAAGGATCGTGAAGACGACCATCGTGCTGAACTTCATCCGTTCGGCATACGCGCCGCAGATCAGAGCCGGGGTGATAATAAAGAACATGCCCTGAAAGAGCATGAATGTCAGCGATGGGATTGCATCACTCATCGGGGTATGGGGTTCATGCGCCTCTTCGTCCCAAGTGCGGGCCACCCCCTGCATAAACAGGTTATCCAAATTTCCGATGTAGGGATTGAATGCGGGATTGGGTACGCCCGCATCCCACTTACCATTTTTGTTATCGTCAGTTAAAGGCTCTCCCTCACTCCATTGACCATTTCCATCTTTATCCACAAAGCTTTCCGGTGGTGAACTCCAAGGATCCGCTCCGCTAAAGGCCAGAGAATATCCATAAAGTGCCCAAAGAACGGTCATCAGGCCCATTAAAAAGAAACACTGCATCATTACGCCCAGCACGTTCTTCTTGCGGACCAATCCTCCATAAAACAGGGCGAGGCCTGGAGCCGTCATGAAGAGTACCAACGCGCAGCAAGTGAGCATCCAGGCGTTGTTTCCAGCGAGGGCGGCCGATTCGGCCGTGTCGTGAGCCTTCTCAACCTGCTTTTGCAACCCCGACGCATCGAGTCCTCGCCCACCCTCTACCTGGGCCCAACTAGGACTGGCGAGAAACGCGACAAGAAGAAAAACGCTGAAAAAAAGCCCACAACGTGCGAACAGACTTCGTACCGCCATAGTAGAGTGCTCCCTGAAAGTATTGGTCGGAAAGAGAATTGCGCGGCCCGCGCCAAGCGGGTGCCCTCCGCCCTCTGCATACGACTGCGTCCCGCAGTCTCCGGTACCTCCTGCCGACGGCCGGGCCCGCCAAAACCCTGCTCGCCGCATCCGAGAGCTTTTCGCTCCCTAACCTGATGGTCTTCTGAAACGCACACTAACTTGGGGCGGGCCGAGCGTAAAGGACGTGCGGAGATTTTTTAAGAAAAAACTCGCCGCTCAACTGCCGCGACTCCAAGGCATATCGTCGCGATCCGCAAGGCGATTGGCCTCGCGGGCCATTACGAAAAGCAGGTCTCCGAGTCGATTCAAATAAACCAGAACTGCTTGAGGGACTTTGGTTTGCTGCGCGTTGACCAGACCTACCACATGCCGTTCGGCCCGGCGACAAACGCAGCGGGCCAGATGAAGATGCGCAGCGAGAGGATCTCCACCCGGCAAAATAAATTGCTGCAATTCCGGGAGATGGGACTCGAATAAATCGATCGCTTTCTCAAGTTCCTCGACCTCACTTGTTCCGGTGGGAGGCATTCCCTGCACCGATCCCTCGGGAGACGCGAGTTCGGCACCAATCACAAACAGGTGTTGCTGAATTCGCTCGAGTACCGCGTCGAGGTCTTCCAAAGCCCCAGCCGAGGCCGCAGACCCGGTCGCGCGAACGACCCCCAAAACCGCATTGAGCTCGTCGACTGTCCCATATGCCTCAATACGGAGGTCTGCCTTGGTAAGCCGCTCGCCTCCGAAGAGCGAGGTCTCACCGCTGTCGCCAGTCTTTGTATAAATTTTGACCATGTCGCTCACTGTACGCCACGATGTTTCTAATCTGCAAGTACAAACCGGAATCGCCCTATTGTAGATTGCAAACTATAATCGGAGTAGGATTGCCAAAGAAATTTCCGGTCGCCAGCCCTTACTCCTCCGCCTTAAAAGAAGATGGTTTCTCATGCGTATTTTCCGGTCGCTCCGTCGCCTGATTGCCCTCGTATGGCCTTTGACGATCCTCGGTCTTGGATCCGTATCAATCGGGGACGAACTAGACTTACTGGATAATGTGCGGCAGGTCACCGAAGGCTTTACCAAGGCGGGCGAGGGCTATTTTTCGCCAGACGGAAAACGCATCGTCTTTCAAGCAATCCCTCGCGAATATCCGTTTTATCAAATTTACGAGCAGTCACTCGACGGGAAACCTCAACTGATCAGTACCGGACGTGGCCGGACGACCTGTTCCTACTTTCATCCCGATGGTGAGACCATTCTGTTTGCGTCGAGTCATCTTGACCCAAAACTCGATGCGACCGAGGCAGAGGAAAAGGCAAAGCAGGAAGAAGAACGTAAGACTGGCAAACGTCGACGCTATAGTTGGGCGTTCGACCCTCACATGGATATTTTTCAACGAAACGTTAGCGGTGAACTGACACCTCTCACTTCGACCCTTGGATACGATGCCGAGTGCGCCTATTCTCCCGATGGCAAGCAGATCGTTTTTTGCAGCGATCGCGACGGCGATGCGGATCTCTACATTATGCAGGCTGATGGATCGAATGTACGGCAATTGACCGACCACCCCGGTTACGATGGCGGGCCTTTTTTCTCACCCGATGGGCAATGGATTATCTACCGCACCGATCGTAAAAAGCCACAGCACTTGCAGATTCACGCCATCCGCAGCGACGGAAAATCTGATACCGCACTGACCGATAATATTGGTGTGAACTGGGCGCCATACTGGCACCCCACCGAACCGTACATCATCTGGTGCGGGGCAGACCATTCCGACCCCAAAGCGCGACCGAACTACGACCTGTATCTGATGCCTTACTCGATCGAGCAAACTGAAACGGGTGAGCGATTCGTTGGTGGAAAGGCGGTTCGAATTACCGACCATCCGGGTGCCGACGTTCTACCCGTTTTTTCCCCCGACGGCAAAAAGCTGATGTGGACCAGCACCCGAGGCGAGGGGCGCTCGAGCCAACTCTGGATTGGTGATTTTCAACTGCCACCCGCCGAATCCCCTTAGGCTCAGCGCACACCGAAGTGCCTTCCCCTGCGGATAAATGAAAGACGGGTTTCCGCCATGCCGCAACACCGCGACCCCTTCGTACAGTTCAAAATCTGGAATTTCGGGGGGCTCTCTCCACAGCAACTGCTGCGGCGGACCTTGAGCGAATTCCGAGAGCGACAACTTTCGGCACGCTGCGCCCAGTTCGCCTATTTTTCGATGTTGGCGATGATGCCCATGCTGATTGTCATGGTATACGCCATCGGGCAAATGCCCATTCACGGGCTACTCGGAAGTTTCCTCGAATTACTCGAAAAGACACTGCCGGCAGATGCGTATCAGCTCTTTCGTACACAAATTTTGTCGATGCAGCAGCAGAGTTCGACCACGTATATCGCCATCAGTTGCCTCATTTTTCTCTATGCCGGATCGCGGCTTTTCGTGACGATCGGAGAAGGCCTCAATGTGGCCTTCGGACACGCTCCACGTGCTCGTCGGCTGCGCACGTATTGGCTTTCGCTGGGGCTGACATTCAGCATCGCTCTGCTGTTGATTGTGGCGCTCATCATTCTGGTAATCGGGCCGCAGGCCATTGAGTGGGTGATTCATGGAGTACACTTATCGGTCCCCGATTCGCTCTCTGCAAATCTGATCCGCTGGTCGGTGGTCGTCGGCGCGCTGCTGATTTTGACTTCCACTATTTATTATTTGGTACCAGCCCACGGACTTCCCTGGCATTGGCTGAGTCCGGGAACCGTATTTGCGGTCGTGGGTTGGATTGCAGCGAGTCAGGGATTCCGCTGGTATGTGGCAAGCTATGCTCGGTACAACCAAATTTACGGCACGCTGGGCGGTGTGATGGCCATGTTATTTTGGCTTTATCTCACAGGTGCGATTCTGCTCATGGGCGCGCAGATCAACGGCATCATCTACGAGACCTTGAACCTGCCGACCGGGAAGACGGACGATTGATGAGAGTGAGACGTCTACTGCCTGATAGTTACTGCCTGATAGTTACTGCCTGACAGTAGCTACCTGACAGTGCCGCTAGCATTTCTACGAGCGGGTGGCTGATTCCTCGCGATTTTGCGCATCGCTGCTAGCAGTCTCCCTACAGAGAGACCCCTTTTTTTCTCTTCCGCGGCAACTCGAATCTCGCTATTATGCGGCCCCGTTTTTCCGGGCCAGGAGTTTTTCATGAGCGAATACCGAATCGAACACGATTCTATGGGCGATGTGCGCGTCGCTGCTCAGGCATACTACGGTGCGCAAACGCAGCGTGCGGTAGAAAACTTTCCCATTTCAGGATGGCCTTTGCCTCCCGCGCTGATTCGCGGGATCGGACTTGTCAAACATGCGTGCGCAACGGCAAACCGTGACCTCGGACTTCTGGGTAACGCGAGCCGGTCTCCGCTCGACGAAAAACAAATCGACTCTCTGCTGAGTGCCTGCCAAGAAGTTGCCGAAGGCAAATGGGATTGTGAGTTCCCGGTCGATGTCTTTCAGACTGGATCAGGAACGAGCAGTAATATGAACGCCAATGAGGTGATCAGCAATCGTGCGATCGAATTATCGGGCGGCGATCGATTTGCGCGCGAAAAATCAATTCATCCCAACGATCACGTCAATATGGGCCAAAGTACGAATGATACGTTTCCTACGGCGATCCACGTTGCCGTTGCGAAAGAAATTGATCGCGTGCTGGTCCCTGCGCTCGAGCGATTCAAAAGGGTGCTGGAGACGAAAGCCGAGTGCTGGGACGACATTGTAAAAATTGGTCGCACGCACTTAGCTGACGGAACGCCCATTCGTTTAGGGCAAGAGGTAAGTGGGCTTGCGCATCAACTAAAAGCATCTGTGCTTCGCGCAAAGCGCGCCATCGAAGCGATTTGTGAACTTCCCGTGGGTGGGACGGCGGTCGGCACCGGCATCAACACCCACCCCGAATTCGGCCGCCGGGTTTCCGAGGTTTTAGCCAACCAGATGGGACTTCCGCTGATCGAGGCGGAAAACCACTTTGAAGCCAATGCCCAACGGGATGGGCTGGTGGAGTGTCACGGCCAACTGCGAGCAATCGCCGTCACGCTGTTCAACCTCACCAACAATATCCGCTGGCTCAGTTCCGGACCACGTTGCGGCTTTCAGGAACTGCAGCTCCCAACACGTCAGCCCGGCAGTTCAATTATGCCGGGAAAAGTTAATCCCGTGATGTGCGAAAGTGCAATGCAAGTGGCGGCACGGGTGATGGGTAACGACCAAGCGATCGCCGTGAGTGGCGCGGCAGGTGGCAACTTCCAACTCAACATTATGATGCCCATGATGGGGCAAACGACTCTGGAAAGTGTTTCACTCTTAGCGAGCGTTTGCAACGCTTTCGTCGACTTTTGTGCCGAGGAGATGGAGGCCAACACTAAGGCTTGTGAAGACGCGGTCGAAAAGAGTCTTTCACTCGTCACGAGCCTCAATCCCTATATCGGCTATGAAAAAGCAGCAGCTCTTGCCAAGGAAGCATTCCGCACCGGCAAAACTATTCGAGAGCTTTGCACCGAACAAGATGTCCTGCCACCTCAGGATCTCGAAAAAGCCCTCAACCCGTTGCGGATGACGAGTCCACAGGCGGAGGCGACATAACTCAGGCCGTTTATCAGGTTCACCGACTCAAACCGACATTTTTATAATCGATAGAACGTATTTGCGTGGCTTTCATTTCAAGATGAATAAACTCTGCATTTTTTTCGTTGGCCTTTCCGCCGCCTCGGTTCTTCCGCTGTCGGTGAGCGCGGAGCAACCGCCATCGTCGCCCGCAGAAACCGTCGCCACTCGTAGTCCCAAAGAACTCGTCGGGATTGCATCAAAAATAGCCGCTACCGCAAGGACGCCTCGTGATTATTCCGAGATGATTTACTATCTCGATAAAGCAACTTCCAGCCAGGCAATTGTGCCAGAGCATCGGCAGTACGCACGCAAGTTGAAGGGATGGGCACACAATCGTCTGGGAGAGCATTTTGCTGCCCGAGGAAAAAATGCGGCGGCGCTGACGCAATTCGAAACGGCAGTCGAGCTGAATTTCAAGCATTGGAAGGCTCTGCATAATCGCGGGGTCAGTTACGCAATGAACGATCGCCTCGATGAGGCTGCGGAAGATTTTTCAGCAACGATCCGCATCCATCCGGGGTATGCCAACGCTTGGTTCAACCGTGCGGAAGTTTTTATGAAACAAGGAAAGATCGATCTGGCGATCGAGAACTATTCACAGGCGGTGACACTCGATCCCAACGATGCCGGGTTTTATGCGGGCAGGGGCAAGGCTTATCGTTTGCAGCAAAAACAGGGGCAGGCCGAGTCTGATTTGAACCGTGCGTTGGAACTCAATGGCCAACTGACCGAAGGTTATATTCAAAGAGGCCATCTCCGGTTGGCCAAGGGGGCCTTCGAACAGGCTGCGGGTGATTATCGCGCCGCGGTACGCAATGATCCTCAATCTGCCGAAGCCCTCCGTTCGGTTGCCTGGATGATGGCAACGTGTGAAGATGAACGATACCGAGACAACAAACGCGCGATGCAGTTTGCAAAAAAAGCGATTGAAATCAACGGAGTTGAAAATTTTCGACTGGTCGATACATTGGCCGCTGCTCACGCTAACTCCGGTCAATTCAGTTACGCTATGAGTGAGCAACAACGGGCTATTCAACTAGCCGCCGGTCAAGCAACAGGACGGGAATTGTATTCACTCAAGCAGCGACTGCAGCAATACTCGCGACAAACTCCCTACCGGACGGAAGTAATTGCACAACAGCGTGATAGCTCCGGCAGATTCTAAGCCCCCCTTCTTTCCATGAGCGATGCCTTTCTCTATCTCGGCGGTATCGGTATCGCAGCCTACTTCTTTCGGCTCTGGCTTGAAGACTATCGAGGAAATTCTGCGCAGCTGAAACTTTCGGATACGCTCAGTGCACCACCTACTTTTCAGGCCGGCTATGCCGGCCTGCCGGGCGCAACTCCGGTCGGGCGACTCGCAACCTTCGTGGCGATTAGTGGCGCACTGTTGATTTTAGCGATCGAGGTCGTGGGAGAGTATCAGTTTGATGTTGTCGAACAACAATCGACCATGTCGGTACTGCTGGGAATCTATACGCTGGCGGCGGCGTTTGTCGAGGAGTTGATTTTCCGTGGATTTTTATTCTTCGACCGTCACGGCAAGTGGAAACTGTATGGCAGCATCGTCCTAATCTCTATCCTCTTCGCACTGATCCATCCTTACATCTGGTCCTATGAGGTGCCACCGAATCAGCCACCGTGGCTTTTTTGGAAATGGATGGGGATCCGCGTCTGGCAGGCAGACGGACAACTCGATATCCAACCGATCTTTTCGACCTGCATCTTGTTCATTAATTCGCTCTGGTTTTACTACGTCCGGTTTTTTGGTCTCAACCGTTTTCGCTCACTGATACCCTGTATTGCAGCGCACCTGGCAAGCAATTTGGGGGTCTTTGTCATCAAGGCCGTGCAGGGCAAGGTCGTCCTCTGGGGCTAGTCGACTCCGAAAGCAGGCAAACACAACTCCGGGAGCACCTGAGGGACTGGCGACGAAAACCACAAAAATACGGGTTTTTCAAGCCGAATTGAGAAATATTGCGAAACCGAGGGGATGAAAAAATATTCAATTTCCGTGAATGGATCGATTCGCACTAGCAACAGACCCTTTGAGCTTTTAGCATACTTAGTTCAGCTTCATTCCCGCCATCGAGATGATTCGGCTCCGCCGCCTCGACAACGGCCGCGCTGATATCCATCGAAGTTTCTTGGCGGTTGTTTTCTGCTGGACTCCATGGCCTTTTCATTCGGTGGATGAAGAGAATAAAAAGAAGCACGACTAAGTAAAAACCGATACCCTTTTTTGGAATTCATCAAAAGAACACGACACGATCATGGACGCTACAAAGCTTCGCAATATTGGAATTTCTGCCCACATCGACTCGGGCAAGACAACCCTCAGTGAACGAATTCTGTTTTATGCGGGCCGCATTCACCGCGTACAGGAGGTACGGGGTGAGGGCGATGGCGCAACGATGGACCACATGGACCTGGAGAAAGAACGGGGGATCACGATTACAAGTGCGGCGACTCAGGTGACGTGGGAGGGGCATCAAATTAATTTGATCGACACCCCGGGACACGTCGACTTTACCGTCGAGGTCGAACGAAGCTTGCGTGTACTGGACGGGGCGGTCCTCGTGTTGTGTGCCGTCGGTGGGGTTCAGTCCCAATCCCTGACGGTCGACCGACAGATGAAGCGATATCGCGTACCGCGACTCGCATTCATCAACAAAATGGATCGGACAGGAGCGAATCCCCAGCGAGTCGTCGAACAGGTACGTGAAAAAATGAAGTGCGATGCGGTATTGATGCAACTCCCGATTGGTGCCGAGGAGGAGTTTGAAGGAGTCCTCGACCTGATCACGATGAAGGCGCTCTATTTCGACGGAAGCAACGGCGAAAAAGTGCGAGCCGATGCGATTCCGGAAGATCGGCTCGAGGAAGCCCAGGCGGCGCGACAACAGATGCTCGAATCAATTTCGATGTATAGCGATGAGTTGATGGAGTTATTGCTTAGCGAGGAAGAGATTCCAGAAAAATTAATCCATCAGGTCATTGAAGGTGCCGTCCACGACCTTGATTTCACGCCCGTTTATCTGGGCACTGCATTCCGCAACAAAGGGATCCAGCCGCTGCTCGACGCTGTGGTCCGCTATCTGCCGGCTCCGATGGACCGAGACAAGGTTGCCATGGGGCACGACAACCCCGAGGAAAAAATCCCCCTGACGGTCGATCCACAGGCACCTTTTGTCGGCATGGCTTTCAAACTGGTCGATGACCCCTATGGTCAACTCACCTTCATGCGGATCTATCAGGGGAAAATCAAAAAAGGCGAACAGTACACCAATCAGCGCACAGGTAGAAAGCAGCGATTCAGTCGAATCCTTCGAATGCACTCGGATAATCGAGAGGAAATCGATGAGGCTTCCGCGGGGGATATCGTCGCTGTGATGGGCGTCGATGCAGCGAGTGGCGACACATATGCCCAGGACGCCCGCTATTGCACTCTTGAAAGTATTTTTGTGCCCGAGCCGGTCATTAAGATGGCAGTCGAACCGCTTTCGCGGGAGGCGGGCGATCGGTTGGGCAAGGCGCTACAAAGATTTCGTAAGGAGGACCCGACCTTTCACGTAGCCACCGACGAAGAAACCGGGGAAACGGTGATTGCGGGCATGGGTGAACTACACCTTGAAATTTATGTTGAGCGGATGAAGAGAGAGTATAACTGCGAAGTTTCTGTAGGTGCGCCGAAAGTCAGCTATCGGGAAACGGCCACGCGGCGGGCCGATTTTGACTTTAAGCACAAGAAACAAACGGGCGGTTCCGGACAGTATGCCCACATCAAGGGTTATCTCGAACCTCTGGCGGAAGATGAGGAAGCGAGCTACCTGTTTGAAGAAAAAGTAGTCGGTGGACGGATCCCGAAAGAATACATTCCTGCGGTCGACAAAGGATTTAAAGCAGCAATGATTAAAGGCCCCGTTGCCGAGTATCCCGTAGTAAACATTACCGCCGTGCTCGAGGACGGGTCCTATCACGAGGTAGATAGCAGCGATATGGCATTTCAGGTTTGTAGTCGAAATTGTTTCAAAGAAACATTCTTAAAAACAAAACCTATTCTGCTCGAACCGGTAATGAAATTGGAAGCGGAGGTGCCACCCGATTTTCAAGGTCCGGTCACCGGTGAATTGACGAGTCGGCGCGGGATTATCGTCTCGACCGACATGGCAGGCGACACCGCCATCATTATTGCCCAGGTCCCGTTGGCTGAAACGTTCGGCTATTCCACCGATTTAAGAAGTATGACGCAGGGGCAGGGAACGTTTAGCATGGAATTTGCCCACTACCGGCAAGTCCCTTCAAGCATCCAAGAAAAAATTGTGGCTGAACGGAAAGCCGAAAAAGAGAAACAGGCCGTCGGCTCGAAGTAGAATGCGGGCCTTTTCGAGAATCGCACCCTCGGCGGCGGACCTTGTGCCGTTAAGCCCACAGCCCGGTTGCCACCTCACCCGCAACATCGGTTAAACGGAAGTCGCGACCTTGATAACGGTAGGTAAGCCGCTCGTGCTCCAAACCGAGCAGATGCAGCAGGGTTGCGTGAAAGTCATTCACGTGCATCGGGTTTTCGACGATATGAAAACCCAAATCATCGGTTTTTCCATATTCGAAGCCCTTTTTCAGACCACCTCCGGCGAACCATACGGTAAACGCATCCTTGTGATGATCGCGACCTGCAAGTTGCCCTCGGTCATCTTGAACCATGGGCGTTCGACCGAATTCGGCGCCAAAAACCACGAGTGTCTCATCGAGTAAACCGCGCACCTTGAGGTCTTTGATGAGCGCGGCGATCGGTTGGTCCACCTGTCGGCATTTTCGCGGCAAGCCACCTTTGATGTTGCCGTGCGTATCCCACCCTTGGTCGTTGAGCTGAACAAAACGCACTCCCCGTTCCACGAGTCTTCGGGCAAGGAGGCAGTTGTTAGCAAAGTTAGTCTTGCCGGGCTGGGTGCCATAGAGATCGTGAATATATTGCGGTTCGGCACCGATATCCATGAGTTCCGGCACGGCCGACTGCATCCGGAAAGCCAATTCATACTGGCTGATTCGAGTCGCGATCTCCGGATCGCCTACGCGACGTAAATGAGCCGTGTTGAGTTGGTGCACACTGTCCAGAATCCTCCGCCTCCGCGGAATATCGACTCCTGAAGGATTGGAGAGATAAAGCACAGGATCGCCCTGCGAGCGAAATTCGACACCTTGATGCACGGTAGGCAAAAAACCGCTTCCCCACATACTGTTGCCGGCCCCCGCAATCGAACCAGTATTCATCACAATAAAATTTGGAAGATTGTCATTTTCGCTTCCGAGTCCGTAACTCACCCACGAACCAAGACTCGGTCGCCCGAACTGACCGAATCCGGTCTGGAACATCAGTTGCGCGGGCGCATGATTGAACTGTTCGGTATGCATCGAGTGAACGACCGTCAATTCATCGGCAACCGTCCCCAAATGGGGTAACAGTTCTGAAAGCTCTATCCCGCTCTCACCGCAGCGACGGAACTGGAACGGCGAACCAAAGAGATTCGGTTGTTGACGGACGAAAGCCAATCGCAAATTTTCCCACAAGGCATCCGGCATCTTTTCGCCATCGCGACGCTGCAATTCCGGTTTGTGGGAAAACAGATCGATCTGCGACGGTCCGCCGACCATGTGGAGAAAAATCACATTGCGCACGCGCGAAGGAAAATGGGCGCGCTGTTCCATCCCCGACGTCGGACTTTGCGAACGTCCCTCCTGCGTCAGGAGAGACGAACATGCAGCGGTGGCAATTCCCACCGCACCGCGATGCAAAAGCGATCGACGATTGTACGCTAAGATGTTTTCCTGATCAGTCATCGTGTTGCGAGAAGTGTTGCGAGAAAAAAACTACTCTTTGTTAATTGTTTCATCGAGATTCAGCAGGGCGTTCGCCACACATATCCAAGCAGCCCACTCTTGAGTCTCCGCTAAATTGATCTTTTTGTCCAACGCCTTCCGGCTTGCTGCACTGTTCTTCTGCGTACCTTTGGTGGATCCGGTGTTCTCCGCACCTTTGGTGAATCCGGCCAGTTCCAGAGCTTGTTGCGGCGATTGCTTAAACGAGTCACGTTGATCGACCAGGAGACTTTCCAGAATGTCCAATTCCTCTTCGTCGGGACTGCGAGAAACACACCAGCGAAAAGCGCGCGCCAAGCGGTCGCGATCAGCGGTCGCCTCGGTCCTCATGATTCGCGTGGCGAGGCCTCGTGCCATTTCGATATAGGCTTCATCGTTCAAGAGCGTGAGCGCCTGCAATGGCGTATTGGTCCGAGATCGCTCGACGATACAGCGAGTTCGATCGGGCGCGTCAAAATTAACAAAACTCGGATAGGGCGCCACGCGGCGCCACACCACATAGACGCCTCGCCGATATCGGTCAGCACTCCGAGCCTCACGATAGACCGGCTCGCCTCGACCAGTCTGATGCCAGAGGCCATCCGGTTGCGGAGGATAGATCGGAGGCCCCCCCATTTTTTCTTCGAGCAATTCCGCAATCGCCAACCCATTGTCTCGGATTGTCTCTGCAGCCAGGCGAAACCGCGGGCCCCTGGCAAGCAAAATATTC
>JAQWPY010000176.1 GCA_029245145.1 Pirellulales bacterium | reverse complement strand
ATTGGCCGGTTTGATGTCGCGGTGGACGATGCCCGCGCTGTGTGCAGCACCCAGGCCCATCGCCGCTTGACGCGCAATGTGCGTCGCCATCGCAACCGACATTGCCTCCCCCTCATCGCGGAAGTCCTCGGCCGTGCCGTTGCGGACCAGTTCCATCACAATATAGTGCACATCGCCGTCGGTACCGATTTCGTGCAGGACCACCACATGCGGATGATTTAATTTGCCGACGGCCCGTGCCTCTTCGAGAAAACGCTGCTGCGCCAGTTGGGTTTCCACCACTGCGTTTGGCAGGATTTTTAGAGCGACGTACCGCTGGATGGTGGTATCGAGCGCCTCGAAAACCATCCCCATCCCGCCGACGCCGAGAACCCGCAGAATCTCATAGCGTGCCACCGTGCGGCCCACCCACGCCTCCGGATCCGAGGCATCGGCTTGCCCCCATCCTCCATCGGTCTCGCCGTGCAGATCGCGCGTTTCATCCAACGAGTCGGAGTTCGGCTGTTTGTCGGCGGACTGAATTTCATCGTCGGGCCCGTCGGCATTCGATGAACTGAAATTTTGCATCGCGCAACCCGGTTCCTCTGCTAAACCATCGGTCCACTATACCATGAGATTCCACCTGGACGTGCATTGTCGACAAATTTTAAATTCGATCAACGAAAATGAAATACAGCACCAATCCCAATACGACAGCCAAGGGGCCCTTCCAGAGGATTGCCTCTTCGCTCAGTAACGCTTCATGGAGCCACGAGAGCGTGGCAAACACAATGCCGAAGGCCGAGAGTAAAATCCATATCCGTCGGGCGCGATCCTGTGGAGTACGTGGCTGAGTCATTTGGGCATTCTCCTGTTGTCCTTGCGATGCTGTTGGTAGCAGTTTCCGTTTGCTACGATATCCGCTACACCCCGGCACCGACAAGTCGCCCAACGAGGTGAGACGAAATGTCCGATTCTCTTGCGTTTTTATTCTGCTTACTCGCACCGCCGGTCGCCGTGTGTGCAGGCGGGCTGATCGTGCGACTCTGGCGACCGGGGCCGCGCGTGCAAGCGGCCGTGCAGCACTTCACCGCCGGACTCGTCCTCGGTGCAGTGGCAATCGAGCTGGCTCCCGAATTCGTCAAGAGTCCGCACGCCGTCGAAGTCGTGATCGGCTTTGCGATCGGGGCCGTGATGATGCTCGTTGTAGCGAGGCTGACCCACGGCGCCGACGATACCCAAAGCGGGTCGTCGCTGAGCTTGTTCGCCGCCGTGGCGGTCGACCTGTTTGTCGACGGACTGCTGGTCGGGACTTCGTTTGCCGTGGGTGCCAAACAGGGCGTGCTGGTGGCCATTGCGCTGGCCGGTTGCGGCTTCTTTCTGGCCATCACCACCGCGACCTCATTTCAATCGCGCGGTGCTTCGCAAGGAAAAACAGCGATTGTCACCGCAACGCTGATGCTGATCACCATTGCAGGCGTCTATCTGGCACACCTTTTTTCAGCGGAGCTCGTCGGCGGGCTACGATCGGGCACCCTTGCCTTTGCCACTGCAGCCCTGCTCTACCTGGTGGCCGAGGAGTTGATGACCGAAGCCCATGAAGCGGCCGACGACCGACCGGCCACCCCGGCACTCTTCTTCACCGGATTTCTACTCGTCTATCTGCTCCAACGACTGCTCGGCTAACGCACCGGTGCTGCCGGAATGCTGGCCGCCGCCGGAGGTGCAGTGCCGACCGGCGGGGGCGGCAGACTCAAACCCGAGGCGGTCGTACTGGCAGTGTACCGCTTGAGCAGTCCATACACCTTCTGAAACACCGGTTCGCTCGCGAGCAGGTGGTACTGTGGCGTGCTGGCGACCGAGTCGAAGTGAGCGAGCGAGCTTTGCAGTGCCGCCGAATCGACCGTTTGATTTTCGTAGTAGATCGATTTAGGCAGGGCCAGATAATTGCGCCATGTTTCGTCCGGAAGCGCGGCATACAGATGCGGTGCGGTCGCTGCGAGTTGTCCGCGAATCGCCTCCTGCGACGGTACACTCGACGGCAAATCCGCAGGTGCTACAGCCGGGGCTGCTTGAATAACGGCCGGGGTCGTGGACGGGGAAATCCCCAAATAACTGTCCAGCACACTGACCAGATGATAGGCCGAGGTTGGCCAGGAAGCGCCCGGCAGACCGGTCGCCGTATGGTAATACATTTGATCCGCATAATTGTCGACCTGCAGAGCCGAACCGTCGAGCGAAACGCCGACAAACGCACCGCGACTTCGCGAATAGGACCAGACCTCGGCGTTGAGTTGCGCGTTGGTTGCGGCGCTCGCCTGACGTCCGAAGGGTCCGGCCGCGGCCGCCGCATCGGCACCGAGGGTGAACGTTCCATGCATTAGGTTTTGAACCGATTGTTTTGTGCGGAACACCAGCACCACATCGGTCGACTGCACCCCTGCCTGAAAGCCGACGCTTCCGCCGGTCAAAGAAACAAACCGCGGCGGAGCGAAACCCCCGTTGGGTGCTTTGGGCAATAAGACGCCCATTCCATGACGGATACCAACGATGAAACCGCCCTTGATGACGTTCGGGATAATGGCAATGGCCTGCGCTTCGCGAAACACCTTGGTGGGTATTTTTCGCACACGCATCGACACAAACTGCTCAATCACAGACGTCGAATTCGCGATAATTAAGTCCTGACGCGTTTGCCCCACACCAGGATTCATCTGCAGCGGTACCGCTCCCGGCGCATCAATTCCAGCACCTGCCTGAACCGGAACCGGTTGCACGGTTTTCTCGACCGGCCGATCGAATGATGGAGAAACGATCTGTGCCTCGGAAACCGATGCGAACAAAACGAAACCGCTTAAGGCTACGGCAATGCACGCCGCGAGGGTCCCACACTTCCAGATCGTCGAAGGGGCCATGATCCAACACTCCTTGTCTAATATTGATGGTCTGTGTCGCGAGTCGCCGCTCGCGGGAGACGCTGATTAGAAATCAAAGGTGAAAATCGGCCAATAGCGATTTTCGGCCTTGCGCGGCAGCAAAAAAAGGCCTCAGTCTGCCCAGCGGGCGGGTCCCTCAGGCCGAATCTCCACCCAATGCGGCGGCGACCGCCTCGGCGGCCAGCGTCAGCTCCCGATCGGCAAGTTCGGAGACCTGCCAGAATCCGAGAAAGGCATGGATTGCCGCGGACACCACCCGGCAAGTGACCATCCCGCCAACAACCTCGAGCCGCTCGGCATAGGCGCGGCCCTCGTCAACAAGCGGGTCCAACTCGGCGAGCAGAAGATAGGCGGGTGGCAATCCGGCAGCATCGGCAACCCGCAGCGGCGAGGCCCGCACGTCGCTTTGGCGCAGCGTGCGGTCGGCACAGTAGTGATCCCAAAACCAAAGCATGTCTTTTTTTTCCAGCACCAGTCCCTCGGCAAATCGGTCCATCGACCGCGTGTGACAGGCGGCATCGGTCGCGGGATAAATGAGCAACTGAAACTGCACAGCCGGCCCTCCCGCATCGCGGGCCAAAATCGACACCACGGCCGCCAGATTTCCTCCCGCGCTGTCTCCGCCCACCGCAATCCGCGCCGGGTCGATCTCGAGTTGCTCTCCGTTTTCCGCAGCCCAGCGGAGTGCCGCCAGCGCATCGTCAACCGCGGCCGGGAAAGGATGTTCCGGCGCGAGCCGGTAATCAACCGAAAGCACCGCACAGCCGGAGCGGGCGGCGAGGCTTGCAGTCACCCCGTGGATCGAGTCGAGGTCGCCGAGGACCCATCCGCCACCGTGATAGTAGATTAGCAGCGGCAACCGGGTCCCGGGCTGGGGATGGTAGAGCCGACACCGGATATCGCCGAGGGGAGTCTCTGCGGTGAAATCGCGCTGGCTGCCGACAACGGTTACCGGCGGCCCCTGGAAAAACTGTTCGGTTTGCGCGCGGGCCTCGGCGGGAGTCAACTGGTGTACCGGGGTGTAGGCCGGACCGTTGAGGACCTTGAGAATTTTGCGGAATTCCGCGTCGACAAGCTCCAGTGGTGATTCAGGCATGATGGCAGCGATCAGCAGGAAGCGTTCGGCGGAGAGAGCTGCCTGCAGAGGGATATGATCGGACGACGCAAAAGTTACTTTTCGAACTTTTTTTCGACCGATTTCGCTTCGCCGGAAATTTTACTGCCGGTCGATTGGATCTTTTGCTCGACGCCTGATTTATCCACGGAAAAATTAACGTGCCCGTCTTCCTGTTTCGTTTTGACATTGCCCCACAACAAATAGACGCCAAACGCGACGACGGCTAAAAAGATCAGCTTTTTCATGATGTTCCTTTTCAGTTTCCAGGGGGTCAACAGATTCGGTGCGTCAGTGTTCTGAGCGCCAGTGGCCCGGGCGGGAGCATACTGAATTGCCGGGGCGGGAGAAAGATGAATTTGCCACGCCCGATTTGCGAGAGGGGGTCATTTACGGAAGGGGGTCGTGTGATTGAAATTCCAGCGAACGCAGGCCTGCAAGCGGTTAGCCTGTCCCGCGTTGGAAGTGGCACCATCGGGGGCTGAATCACCCGTGATAAAGCGGTGCCCATACATATACTCGATCCCCAAGGTAAAGGTGGGGTTGGGCGACCAGACGACATTGATACTCGCATACCGCGCCTGCAGCAGACGACCGTAGTCGACGTTGCCCGGATCATCCGGATCCATTGAAGGCGTCAAATCTCCACTCACAAACTCATCGTTGAGCGTAAGGATACTGAAGGTTCCGGTCGAGCGGAGCGTATCGGTCCAAAAGTGCTGGTAGGCGGCCCACGCACCCCAGACCGGAATCGACCGCAACGGGCCGCGTTGGGACGCCACATCGGGGACGCCGGGTGGGGAAGCACTACCGGGGATGAAGAAAGTGGGGGCTCCATCCAGCCCCAGACCAGCCGAGTCCTGACTGTAGGCGCCAATGCCTCGCCCTCCTTGTGCGGCGAGGATCACATTATTTTTTCCCCAGGTCGCTATTTTCCCGCTCAGTGCCATCCCGTAACCGTAGCTGCTCGAACGGTAATCGGGGCCGGCACCCGTAAGTTTGCGGAAAAGGCCGGCCGCTTCGATATGGGCTCCTTCGGGCGTGTAGACGTACTTGCCGACGAACGAGGGCATCTCGTTCACCGGCCCCCAAAGAACGGGATCATCATTAGCTGGGGGAGTTAGTTGGTGATCTGCGTTAACGAGAGTGAGATCTGAAGGCATATGCTCGATCCCGACCACCAGCCCCTGGTGGGGCCTGAAACCGAGTTCCTCCAGCGGAATATTCAACACAAGCTGTGGTGTTCGAATGTAAGGAATCGCATTCGGGCCTTCGAAGTCAATCGTGTCAGGTGCGGCAGACTGGTTAAAAAAGATGGTGTAATCCTTGCCGGCCTTGAACCACCCATAGTTGGCATACACCTTATAGATTTGAAAATCGACCGTGTAAGGATCCTTAAAGAGATTCATCAGCGTATACGCTCGAAAACGCGCCAGCTCTGTCGGCTGTTCAAACCAGACGCCGAGCTGGGTTTGATTAGGACTGATCACCTCGCGCGGATAGCGAGTGGCCGCCTGCGTGCCGGTCACCGGAACCTGGGAAGTCACAAATTCGCGAAGCACACCCTTATTCGGAACCAACCCGACCGCGTTCGGGTCGTAGATTCCATCCACTTCCAACAACCCGTTGAAGCCGACACCCTCGCGATTCCCGGTTAACACATAGGGCGCCATTTCGCCCAACCAGGCAGGACCCTCGCCGATCCTTGCAGAGAAGTTTCGCGAACCCGGCGTGCCAGGTCCGGTGGGCGGTGCGCTCATTCGCGCACGCTCCCAATAGTGAGGCGTCGTTGTTGCATTACCCGGACGTTGCGATTGCGGCTGCATCGACGCGGTGTTGTAGCGGATCCAGTCGTTGTTCCCCGCATACCGCTCGACCATTGCCTTGGTCTCGCGGTCCCAGTCGACCGATTGAGACGGATCCTCGACCGGTGGCAACCGCCGCACGGCGCCCGGCTCGGCAGCCGCAGTCCGTGCTGCCCAAGAGGCGACTACCAGGCACGCGAGAATCAAAACAGAGCGCGCACCGGCGGACCTACTGCGCAATGCGCCGGGTTGCCGGGCCGACCTGTTGTTACGGTGAGAACCCAAAAGTGAATCTTGCCTCCGCCGTGAATGCAGTGCTGTCGCGTAAGGTGCAAACCCCGAGCGCAGTCTCAATCGGAACTATCGGCAAAGCCGTCATAACCGGTACAGTCGAAGTGAGGTCAAAGTGGGCTTTTTGCCTAGAATTCCAGCTAGGACCGATTTTTCTCGGCCATTTCACCCCGCGGCTCCCTCAGGCGATGCACCCCCAATTGCACATCATCCCGCGCGCAGATTAGGTCGAGGGTCCAGTCGACTGCCACGCGGAGGCGGCGGCCCCACCCGGGCATTTTAAGCAGATAGACCGTCCGCCAGAGAAACCAGGCGATCCAGCCCGAAAAATCGATGCCGAAGATCCGCGCCACCCCGCGATGTCCTCCGAGCGCAGCGAGTGAACCGAGCATCGAAAACTGAAATGGCCGCGTTGCACCGCCCCGCAGCACCGACGCCAGATTTGCGGCGAGGTGAGGCCCCATCCGAACCGCGTGCTGTGCGGTTGGCGGATAGG
>JAQWPY010000148.1 GCA_029245145.1 Pirellulales bacterium | reverse complement strand
AAAACCTGGCTTATACCCTTTTCTCTGAAATCTCAGCACTCGGTTTTCGCTTGCTGAATTTGGAGGTGAAGGAAACCGATACCTCCACCGTCGAGTACTCGCTTGAGGACTGGAAGCGCGATCGCTCCCGATTCGGTTGGCGTCGCGAACCGGTGTCCGGCTCGATGGAGAATCTTTCCGCCGAATCGGCCCCCGGACCGTTGATGGCGGTCACCGACTAATAGCGGTAACCCGTACCGCAAGTGCGGCTGGGACCTTTGCCCTTCGGGAGTTGCTGATGTCTGCCCGGCGTACCTTGCTCGTCTTTCCGCATCAACTCTTTGATCCGCATCCTGGGCTGGAAAGCAATCCCGACCGCGTCGCACTTGTCGAGGATAGCCTGTTTTTTGGCGATCCTTTACTCGGAACGCAAATGCACAAACAAAAGCTCTGGTTGCATCGAGCGTCGATGCAGCGGTATGAGCAAACGCTGCGGCAGAGCGGGTTTCAGGTCGACTATGTGGACCATCAGACCGGTGCCAGCACGCTCGAGCAGTATCTCGGCAACCTTCCTCACGCCTCCACACTGGTGCTTGCCGAACCGCACGACGACCTCTTGATCCGGCGGCTTCGCCGATACTGTAAGCAGTGGTCTCTCAAGATTGAGTTCACCACGACGCCGATGTTTTTGAATTCCTCGGAGGATAACCGCACGTTTCGCGCATCGCACAAACGATGGGCGATGTCCGATTTTTATAAGCACCAGCGTCGCCGTTTTGACATTTTGATGGAGGGAAACGACCCGGTGGGCGGGAAGTGGAACTTCGATCAAGAGAATCGCAAAAAGGTTCCCAAGGGGATGCTGGGTAATCTGCCGGCCTTGTCGATTCCTGAATACGATGCAATCGATCGGGCCGCCCGGGAACACATCTTAGCCCGTTATGCCGACCATCCGGGGAGTTTAGATTCACTCTATTTTCCCACCTCCCACAAGCAGGCAATCAGTTGGCTCGATGACTTTCTCGAAAATAGGTTCTCGCTTTTCGGCGACTATGAGGACGCGATGGTCGAAGGGCAAAAGTGGCTCTGGCATAGCGTGCTCACACCGATGCTCAACACGGGGCTTTTGACTCCGCGGGTGATCCTCGATCGCACGGTCCGTTATGCCGATCGCTCGGAGGTGCCTCTCAATGCCTTGGAGGGTTTTATTCGGCAAGTGATTGGTTGGCGCGAATTTATGCGTGCGACCTACGATGATTTGGGCGTCTCGATGCGGACCACCAACCATTGGGGGCACCGGCGCCGCTTACCCGCAAGTTTTTACGAAGGTACGACCGGGGTGCTTCCGGTCGATGACGTGATCGAGCGGGTCCGCGCAAGCGGCTACTGTCACCACATCGAACGGCTGATGGTTCTCGGCGGTTTCATGTTCCTCTGCGAGATTGATCCCGATGACATTTACCGGTGGTTTATGGAGATGTTCGTCGATAGCTACGACTGGGTGATGGTGCCGAATGTGTATGCCATGAGTCAGCATGCCGACGGCGGGCAGATCACCACGAAACCCTATTTTTCGGGCTCATCGTATATCCGGAAAATGAGCAACTACCCGCCGGGTGAGTGGGCAGAAATTTGGGACGGCTTGTACTGGCGATGGATTTGGAAGCATCGCGAAAAGCTGGCTAAAAATCCGCGGTGGGCGATGATGTGTGCGATGGTTCGCAAAATGGACCGCGCAAAGCGAACGGCCCACCTGCAGCGGGCCGAGCAGTATCTTCAGCGGCTCGACGCGTCGCTCCCTCGCGATGTCGCAGTCGAACACGTGTGAACCGCCGCGTGACGGTGGCACGCGAAGAAAGAAAAATAAGCAACCGACGCGGCTGACTTGCTTACCGGCGTCGTCGCACGGCGAGCAGGCCGATGCAGCCGAGTCCCAGAAGAAGCATCGTGGCCGGCTCAGGCACTGCGCCACCCAGCGAACTGAGCGGAGTCATGATCTGCAGCGTCGTGCCGTTGGTGTTCGAACTGGTCGTCCAGCTCTCGAGCAATACGTTGGGATCGTAGACCGAGCGGGCCCAGAAACCGACGCCCAAGTGCGATTCGTACACGGCCATCATCTCGCCGTCGATCATCTGCGCGGTGAAGGGCACGTTTTCGAATACATCGCTCTTCACTTCAAACGAAAAGCTCGTGAGGATGCTGTTCTCGTAGATGTAGGCATACGGGTGATAGGCCCCGATGTAGATGCCGAAGTTTGAGAGTGTCCGCCAGGTAGCCGACCCGGCAGTCGTGTCCCGCGATTGCTCCCAGGCGCTCATGTTGTGGGCACCCCAGTTGGCATTACCGAGCAGCCAGTAGAGGTGATCACTGTGGATCGAAACGCTCGCACCCTGGCCGTTGAGTCCAGTGTAGCCCGGGTTGTTATCCCAGTTGAACGTGTTGCCGTCGACCGCGTTGGGATCCCAGTCGGCCTCCACATGGTACCCCACGGTGGGAACCCAGTTGCCGTGCGAATGCCCGTAGTTGCCATTGTTGTTGTTGATCATGGCAAAGACTTGTACGGTGTCGCCGGGCGACGCCGTAACGAGAGTGCTGGAGAGATCCGAACCGGACCAGAGGATAATGTTGTTCGGATTTGAATCGTCGAAACCACCTCGGGCAATCGACGCGCAAAGAAAGAGCGCAAGCGGAACAGAGAGTAATCGAAATGACCCCGACCAGTTCATTGGCCTTGCCCCTGTTGTGGACCAGTAACTCAACATCCAGCATAATTTTTATTTGTCGGCCGTCAAGTAATTTTTGCCCAATTTTCGTCAGAAATAGACCTCATTCGTGCCAGTTCGCTCGAAAATCGAGAGATATTAAGCCGATTTACCGTATCAGCCCCGATTTACCGTATCAGCCTTTAAGGGAGCCGTCCTCACGTCGTTCGATTTGTTCTGGGTACTCGATTGCCGACTCTCGCTGACCTCTTCGGCTACGCTGATTACGGCTTGATCGCTCGGGCCTCCTCCTTACGATTCGCTCCGGCCAACCTTCAGGGTCTCATCGTGGATGCTGGATGCTGTAAGACCTACCGCAATACATACATGATCGGTATCAGGAGAGGCAGGGCGATGAGGAAAGTGGCCGGAATGGCAAGCAGATGGTGATACCACTTCGCGGTTTGGGCAGCGCGCGTCGTAGGAATGCAATATGCTGGCAGATAGATCATGAGCCCGTAAATGAAGATCCACATGGCAAAGCCCACAAGTGCACCGACTGGGTTGATTGTCGCCTCACAGACGACACCCGTCAGACCAAAGAGCAGGAAGACCGCAAACGGGGAAAAGTCATACCGCCAAAGCAACACTGCCCAGGCGATAAAAAGAGGTACAAACACCACCACACTATGAAAGAGGACCAAGTCGATGAAGTTGGTAGAGGCGGTGATGTAGGCTTCCCCCACCTTGACCCCGAGAAATGGGGCAGAGTTGGTCATCAGGACGGCGATCGCCTCTTCCATAAGGGCAAGGAGTGTGGCGAACAGCACAAATTTAACTCGCCAATCAACCGGTAAGCGTTGTATGCATTGGCGCACCTGTTCACGAAAGTGATACATCAGTGTTCCACCCAGAACGACCCACAGCACGATGAGTCCAAACACCATCTTCGCCGTCGCAACCTCGGGTGCACCTGAGGTGAATGCCACAAAAAAAATAAAACCGCCGGTGAGGATAACTCCGGTAAACAGTATGCTGACGATGCATCGCGGGAGTCGGGAAACTGTGGACTCTTTCGAGGGCATTTTTTCTGCTTTCACAGGGGGGCTCCGGCCACAATCTGCTTATGCCACCCCCGCTCATGCCTGGGCCAGGTGATACCCGCCGGCATTCATTGGGCATGATTCCAAAGCAACGCAAAATCGAGCGCAGCACACCGGGACAACGGGTAAAATTGGCTCGGAGTCCAACCTGCCGAGAATCAAAGAGCCCCTATTTTGCGAGAGGATTCGACTTTGTGCGATCCACTGCAAAATCAAATCGCAACATTTTACAAAGCAAGAGAAGAGTGGGCGACACTGGATTCGAACAAGTGACCTCTGCGGTGTGAACACAGCGCTCTAACCAACTGAGCTAGCCGCCCGGCAAAACGTTTGGGACCAGAACATCGGACCAATTCTCACCCGGTCCGTCAAGCATCGTCCCCGGCCCCATTCGAGGCAGCCTAGGAGGTGGAATGGCTCGTCGCCTCTTCACTCGGGGGACCGCTCGGCGGTTCGAATTTGGGCACCGACGGTTCCTGATAGTCATCGGCCATCTCTTCGTAGGAGGACTGGCTCGCCGCATAGTCCACCGCCGAGCGTGCGCCATCGATCTCCGACTCGATGCCCTGCATGCCACGCTTGAATTCCATCAAGCTTTTGCCGACCGAACGACCGACTTCGGGGAGTCGTTTTCCGAAAAGTAGCACCCCGATCACCCCGATGATAATCATCTCTGGCACGCCGATACCGAACATCCTGTTTGCTCCTTGGCCCACACGGCTCGCGATGAAATTTCGCTTACCTTATTTTTATTTGGATTCGCCTGCCTGCACGGTATCTTCGGTCACCGTCTTCGGGTCGCTGGAGGCATCCTCGGATTTATCCTCGATTCCCTGGACGCCCTTTTTAAATTCAACGATTCCGCGGCCCATCGATCGCATCACGCCGGGGAGGCGGTTGCCGAAAAGAAGGAGGACCACCCCCGCGATGATGAGAATTTCCCAGTGTCCGGTGAAGCCAAAAGCAAACAGAGGGGACATGCGATCTATCTCCGAAGGAGGCCAGGACCTCGGTGCTCGGGAAACTCGGCTTTTGGCCGCAAGGCTCCCGACCGCCAGACGCCCGAATGAAAGGGGGCCGCTCAGCTGCGAGCGAACCGGTTAACCCCTTACTACCCTATATTTTACCCGACCCTGGGGACGTGTCAAACGCGACTGCTTTCCCGTCAATGGATTGGAAGGCTGAAAAACGCGGTTCGAGAGCCCTTCGCACGAGATTTCGCCGCTTCGGGAAGAAGCCCGGTGAGAAACGGCGAGAGTGAAAAAACGGCATTGCGGCGCTATCGTGTCGCTTCCTCGGTTTGATCCGCTTGGCTCGCGGTCCTGCCTCCGTAAATCGGGAGGAACCGGTAGTAAACTTCCAGGCAGAGGGTGGCCATGGCCGTGGAATAAACGCGGCCCCCGTGTGGTCCCCACTCGGTATCGGGCGACCAACTGCCCTTCAGCGGACCGCTCTGCTGCTGCGTTGCCAAGAGTGTCGTCTGCAGCGCCTGGTTCCACTCCTCCCAGAGTACGTCCTGCCGCTGATAGAGTGCGAGGGTCGCATAGTACCAGGCGTACAAATTCATCCGGCCACCTGCAGTGGCCCGCGGCGGATCGGCAAGTAAGTAGGCAGCCGCTTCATTGGCCGCCTGATCGGTGGGTCTGGTGCCGGTGAAGAGGCGGCAGAAAAGTGCTTCGGCCGTCATGGCCGGGCTCGGGGGTTTGCCCGGTCGGTAAGTGGCGATCCCGCCGGCCTCGCCCGAGGAGACATAGGAGAGAAATCGCGTAACGCCCTGCTTTGCCCGCGGCGGCACCGAGATTCCCGCCAACTCGGCACTTTTAAGTGCCATCACCTGCCAGCCCAACTGACTCGTGTCCCCCGTGTCGCTCGGCCGATACCGCCAACCGCCCGTCTGTCGATTCTGGCTCTGGAGGGTGAAGGCGATTGCCCGCTCGGCGTAGGGTCGCAACCGCACGTCGCCCGTCATGCCGTACGCTTCGCAGAGGGCAAAACTCGCCATGCCGTGGCAGTACATCGCCGCAAACAGGGTCGACTCCCCGGCGAGCGATCCATTTTTGCGTTGATGCGAGGCAAGGTATTCCAGCCCTCGCTTCACGTGGTCTTGATAGGGCCCCGGTTTCAAATGGGTGTGTCCACTGCCGAGAAACGCCAGAAGCGCCAAGGCCGAGACTCCGGTCTGCGCTCGCATCCCGGCCCGGCGACGGTGATGATCGCTCGAGGGCCGGTCGCGTCCGCCCTGCCAACGCGATGGGTCCCAACTGCCGTCCTCTCCCTGTGCCGACGCGAGCCAGGCAAGGCCGGACTCTACCGCCTCCTCCGCTTCCGGGCTTCCACCAAAGCGGCCCGCTTGACGTGCGCGGTCGTCTGCGCTGCGCAGGCGATACAATTCCGGAAGCTGATGCCCTCCTGGAGTCTCTGGCGCCGGCACACCCTCCCCGGCCGGTGGACGTTCGATCTTCACCAGTTTGGGCCGATCATCTTCAGGCGCGGGAGCCTCGGGCTTTGAGTCGGGGGCTTGGGCGAGTTGCAGTGGCGCTGCGGCGGGAATCTCGCTCGGCTTCAGACTCGCCACGAGCGGCGGCCGCTCTGCCACCGGGGCCTCCTCCGCGTCTTTAAGCACGATCGATTCGGGCGGTCGCTCAGCAATCCGCTCTGGCCCGTTGATTGCCTTCGGTCGTGGTCGCGACGGGGTCGCGGCGACGGGTCGATCGGTCTGCGGCGCGGCGGCAGCCACCGGTGCGGCCGCCTG
>JAQWPY010000136.1 GCA_029245145.1 Pirellulales bacterium | reverse complement strand
GGAATGTTGAAATTGAGAGGCGTGTGCGCCAGGTGGACCGGCGGAAGGCCGAAAGAAAACAGGGCCGGGTTGGAGCCCATCGGCCGCTGTAGTGCCCGGTCAAAAACTTGGATCCCGGGATTCAGGGCTTCAAAAGGTTCTTCTTGTAATGGCGCGATCCGAGGTGACAATTCCGGAAGCGGAAGGACCTCGGTGGGATTCGCCGTGGCGACGGGAGGTAACCGCTGCACTACGAGTTGGGAATGCGACTCGGTTTGCGCATGACAAAGACCGCTGACCATCGCGGGTCCGATGATTGCTAGCATGACTTGCAACATGGCGCCAGCAATCGCCCGCTGAATGGACACGCATCCTCCTTGTGGGTGGGCAACTCCTTTTTGGAAGCGGAGGTGTGCCTGAGAGCCAAAGATCGGGTAAACTTTCAAATAGACGCGTTTTGCGTTTAATTTGCCTTGATCAAAGCCCTACTGCTACCAAACGCTTCGTTACGGTTCTCGGCGTGTTATCGTCGATATAATTGGAAAACTCTATAATTATCGGAACAACCGAATAAGTCCGCGCAGCCAACCCAATAGCCTCCAAGTCACCTAGCTTGAAGATGACACCACCTTCTTCTCTCCCCTCTCTCCGACAAATGCATCCGCAAGAATCGAATCTGTTTCTGCTCGGTCACCTCATCCGGCGCGATTTGAAAGTGAATCGGCGCGACCTATCCGGAAATGAACCATCGGAAGGAGGCCGAGAGGGTTTCACCCTGGTGGAACTACTGGTCGTGATCTTCGTGATTGGCATTCTTATTTTGCTTTTGCTGCCGGCGGTCAACCGTGTAAGGGCGCACGCGCAATCCGCACAATGTCGCTCGAATCTGCGCGAGATCGGCATCGCAATCCAAATTTACCTCGAGACACCCGGATCGCAGAAACGCTACCCTGAAGCTGCCGTGCTTCCGTCACTGACTCCTGAGAGAGAGTCCCTCGCAGAAATTCTTGCCCCCTACATGGAAGAAAATACGGCGATCTTCCAATGTCCGGCAGATGAGGAATATTTTGAAACCGAAGGCCTGAGTTACGAATACAATTACTCGCGATTTGGGGGCAAGAACCGTAGACAAGCTTTTCTAGGAAGACGAAGTGGCAAAAAAACACGCCACGAGTCTGAATACTGGATCGTCCACGATTTTGACAATTTCCATGGATCGGAACTGGAAGAAGGTGCCTACAATTACCTTTTTGCCGACGGTCACGTCGAAGGACTTTAAATCTTCTCTTCACCGCGTTCGCACCTCCGCAAACGGCAGATCATCACATGAACAAATTATGGGGCCTTATCTTGATCGGTGTCACGGCGACGGGCGGAGCTATCGTCTGGAGTCTTTTTGTGAGCGAGACGCCCGAGTGGCGCGAAGTACAGCAACTTCAGAGCGAAATCCGTGAATCGGCCGAGTTGAAGAGTGAGAACGAATCGGAGGAAGAAAGAGAAAAGCGAGAGGAACTACAGCAAGAGCAGTTTGCTCAATATCGAGAAAAGCTCAAATCCCTCCCGGAGGAGCTTCAAAAGAAAGCGCGTCAGCAGATGGGGAATCTTTTCGTCTCTCGGATGCAGGGTAAAATCGATCTCGTACTCTCACTTCCACCCGAGGAACGTGACGCGGAATTGGATAAGCAAATCGACGAGTGGGATCGTCGGCGGGCCGCATGGGAAAAGCGAAGCGAACAATCTGACAACGCACAGCAGGGGAAAAACAGCACGACCGCAGCCGATGGGAATGCCAACGGCTCGGGAAGCCAAAATGCCCAAGCGAGCGACGGGAAAAAAAACAGCCGGGGCCGCGGGTGGTGGCGAGGGGCGAGCAAGGAACAGCGCGATACTTGGCGGCGGGAACTGCTTTCAAGAACCACCGCCGAACAGCGAGCGAAATGGCACGAGTATCGCCGTCTGATGGACGAACGACGCAAAGAGCGTGGACTCCCGACCCGTTGATTGCGCGGCGGTCGGCTCGATGAGTTATACCGTCGGGCGATTCTTTTCTTTTTCGCCCGCTTTTCTTATTTCGTGCCTTGCCTTTCCCGGCAGAAGCCGTCGCAGCGGCATGCTCCGCTAGCAGCCAACGGCCCGCCGATCCATTTTTTGCCTTGACTTCAAAAAGATCATTTCCTAAAGCACCCTCGGCATCCTAGGAAACAAACGATGAAAGCGTTGCTATTATCACTTTCGCTCGCTGGGCTCTACGCGTGTACTCTCGCCAGCGCAGCGGCGCAAGAGGCTGAGTCCTCGGGAAAAGTTCGTACCGTCAGTGCGGAGCAACCGCCGCTCATTGAACCTTTGCAGAGCAGTCCCGATCTCGACTTCAAAAGTCTGCTCAAACCGCGATTTTCACTGCAAGCGGAGTGGGAGCCTGAAGCAGATGAACTTGGCATTGCTTCCTACGATCTGACGGCAACGATTCCTACCTACCCTTTTTTCGGTCCGCCGCCACCTCTGCTGTCGGGCGGGGCCGGACTGACCATGCTCTACGCTCCAGCGCGATATCGTTTACCGGACGATCTTTTTGATTTTACGCTGGGAGGGGCATGGATCAGGCCAATAAACGAGCGGTGGACTTTGCGATGGATGCTGCAGGGTGCGTTGGCATCGGACCTCAAAAATACGACAAGCCAAGCATGGCAGATTCGGGGCGGCGGATTTGCTATGTATTCTCCACGCGAGGAACTGCAGTGGGCCTTCGGTGTACTCGTCACCGGTCGCGAAAACATTCCAGTCCTTCCAGCAGCAGGCCTCATCTGGGAGTCCTCTCCGAAGGTGCGATGGAACTTAATGCTGCCAAACCCTCGACTGATGTTCCTAATTACCGAAAGGGATCAGAAGCAGGATTGGCTCTACCTGGGCGGTGGCTTCGCCGGCGGAACGTGGGCCTATCAGGACATCAGCGGTGCGGATGATCGCCTGACCTACAGCGAGTGGCGGATCACGCTCGGCTGGGAACACTCGCAAAAAAGAACGCCCGGCATTTTTCGACCTCCCGGGACTTCGACGGTTGCCGAGGTGGGTTACGTTTTGGGTCGGGAATTCGAATTTGATTCGGCTCGACCCGACCTCTCTGTTGGCGACACGCTTCTGCTGAGGACGGGGATCAACTTCTGAAGATCCCGCCGTCGTGACTTCTTTCTGGAGCGCGCCCCACCGGTGAGTACAGGCCTCTTGGCAGGCACCTGATGATGCACAATACTCGACTTCTCATGCTTTTTGGAGAAGGAGACGATCGATGGCCAACGTACTGATGATTGTGGGTGATTTCAACGAGGACCTGGAGGTTCGCTTTCCGCAGCAAGCGCTCGAGATGCTCGGTCACGCGGTGCATACGGTTTCTCCGGGCAAACCTGCCGCCTCGAGTGTAGTGACCGCGGTACACGATCTGGCTGACTCCTCACTTCAGTCGTACACCGAAGCCCGCGGGCACACGCTGCCGGTAACGCACGACTTCTCCAAAACGGACCCCGCCGCCTATGATGCACTGATTGTTCCAGGAGGCCGAGCGGCCGAGTATCAGCGGTGCGATGAATCCATCTTAAGTCTCGTACGACACTTTTTTGAGCGCGAAAAGCCGGTCGCCTGCACGTGTCACGGTATTCAAATTCTTGCGGCCGCTGGCGTATTGAAAAATCGCCAAGTTACGGCGGTCCCCTTTTGTCGGCCTGAGGTTGAAATGGCCGGCGGAGAATGGGTCGATTGTGGGCTCGATGGCCATCACGTCGACGGCAAACTCGTCACCGCATCGACCTGGATGAGCAATGCCGGATGGATGCGCGCCTTTAGCGGATGCCTTACGGGGTAAAAACAGCACAGAGGGTGCCCGAGCAGACCTCTAACGCATGCCCATACCAAATCCCCAACCGAAACCGCCGGAGGAATACTCTTCAAGCATGCGTGTCGCTTCTCGTTGCTTTTGACGATACATGGACCGCGCGAAGGTCTGCTCGCTCTTGAGCCGCTTTTCTTCATCGGCTGCTGCAACATTTTCTCCTTTTTCAATATCACTCAGCGACTTTTGATTTTGCTTAATTTGGCTTTTGTCGCGGGCAAGCTGCGCGTTGCGCACAGTATCAAAATTTTTCTCTTGTTTTTTTGCGTTGGCCTCGTCTTGCTCAAAGCCGATAAGCCACGTTTCCATTTGGGGTACGGTAAGCGAGGCGAGGTGTTTTTCGTAGTTCGCTTTTTGCTCCGGCGTATATTTCTTAACGACGGTCAGATAATTATGGACCCGGATCCTCGCCTTCAGCATTTCTGGAGAATTCCAGATTTTCTCCCGCTCCGCTTCTTCCTTGGCCTTGGCATCATCTGCTTTGGGGGCTTTCGTGGGGGCAGCAGCAGTCGGTTTGGCTGAGGTCTCCTCGGCCCGAACAGACTGGTGCGAAATAGCCTGGATCGTCAGCAGTAGCGGCACAATCAGAGTACAAGTTACGCGTTTATCCATTGTCTCAATCCTTGTTCCCCGGACCTGTGAAAAGCAAAACCGAAAAGTTGAGGTGTGTCTTTAACTATCCTAGCAGATTATTTGCGGTGGACCGAGATAAAACCGATGGACATGCCCACACCGCTGCGGGAAAAAATAGAATCCATCGGGGGCTGCTCCCCTTCTCTCAAGCGTTTGATCCGGCGAAGCGCAGGGATTATCATGGTGGCGATTGATCTTTGATAAACTCTCATGTGCATCGCACGGAATGACGCTGATCGCATGAGCGACCCGGGACTGTCAATTCTCTTAAAGGACCAAGACTATGATTTTACAGGCACTTCGGACCCGTTGGTCTGGCACTCTTGTTTTCGCCTTCGGTATCGCGCTCATCACAACAGTCGCTGCGGTATCCGGCCAGGACAATCCGGACATGGAAGCCGGGGATGCCGACCCGACTCCCGCACCCCAACCTATGGTCCTGCACGTACACCATCACTACTACACGAATCAGGGTGGTGAATACCAATACACACCAGCGTATCGCACCTATCTGGGAGCCGGAGTTTTTGGCGCACAACCACCCGTGATTCAAAAATATTCCCAATCTTTTCCGGTTCATGCTCAGACCGTGGTGGGAGGGCTCGTCGAACCTTGGAAACAGAATTGGGGACACCTTGGTTTTACCGCGTACCTCGGGCAATCGGGAGACAAGACCGGACTCATCGTCGATACGGTCAATCCTGGTGGTGCGGCGGCGAAAATGGGGCTGATTCCGGGCGACTTCATTCTAAAAATCAATGGGACTCCGGCGACCGGCTACCGGCAAGTCGCGGCCCTCTTCGAAGAAACCGCAGAAGACCCGAAGCATCAAATTGCTTTGGAGATTTGGAACCCGCACACGCGGCGCACGCACAATGTGAGCGCGGTGTTGCAGGGCGATAAAAACTGGGTCACACCGTAGTGCTGCACTGGGATTCTACAATGGAGTGATTGTGCAGCGGGATTCTGTGTGCAACCGATCCGTAGTTGCGATTTCCGCAGGACTACTTGTTTCGCAGCGTTTTGATGTGCACTTCGGGGTCGCCAGTGATCAATCGCGATTGGCGGGAATGCCGGACATAGTTCCAAAACCATTGGCAAATCACAAGCAATTTATTGCCAAATCCGATCAGAAACATCGCGTGCACTAGATTCCACGCGAGCCAACCGATGAACCCGCCCAGGTGCGTCTTGCCGATGGCAGCGATGGCGTTTCCGCGACCGACCATCGCCATCGACCCTTTATCGTGATAGCGAAAGGCGGGCCGGCTTTCCGCACTCTTTCCCTTCACGTCTTCACGGATAATCTGTGCCACGAAGTCACCTGCTTGGATTGCTCCTTGAGCAACCCCTGGAATCGGATTCCCCGTAGCCGCATCAGTCGCGGCCGCGGCATCGCCGATCACGAACACTTCCGGATGCGCGGGCAACGCCATAGCAGGGCCAACGACAACTCGACCCGCTCGGTCAAGATCGACACCCAGCGTTCGTGCGACGGTCTGCCCCTGAACGCCTGCCGCCCAAAGGATATTTTCGGCTGCAATGTGTTCCTCGCCAATCGACACACCCGTCTCATCAACCCCGGTGACCAGGGTATTGAGACGAATCTCAACACCTGCTTTCTCCAATACTTTTTGAGCGCGGGCTGCTAGATCTTCGGGCATCGTCGGAACCAGTCGATCCGCACCTTGAATGAGAATGACTCGTGCGCAGCGCGTATCGATATTGTGAAAATCACTGGGAAGCGTTTTGGAGGCAAGTTCCATGATAGCACCAGCCAATTCCATACCGGTTGGACCTCCCCCGACGATAACAAAGGTTAACTTTGCCTGCCTCGATTTCTCATCCTCTTCCCATTCCGCCTCCTCAAATGCGAGGAGTACCCGCCTCCGCACCTCGAGCGCATCATCGACCGACTTCAAACCGGGAGCAAAGGGCCGGTATTCGTCGTGCCCAAAATAGGATTGTCGCGCCCCGCTGGCAACGACCAGATAATCGTAGGGTACCTGCCCGCCATTGACGGAAATCTCGCGCTGCGCAAGGTCTATTTTTAAGACCTCTCCTAGTGCAACGTCGCAATTTTTCTGGTGATTGAGAATCTTTCTTATTGGAAAAGCAATGTTGTTCGGCTCCAACTCGGCCGTAGCCACTTGATATAGCAGTGGCTGAAAAAGGTGATAATTTCTTCGATCATAGAGTGTGACGGAGACATCGGCGCGAGATAGCCCCATGGCGGCATGGAGCCCTCCGAAACCACCTCCGATGATGACCACTTTTGGCAGACAATCTGGAGAGTTTTTGCCGCTCATCATATTCTTTTCCTTAGGGAGATGAACAAAACACTCCCCTCGCCGCGTTTTACGAATCCGCCACAAACGACCGATACTCCGGCGCCCACATTGTTTTTTGCAGGAAGCCCTCTATCTCATCGGCTGAAACATCGCTTGCGATGCCCTGCTCGATCGCCTCCTTCGCAACGGCTTTCGCAATGTACAACGAAACGTTCCGCATATCTTCAAGGCGCGGCAAGAGCGAGGCCTGGGGGTCTTTGAGAGCTGGAGAGACGTCACGCAGGGCAAGCCCGGCCGCCATAAACATTCCGTCAACAACCTGACGGGCACCGGTCGCACAAATGGCAAGCCCCATTGCAGGAAAAATATAGCTGTTATTGCACTGAGCGATCGTGTACTCCTTACCACCATACTGCACGGGATCAAACGGGCTTCCGGTCGCCACAAGCGCTTTGCCGTCAGTCCACTTTAACAAATCCTCCGGCGTCGCTTCTGCGCGCGAGGTTGGATTTGATAGCGGAAAAATGATCGGCCGTTCCACGTGGGAAGCCATTTCTTTGACAATCGATTCGGTAAACAAGCCAGCGACTCCGGTGACCCCCACCAAGACGTGAGGCTTCGCATTACGAATCACATCCGCCAGCGAAATCGAATCTGAAGAACTGCAATCCCAGGAGGAAAGATCGTTCTGTTTCTGGGCCAAAGGTCGCACTGCATCACTCAGGTCGTCGCGATCATCGGAAAGCAATCCATTCTGATCGATCACAAAACATCGTTTTTTTGCTTCTTCCGCACTTAGCCCTTCACGCACCATCGTCTGCTGAAGTTGCAGTGTAATACCGAGGCCGGCCGATCCTGCCCCCAACATGGCAATCCTTACATCCGTGAGTGAAGTCTTGGCAACTTTCAAGGCAGAAAGGATTGTACCGGTGGCGACAGCGGCGGTTCCCTGGATATCGTCATTAAAGGTGCAAAGGCGATCCCGATACCTTGCCAGAATCGGGGCCGCGTCGACCGAAGCGAAATCTTCCCACTGGAGAAGTACATTCGGGAATCGCTTGATTACCGCCTGCACAAACTTCTCGATAAAATCGTCGTACTCTTTCCCGCGAATGCGCTCGTGTCGCCATCCCAGGTACGCCGGATCCTTCAATCTTTCCTCGTTATTCGTTCCCACATCGAGCAAGATTGGCAGAGTATTCTGCGGTGCAATGCCGCCACACAACGTATAGAGCGAAAGCTTACCGATTGGGATTCCCATGCCGCCGGCTCCCTGATCGCCCAATCCCAGAATCCGCTCACCGTCGGTTACCACGATTACCTTAATCTCGCGATCAACATTCGCAAGAATTTTGTCTATCGATTCGCGTTCAGGGTAGGAGATAAACACTCCCCGAGGACGTCGATAAATATGGCTGAACTTCTGACATGCGAGTCCTACTATCGGCGTGTAGATAATTGGCATCATTTCACTGATGTGCTCGAGCATCAACCGATAAAACAGCGTCTCATTGGTATCTTGAAGATTGCGCAGGTTGATGTGCTTTTCGAGATCGGTTGGCTGCGAAGAAAACGATGCATACGAACGTGTAACCTGCTCCTCTATCGATTCGAATTGCGGGGGCAGCAAACCCTCGAGCGACAACTCTCGGCGTTCCGCTTCCGTAAATGCTGTACCCTTGTTAAGTAGAGGGGTCTCGATCAGCTGAGTGCCCACAAGAGAAGTGGTCATTGCTGGCAGCGTCTCTGGAGCCATGTTGAATCTCCTCTCCATTTAGTGGTCGTTTAACTCAATCAAAAACCTTGCCATGTTGATAGCGTTCATCCTGGCCGGCAGCCGCAGTCAAAGCCGCAACGTTGGTTTTGGTAAAGAATCCTTCATAACCGTGACAACGTTCTACATATTCGGTGATCAGAATCGAGTACTCCGAGTGCCTCGAAAATATTTGCTTCAGATCCGGATCGTCTTTACATTCGCCCACCACATGAGCCAAAAACTCAATGCCCCGGTCACGCACCGTATCGACCACGTAATCGACGTTCTTCTCGCCCCCTCGGTGATCGCCATCGCGCACCTCGTATGCCACGTGATGCATTCGCTTACCAAAATTACGGACAAAGTCTTCAGTCGGCATTGGCAACTTTTCAAACGAATTGACAAAAGAAGGAATGTTATTCGCTGTAAAAACCTTGGCCGGAGATATTTTGTCGTCCGTAATATTGCCGTTCCGGTTCACGTTGGTTGAGGAATTCATGGCCGCAATGTTGTAAGCACCCCAGAAGTAGTAATTCGACATTGTGAGAAATTCACAAATCGCATCCTCCCGCTCCCCAGCCAGAATTCGAGTGGCCATATGATCAACGCCCAAAATTAGTTCGTCGAGGCGATTTTCCTTGGAGAACTCTGAGATCGCATCGAGTTTTTCTTTTTCGGAACCGGGGAGTTCTATCGCTTCCCCTAATTGCAGGGCCTCGTAATCGTCGATATCTACTTCGCAATAGCCGACGCGATTGCAGGTGTAATCCGACGGAAAAGAAAAGGCGATGTTCGACTCAGTAAAAAATGGATTCTTTGTTTCGTGATGATAATTGAAACGGATGTTGTGGGACTCGAGTACCTTGCGCGTCGCCTCAACGTCCTTCGTTTTGAAAATTTCCCCGACATATCTCGCGTTGGGTTTCGCCGAGGAGAGGGGGTAGAGCCGATTGAGCATCGTGATCTCATCCACATAGTCCTCCGCCAACGGCTCCATCACAATCAGCCTAGGAAATTCGGGCTGTGATATGAGGATAAAGATTCGATGCGTTGGGCTCTGGAACGCCTTATGAAATCGGTAGGGGCCCATCAAGTGCAATTCGCGCAGGTAGGGCAGCGCATCTCCGTGCTCTACCTGGACAACCAGTGCACGGATCGTTTCGAGCATATCGTCCAGCCCACCACTCTTTCGACGCTCATAAATCTTGACCTTGTAGGTTTCAAAAAATTCTGAATTTTTTTTGTCGCCCTTTGGCTTGTATTGCAGCGGATCGATTGTCATCGAAATTCCTCGCTCATTTTATGTGCTGTTTGTTCGTTGGCACCACATGCTACGGTATCACGGTTAAGTCCTTGCGAAATTGGTCCGCGGTCGCGTGCTGCCAATAAGTGCCGAACCCAATCTCATCCGTTCCGTCGAGCAACTCGCCCGGTCTTAAAAATCGGTATGCCTGATCGTACGTTTTTATCTCCGTGCCCTCGCCACGACGGCAAATATGCCACGGCCCCAATTCTCGCGGGTGCTCGAGGCCGGCCGCAGCCACAATTTCGGCCAGGGCCTTCATTGTATTTTTATGAAAGTAAAATGCCCGCTTGGCTTTATCGGCAACATTCAGCGCCCAGTACCGACGCGGATCCTGCGTCGCCACACCCACGGGGCAGCGGTTCGTATGGCAGCTTTGCGCCTGAATGCAGCCCACCGCCAGCATAAAGCTCCGAGCAGCGTTGCACCAATCGGCCCCAATGGCCAAGTTGCGAGCAATCGCGAAGGCCGATGCTACTTTGCCGGCAGCAGCGACGCGAATTCGATCCCGGATATTGCAGCCCACCAGAGCGTTATGAACGAAGATAAGCCCTCCCTTGAGCGGAGTACCCAAAGTGTCTGCAAATTCAAGCGGCGCAGCGCCGGTCCCACCCTCGGCACCATCGACGGTAATAAAGTCGGGGTAGATTTCCGTCTCGATCATTGCTTTGCAAACGCACAAAAATTCGGTCCGATGACCAACACATAACTTGAATCCCACGGGCTTTCCACCAGACAGTTCTCGTAAACGCCCCACAAATTCGCAGAGTTCCCGCGGGGTGGTGAACGCGTTGTGCCCGGGTGGCGAAACACAGTCTCGCCCCATCGGTATTTTTCGGGCTGCGGCAATTTCCGGAGTAATTTTTGCCGCCGGCAGCACACCTCCATGTCCAGGCTTTGCCCCTTGAGAGATCTTTAATTCGATCATCTTGACTTGATCGAGGCTTGCTTGCTCTGCAAAGAGATCGCCGTTAAAGGTGCCGTCGTCATTACGGCAACCAAAATAGCCTGTACCGATCTGCCAGACGAGATCGCCACCCTTCTTCCGATGATACGAACTGAGGCCTCCCTCGCCCGTGCAGTGAAAGAAGTCGCCTTTCTTTGCCCCGGCATTCATCGCCAGAATTGCCGTCGGACTGAGTGCACCAAAACTCATCGCTGAAATATTCAACACCGAACAAGAATACGGCTTACTGCATTCCGGCCCCCCTACGGATATACGGAAAGCCTCTTCGGACTTTACTTTGGGAGCCATGGAGTGCTCGAGCCACTCGTGATGGTTACCGTAAACATCGAGTTCGGTACCGAACGGCATCACATCCTCAACGTTCTTCGAACGCCGATAGACCAACGACCGCTGATTCCTGTTGTACGGATGTCCGTCGATATCGCTCTCAATAAAATACTGATGGATTTCCGGACGGATCATCTCCTGCAAAAAACGCAAATGAGCTAGGATGGGATAGTTGCGGGTGATCGAGTGCTTCACTTGCACAAGATCCCAAATGCCCAACAGAAGGAAGAAGAGAAAAAGCAGCGTTAAAATGTGATAGTAAACGGAAACACATTGGCCTAAAAAAGTGAAGCCGATCGTACAGACGGCAACAATTAACAAAACTAGAAACCGCATCAGCCAGACCCTTACGTTCCTTGCATCACTATTGACCGATCAAATGACCGATCAAACGACTGCTTCACATCACGCGCAGCGAGCAAATTATCTTATATCAGTAGCATGTCGTCAATGAACGGACCGGCAAATAGTGAGCCAGATTTCTTCATGCAAAAACGACACGGCAATGATATTGCCGAGCAGGCAGACATTAGCGGAACGCGTTGAAGCGATCGACATCAGCCCCTCGCGCAGTAGATTGCGAGTGAGAGACAACTCTCTTCGCGCCTCTTGACTGCCTCATTTGATCGCGCCAGAGGGAAAGTAAATACGCATCTGGAAGGAGCACGCGAGCGAAGAAATGCCAAAGACAAACGGCGAAAAAAGAAGACTTATCGTTCACCTGATTCTGGGAGCCTTTGCCCTGGCGATCGTGATTATTTCAGGAGAGTGGCTAGGACCCAAGGTCTTGGAACTCGAGGACTGGATTGCCGGTCAGGGACCGAAAGGACCGGCTGTGTTTCTTCTTCTTTTTGTCCTGCTCTCGTCCCTCTTTGTTCCCGATACGGTTTTCGCAATCATGGCAGGTGCACTTTTTGGAATCGTGGAAGGAACCCTCTTGATGTTCGGTGGGGGCGTCCTTGGAGCAATACTGAATTTCTATTTGGCAAGAACCCTCTTCCGCACCCAAGTACATCACTTCCTTCAAACGCATCCAAAATTTTCCGTCGTGGAACAAGCGGCCGAGCGAGAGGGATTCCGGCTTTTGCTTCTCTTGCGACTCGTCCCCTTTAACCCGGCAACGATCAGCTATCTTTTGGGAACCACCAGTATCCGGTTTTCTCTCTTCTTTGTGACCTGTATCGGTCTGCTGCCCGGATTTTTCGTCGAAGTCTATTTCGGCTACCTTCTCAAAAATGCCGGCACCTCGAAACATGCCGTTCCCGATAGTTGGCTGCACCTCGTCACGACGGTCGCCGGATTTCTTCTCTGCGCGGCAACAATGATCTATTTGATCGTTATTGCCCGGCGGGCATTGACCCAGCTTTCGGCTGATTCGGAAAATGGCAATTAAAAAAGGGGCGACCTGCAAGTGCTGGCCGCCCCCAAAAAACAAAAGCCATCTGGTGGTATCTCCGCATTAACCAACACCGGGGGTGGAAGCCGGCGCGTTGGCACCCGCGGCGCCGACCTTAATCAATTCCACCTCGAACACGAGCGGTTGATGAGGACCGATCTCCCCGCCCGCGCCCTGGGGTCCGTAGGCGAGGTGAGACGGGATGTAGAGCTGCCACTTGTCGCCCTCTTTCATCAACTGGAGTGCCTCACTCCAGCCAGCAATCACGCGATTGAGAGGAAATGTGACCGGTTCGCCACGCTCGTAGGAACTATCAAAAACAGTCCCGTTGGGAAGCGTTCCGTGATAATGCACCGTGACCAAATCTTTTGCTGACGGCTGATGACCGTCACCCGTCTTGATCACTCGATACTGCAGACCACTCTCGGTAGAAGAAACACCCTCTTTCGACTTATTGTTTTCGAAAAATTGCTTTTCTTCCTCGATCGCAGATTTCGCAGCCTTCTTCTCGGACTCAATTTGCTTTTGAATCAAACTCGCCTGAAAATTATTCATGACCTCGCGAATTTGATCGATGGATAATTTGGGATCCGTTTCATCAAAGCCGTGCTCGACACCCTCTTGAAACGCGTTCAAATCGATTTCGATTTGTTGACCGCGGATGCTTTTCCCAAAACTGAGACCGATGCAGTAGCTGACATCTGCAATATTCACTTCTGGTGTTGCCTTTGAATTCGCGACCGCGTATTGAGCGGCAGTCGATTTGGGGTTCACTTCGCCCTTCTTTTCCTCCACCGCCTGCGCGTCGAGTCCCGCTACGAGAGCGAGCAGCATCGCGGTGGCACCGGTTAAAACATGCCTCTTCATTTCAAATCTCCTTTGATAAAAACAAAAATAGGTTCCGCTAGGTCTTGAAGTCGTTGTGCGATTCAATCAGTTCGGAAGTGTCGGCAGAGAGCCACCCTACAATTCCGTCGAAGGTGCGCACCTGAATCCAATTACCGCGTTTTTCCACAACCTCAAAGCGACTTCCCTCTGCGAGCGTTGTGCCTGAAATCACCGCAAACCCTCCGCCATTTCCCTCTCGCAAAGGTACCTCTTTGGCGACGACCACCCCCCGCTCGAATGAAGGCTGATACCACGTCTGCAAACCGAGGGACGAAACACAAAGCACACATCCCAAAGCGGCCACAGTTGCGACTGTGCGCAACACCCTCGGGTTGCGATAGAGACTTGCTGTGAGGGCCACCCAGAGAGCAGACCAGAGGGAAATACCTGCCCATACGCGAACCTCCCAAGGCAATCGGGCATTGAACGATCGCACTTGCTGCACAAGCGACGCGTCCTTTTGCTGCTCACCAGTAAGCACAAACAGAGCCTGATTCCGACCCGCCATCCCAAGTTGATCCCCCGGATCAATTGCCAAGGCACGCTCAAAATTAACAAGACCGAGTGCCGGTTTGCCACTCTGTAAATATGCAGCGGCCAAATTCGAATACAATTTTGCATTGCGAATTCCCTTGTCGACAAGCAATTGATATTTCTGTGCTGCCGACGAGAATGCTTCTTTGGCAACGGCAACGTCGGCCGAGGACTCCAAACCAAGCTGATAGGCATCGAACGCTTCTTGGAGCACTTTGGATTGCTGCGCTTCGCTTAAATCGGCAGCGGTCACAGTACCATCGACCAATCCAAACATTCCCCCGGAGCACATGGCAGTCGCCACAACGGCAGTCCGTAAAAAGCGATTTCTCGGTGGAGCGACTGAGAGGCTCTTGGTTCCCACCTTTTGCAACAGTGCGATGGCGCTCTGTTTGAGACTAACGATGTCAGTATTTGATGCACCCGCATAATTTGCCACTTCACACTCTGCCAACAGGTGATCCAGTTGGTTCACTGTTTCTTCTGCAGCAAAACCGCGAATCAAACGTACTGCTTCGACTCGAGTAAGCGAACCGGCGGGCACGTCCGCCAGGGCAGCGATATATTTCAGCAGCAGCGAGTACACTTCTTCTGGAGTCGCTACTTGTTGAATTGCCTGTTCGGCCTGCTTCCGCGCTAAACGATGGCCGCCGATCCACCGACGCACGAGCAGCGGACCAAATTGAACCATCGCAAGCATCAGGAATAAAGCGGGAGCCCAACTCAAGCCCAGTACCACCGGCCACGTTGCCGATGCGCTGGAATGAATTAAAAGATCGTTTCCTCGATGATGATGCTTTACCAGCGAGTCGATCGCTGACGAACTCTCCTCGGTGGACGTTGGTGTGCGAGGTGCAGAAGATGAGACCACACTAGAGAGTGCAAGTTGGTCTGCAGCATCTACCTCAATGGAAATCGGCTCACTGTATACCGTTTCATACTTTTCGTTCCCCGGATTAAAGAAACTCAATGGCAGCGCAGGAATTTCATAAATGCCTGCGGTTCGCGGTCGGATATCTATGCTGAAAACTTTCACGTCGCCTTCAACGACACCCGCAAGCGATTCATCGGGAACTTTGAATTTTTCGGTAACGGCAGAAAGTTTTGAAAGGGGTGGAGACTGCACCAACTCCATCGGTCCGTCGCCACGAATCCCAATATTGAGCGTAATGGGGTCGCCCGCTTTGACGCGGCGAGGATGGGCCCGCGTGATCATTTCATATTGCCCCACCGCACCACGATAATCTGCCGGACGTCCTTCTTCCGGAACAGGGATAACCCGGGTGCTAGGAACTTTTGCATTTTCGACAAGCGGACGTGCCTGGGCGATCGACAACCCTCCGGAGGAAAAGAAGCCGCGGTTCTGCTGAAGTGCAGTCGGATATTGCAGCACAACCTGGACATCCCCCGTATCGACTTGGCCCGGTCGCGTGGGATAAATAGTGGTCGGAATTTCATACGCATAGTAGACCTGATCTTCACCCTCCGCATCGCTCCGCAGAACCCGCTCCCCGGTCACGCTTTCACGATTCTCCGCCCACTCCTCGATCGTTTTCTGAAACGCACCCCATTCGGTATGTTGCTGCGAGATAAGGTCCCACATGTCGTTCGGGGAGAGCGTGATATCGAACCGCCCGTCGTGGTAAGGTTTGACCAAGACGCGGAGTGTTAAATCGAGCGATTCACCGACATAGATTTTGTCCTGCTTTCCGTCCACTTCGACGTAAAGTAGATCGCCAGTCTCACTCTTTACAGCTCTGAATCCTACCGGCTGCGTGTACTCAATCCCTCCATCGACACGGACTGGTATCGAAGGGATGACAAAACTCCCCGGTTGCCGCGGCGTCAATGCCCAACGGTAGGTCACGCTGGTCCGACCGGTTCGTCGACCATTGATGATCGTCGTCTGAGAACTTTGGCTCGGGACACCCGAAGATTCGATTTTCAGACCATCCACCTCCGGCAAGGTCGGCTGTGCATACTTTGCGGCATTGTTCACTCTGATAAACAGGGAAACAGGTACGCCCACATAGGCACGATTATCCGAGATCGCTGTTTCGACCGTGGCCCCGATCGCCGAACTCGCGGAGATCCCGACGAGGGACAGGCTGCACAAAAAGAATCTTTGAAATAACGACTTCCACATGATCTTTTCCTTTACCAATCACGATCGACGGGTTGATAATATCGCTGCATTTTTTGAAATTTCTCGTAGCGCCGCTTCAGGTCGCGATCACGCACCGATTGCAGCATTTTCTCTGCCTCTTCCTCCGTCATGGGCAGCGGCTCACCGTCGGAAGCATCGCCCAATGAAGAACCGTGCGTCGGCATCCCCGATGGTTCGTCTGGATTTTTGGGGTCGGCTTCTTGCGAGGAAGACGCACTCTGCTCGTCCTGGTTCTGC
>JAQWPY010000132.1 GCA_029245145.1 Pirellulales bacterium | reverse complement strand
ATAAAAAAAAGCCCACTCTGGGTGCCCCTCAGAGATTCGTGCCCTTGGGGCGACGGCCTTCACTGCCGTGCCACATTGAACCGCTCAATTGGTCAATGCGAGCGCGGCCCCCTCCCGTCCGTTCCGCGTTGCCATCGCATCCAGCACGTTTTTGTCCGTTGCCTCGTCCACAAAGTGGACCGAGCCGCCCACCATCACGAAATGAACCCCCCCGGGATGATCGCTGCGAAACGCCGTAATGTAGTAACGTTCCTTCCCCATTTCAGGTGCCGGATCCTGGGGATTGAAAACCCACGTGTTGTTATCGCCATAGGTCGTACCGAATGAATACGCCCAATAGCCGCCCGCCCAAAAGGGGCCAGATTGTCCTGCACCCTCTTCGGCAAACTCGCTGCCTGCACCCTGCTTCCCTTGGAACCAATCGACCTCACCGAAGGCAAATGTGCGGCCCGCTCCGTCTCGAATATCTTTGATGCGGAGCTTTTTCTGCCCCACAATGGCCCCGTCGTGAGAAGGAACCAGAATTGCCTGTTTGGTTCCCGTGCTCGCGGCATAGCTTCCCGGCGCAAAGTTGTCGGCGCGATTCTCCGGATAGATCATCGAAGGGCAAAGAAACACAGGTACTAGGGCGGAGGCAATCCCCGCATTTTCTTCGTCCGCGAGACCCTTATCGGGGTCATAGTCATGCGTTAGAAAATCTTGCTCCAAATAGGGGAGGAGTTGGAGAAAAGCGCTCGACTGATCTTCGTCGTGGATGCCAACAAATGACAACGAACCAGTGTTTTCATCTCGTCGCATAGCCCGTGCAGTGGGGAGCCTCTTTTTCGCATCATGGTAAAGGTTGGTCGCCGTTCCAATCTCTTTGAGATTACTTTTGCACGAGACCTGACGAGCACTTTCCCGAAACGAACCCAGGGCCGGCAGTAAGAGGGCCACGAGAATCCCAATAATCGCGATGACAACAAGGAGTTCAACGAGACTGAACCCACGTTGGTCATTGGCAATGCGTGTCATTTTATTTTTCTGTTCCATATGTTTTGTAGTAACGCTTCTCAGGCGACCGGGCCAGCGGCCCGGTCGCCATGAGATATGCGTTTTAGTCACTGTCGCTCCTTAGCCATTGCGTCGCCGACGGACGAAAAGACCGAGGCCCATCACGGCGATGCCCAACATGGCAACGCTCGAGGGCTCCGGAACAGCACTGGTGTCAACACGTAGTGCCTTGAAGGAGGAGTGCTGCGGATTGGTCCAGTTAATCGAGAAGCTCGAGGTGCCACCGGGAAGCATGAAGGAGAACGATTCTTCCTTCTGCGTTACTGGGCCGTACGAACTGCTCACGGTGCCAAAGAACAGCGTGCTGGTTTCGAACGGGTTGAACAAGGTGCCACCGACGTCAATTTGCATCGACGAGATTCCAGCGCCCATCATTCCCAGGGTAGCAGCAGTCTGAACGATCACGTGCGTCCCAGAACTCGCAGCGACCGACGGGGTGTCCATGGTGGCGGTTCCCAGATAGTCGCTCGCGTGGGAGTACAAGTTCGAGGAGCCCGAAATGTATCCGGGATACACGGTGCCGAGTGTGGACGATCCATAATTGGAACCCACATCGGGGGCGTTACCTGCACTGTTCACAATGACGTCCCACTCGTTGTAGCTGGTGCCGGCATCGCCAACACTCCAGCCCGAAGGATCCGCAAATGACGTTGCATCTACCGCCATCGACGGACTCACGAAAATGCAACCGACTAGAAGTAGGCTAAAAGCTAAAGCAAAAATTCTCATTAGACTAAGTCTCCAGAAATTAAATAAATGACTTTGAAGTCGGGGTTTACCGGCCCCGATCTTTTGCAGATTGTTTGGTCGATACGTTCCCTTTCTCGTGAAATACAAAGCTGGTCATGTGAATTCCGATCCGAAGCCCACAAGGGCGAACGGGTCGGTTCCAAGCGTGACGAGCTTGCTTCTCACAAAGGAGAAACTCGCATGACTTCATCCGTGAAGAATTAAGGCTGGCGAGCTTGGGTAGGAGGGCTGGCTGAAGGCGTCAGAAAGGCCTTGGGCTGGCAGCATCAGCTGGCAAATCACCACCGATCAGTAGGAGAAAATCAGTGGTTTTGGCTGGCAGTTTTTAATGAGAACAAGTCTCATTACGTCACATTCTACCCGCAGATAGAATTAACGCAAGCGCTACTTCGAAAAAAAAGAGGTTTGTTGCTCGCGGTCACTGCGAGCCAGAAATGCCAAAAAAACAGACGCATTTCCAGACCAATCGAAGTGGTGGAAGGGACGGTCGAGCCGCGAACGCGGGGCCGTTCGAGTCAGCTGAATTGAAAGAATCAGCGGAGTTGAAAGAAGTCGACGCGATTGATGTGGCCGCTCATCGAAGCGCCGCCCACCATTGCGAATTTACCGTCGCCGGCCGGAAGCAATCGGTGAAAGAATCGCCCTTGATCGAGCTTCGTCATTTTTTCCCAATGTTGCTGGTCACTTGCCAGTCGGTAGACCAAGCCATCGAGCCCGGTTGCCAGTAAATCGGATCCTTCACCCCAAGCCGAAACTCCGAACCCGTGCATCCCCTCACCCGGGAAATCGGGACCCGTCGTCCATTTTTCCGTCTCCGGATCGTAGACGTTCACCTCCTGGCTGACCTCTGCAAATGAGTTGAGTCCGCAGAGTACGTAGACCTTGCCGTCGAGTGTGGCGGCTGCCAGGGCACGTCGCTCGAACGGCACGTTTTCAATGACCTTCCACTTCGGCTCGTCGGCCGAGAGGTCAAATTCGAGTGCCGTATCGTGCCAGTCTCCGTCGCTGCTGTCGCCCTCGAGGGCCCAACCACCCACCACAAATAATTTGTCGCCGACGACCACTGCATCATGCGATGAACGGGGGGTCGGCATATCGGGGAGGGCCTCCCAGGTTCCCTGCACGGGGTCGTAGCGGGCAAAATCCTTTACCGAGTAGAGATCTGCCTCGTCATCAATATCGTTACGCGCATTGAGGCCTCCCACGCGATACAGATGTTTGCCGTGAGCAACCAGCGCAAGACCCTGCAGGTGGGTTTGCATCGGCAGGGTTTCCCAATCGTTTTCGCCATCGAGCGGAATACGGATGAAATGCGGCGAAAGATTTTGTCGGCTATGAGAGTGGGCCCGGCCAGTGTGTCCCCCATACACATAAAGATAGCCATCGCTGGTGGCGGCTCCGAAACTGGCGATCGGATTCGGAATCACAATTTGTGACCCATCCGCCGAAGCGGTATCGTCCTCAGGAATTCGTAACGTGAGGGTGGCAAAATGCTGTTCTTCATCGTAGCTCTTGCCTTCGAATTCGCCGCCAGAGTCGGGGGCAACGTAATGTGCGCGGAATCCATAGAGCCCGGGGGCGACATCGGTGATCAGAACGCGTCCCTTCGCGTTGGTTTCTAGCTGTTTTTCTTCCTCATCCGGGCCGATCACCGAAAGGGTCACCCCGGCCTGCGGTTTTCCGTCCCAGAGTGTGGTGATTTCAAGTCCATACTCATGCCACGATGGCACGATATCAAATTTTTGATTCGAGGCCCGGGCCACTGCCGGCATTTCACTACGGTTCTTGATGTAGATTGCTTTCGGGTAATACGTGAGGAGGAATGAATGGTAGATCCCATAGGTGCATGTTCCTTGAACGCTACACGCAATATTCCGCGGCAACTCACCCTCGCGACTCACGCCGTCATCCGTTTCGAGCAATTCGGTTGCAACCGTTTCTTTCAGTCCGGCGGCATCCCATACCAGCAATTTACTTTCCCCTACTTTTTCGGGGATATTCGCGCCCGCAACATGCGCCGCCTCGGAGAAATGCAATTTTACGACCGGCTGCCCATCCTTCTGGTCTACAGATAACCAACTGAAGTGTGCGTAGAGCGTTGCATTGCACGAGGCGTAGACGAGCAGGGCGAACAAGGCGGAAAGGGTGGGACGAATTAGCATCAAACACTCCTTCGATCGGCGACACTGGATGATGTCGCAGCGCGGCCGGGATATGTAATGGCGTTAAATTGGGGGTGGCCCAGAATCGCTCGCGGACCCCAGGAAGGGGCTGGCTGGCATGAGAAAATGCTGGCGGGCCTGAAAAGTTGTCGACGGCTGGCTGGCAAAACAGTGTAAATCACTAGAACAAGCGATCGAAGGCGTGTCAAGTTGGCAAATTGAGTCTGATCGCCCCGGAAGATTGCGGCGCATTGCGACTGCCGTTCAGCGGACCTGATCGTCCATCATCTGGCGTGCTACCTGCTGGGCCGTTTGCCACTCTCCCCGGCGAGCATCGTCGATGATCCGCCGAAGCCATTCGGCCTCCCGTTCGGTGATCTTCCCCTCGCGCTGCGACTCGTAAATCTGATGACTCACGGCATCGAGCTTTTCGCTCCGCTCACGGTTCGCCACGCTGTAGAGCGCCTTGGCATACTGATAGGCGGTAGGCGAAATCTCGGGGTAGCCACCGCAACCGAGGCAGAGGCTCACCGCGAGCAAGATCGCAAAGAAACGGCCTGCCATTACTCGAGATCCTTGCCCGCTTCGCCCTCTGCCATGCTCGACCACTCGGCCCAGACCAACAGGTTGACGTCGTCGGAAACAAACCGCACGCTACCGTCACCGAGACAGACATTGCCCCCGCCGGCATGCACTGAGTACATCTGCCCCACGTGGTAGGTGGGAAAGTTGATCGAATGGATGATCGGCTCGCCGGTGATATCGAGTTCACCTCCCGAAGGACCGGCGTGGACGAGGGTAAGGGTGGCAGCGGCATCCGGTCCGTTTTCAGGGCTCGAAAATCGCGGATGCGTGTAGGCCCCGGGGATCACCCCGGCCCACGTCTTGTCGCTCAGATCGGAGGCGTGCTCACCGAGAAAAATGGTCCGCGAGAGCCCGTCCTGCACGTCCCGGACGCGGGTCCGCGAGTTGCGATAAAACGGGCCGTCCGCTACCCGCGAGGCATCCCCTTCGATGGCGATTTCGGTGGTGGCGCTCGTGTAGATGTCCGTGAATACGGTGCCCGTCGAACTTGCTCCGCATTCGCCCCAACACGATTCCTGGCCGTGACTGGCCACGTAGTGTGACCGTCCGACCTCCACCGGATTACCTTCGATCGACAGCGGGTTTGCATCAGCGTCGAGTACTGAAAACGTAGGATTTACGGACTCAGCGGCAGGGCACAGGAAGTAGGGGAGCGTTTGGTTGACCACATCGCGATGTTCCGCAGCCCAAATCGGCTGATCGAACGAGATCGCCGAGGCCAGATGTTCGGCGTCCAGATAGGCGAGCAGATAGCTCGACCATCCCCATCCCGGCGGCGCATCCCACGTGTCTGCATCGCGGGTCGCAGGCGGTGGATCGACAGTGGACTGGGAGGTGTACCCAGGTGGAAAAAATCCCTGCATCGTCTCGTGATTCCGTAGGGCGATCCCAAGCTGCTTGAGGTTGCTTGCGCAGTGGATTTGATGTGCCAGACCCCGGGTCGATCCGAGTGCCGGCAGGATGAAGGAGACCAATAGTCCGATCACGGCAATAACGACCAGCAGTTCCACAAGCGTAAAGCCATAAAGTGAGCGATTGCTCCGGCGGGGGGCGACCCGCTCGTGCGATTCGGCAGTGTGTGACGGAAATTTAACCATGGCTAAACCTTGACACAAGTTTAACCTTTGCTAAGATTTTGTCAACCGGTTGTTTTGGTTCATTTCAGGGAGCAGTGCCGTGGCGGGTGGTGATACGAGTCCGACGCGGGCGTTTGATCGCACGCGGCACGATCATGCCAGCGAGACGGCGGAAGACTATGTCGAGGCGATTGCGGAGATTATCGGCAGAGATGGAGTCTGCCGGGGTGCAGCACTGGCCAAGCTCTTTGGCGTGAGCCACGTGACGGTGACCAAAACCGTCAACCGGCTCAAGCGAGAGGGCCTGGCGGTAGCCGAACCGTATGGACCGATCGAGCTCACCGCACAAGGTAAGCGACTGGCGACCGCGTCGCGACGAAGACACGAAATCGTGTTTTCGTTTCTCAAAAGCCTCGGCATCAGTGATGCGGTGGCCCTGACCGATTCGGAGGGTATCGAGCATCACGTGAGTGCCGAAACCCTCAAGGCGTTCCGGCGGTTTGTCGAGCGGGAAGATCGTGGAAAGAATGACTGAAAGGGATCGGCTTTTTGAAGTTCGATCGTTGAGATGATGAAAACGTATACGCACCGCTTTGACAGCCCGACCGGTTATCTACATCACCGACCGCCGTATTTGATGGTCGACCGGGTAGTTTCGATCACGGCCGACGAAGTGGTCACCGAAAAACCGTTGGGCGGCGACGAGTTTTTTCTCGCCGGGCATTTTCCCGGTGCGCCCGTGCTTCCCGGTGCCATGATGCAGGAGATGACAACCCAGAGCGGTGGCATTTTGATTGCGGGTGAGTACAACCCGATGGAAGATTATGACACGAGCGACCCGGATCACAACGAATACGCGCTTGGGGTACTAGTTAAAGTGAACAAGTCTCGCTTTCGGGGCTTTGCCCGCCCGGGACAATGCCTCGAGGCACGGGTCATTCTCCGCGAAAGGGTCGATGCGCTCTTCGATTTTACTGGCACGGTATCTGCCGACGGTAAAACGATCATGCAGAACCAGTTTCAACTCACCAACCTGCGCTCGTCGGTCCTTACTGGCAGGTAAGCGGGGTTGTCTCTGCGGATAGCGGAGAGCGATGAAAGAGAGCGGGCACAAAGGAGGCGATGTTGGAGGCTGTAACGAAGATTGACTCTCCGGCGGTCTGGTGTGGAGAGGAACTGGCGGCCCGCGATGATTGGATCTGGCAATTTGAGCCAGAAGAAATAGAGCAGTTGCATCAGCTCGATCGTCGCTGCGGAGAGACGCCACTTGAGGCGATAAGCGCCGATGCGGTAGAGGGCGGCCTAGTCCGCCGCCTGGCGGAGGTGCAAAGGCAACTTGAGTACGGCTCGGGTGCCACGTGGGTACGGGGCTTTCCGGTCGATCGATTTTCAAACGAGGCCGCAGCGCGGCTGTTTTGGATAATGTCCCAGCGGATCGGGACGCCGCTCTCGCAGTCCGCCAGCGGAGAGCGGCTGTTCGGTGTGCGCGATGCGGGCTTCGGCAAAGAAGATGCGCGAACTCGGGGTCCGAATACGCGGAGAAAATTGAGCTTTCATACCGACCGCTGCGACGTGATCGGGTTCATGTGCCTGCAACAGGCAAAAGAAGGCGGCGAAAGCCAACTGGTGAGTTCGGCTGCCGTTTACAATCGAATTTCAGAGCGACGCCCTGATCTGCTCGCCGAACTGTTACGCCCCTTTTATTACCAGAGGCACAATGTCGATCTGGGAAGCGATGTTGCGTATTGCCGCCAACCGGTATTTTCTTTTTTTCAAGGACACTTTGCCACGAGTTTTTTGCGGGTGCTGATCGATCGGGCCGACGCAAGCGGCGAGGTGCCACCGATGTCGGATCGTCAGCGTGAGGCGCTCGACTATCTGGAGGAGGTGTGTGAAGCTGCGGAACTGCAGTACCGCTTTACGATGCAGCGGGGGGATCTACTGTTCCTCAATAACTGGAGCACGCTGCATCGCCGGACGGCATTTACCGACTGGCCCGAACCGGAACGCCGGCGTCATTTGCTCCGCATCTGGATGAGCGTTCCGAACAGCCGCCCGCTCGATCCCCTTTTCGCCGATCATTTTGGGGATACTCGTGCCGGTGCGGTGCGCGGCGGCATACGGGCCGCGGCGGATGGCACCGCGTAACTGCCGCCCAACTCGCGTCGAAGTACGAAAGCGCGACAGAGTCGGGACCGCTAATTTTGCGTGACCGGCATCTCGTCGGTCATGCTCTGCTCCTTGCTCAGTGCCGTATAGGCCTTGTCCATCGCCGCGCGGAGCATCCAGGCCCGCGTAGTGGACGACTGCTCCTGCTCGATTTTCTCCATGCCCTGCTCGATTGCGTTTAGCGCCGTCGCCATTGCTTTATCCGACGCAGCGCACTTGCCGTTGCAAGAGGCACATGCCGATTTTAGGTCCATCATCACGCCGTGGCACGCAACTTCATAGATGGCAGCACACGCGCGCCGCTGACCATGATTGTAAAGAGGCACTCCACGGTCGATGGCGAGAGTGATTAGATCAATCGCCTGCCGGCATCTCTGCTGTGGGCAGTCGAGTGCCACATCCTTTTTTTCTGGTGGAAGCATGACGGCGTCGATGAGGTGGATCACTCCGTTGGTACACTCGATATCGGCGGCAATCACCTGCGAGTCGTTGAGAAAAACCTTACCATCGCGGGCCGACACCCGGATCGGCGGGCCTGCGAGAGAGGGTAGTTCTTTTTGTTTGACCACATCTTCTGCCAGGGCTTTGCCGGCCACGACGTGGTATTTCAAGATTGCCTGAAGCTTGGCTTTGTTCTCGGGTGCCAGCAGTTGCTCGACCAATTCGGGCGGCAGCTTGGCGAACGCATCATC
>JAQWPY010000114.1 GCA_029245145.1 Pirellulales bacterium | reverse complement strand
GTATGCTGAACAGTAATCGGTGGCCGCATGTGGAAAGTTATAATTTGTTGCGCCCTGGGCAATACTTGCATCGCGATCAGGTGCCGAGGGACAGAGAAAATGAACAACATCCTGTTCCGCGATACGCTGATTCGTGACATTAAAATTATTGTTTGTAAATCCCAATCGCTGCTTAAAGAGAGCCAACTCGACTGCACTCAGTTCGTCATTGCGTTTTGTTGTGTTATTCCAGTGAAGCTCCATGTCAAATAAGTCAGCAATATAATCGAGTTCTAAATAGGGCAGGACATACGCCAATATGTGGTAGCGTGGTTCATCCTCAAACTCACCACTCTTAGCGCCGGTGGCTGCCGGTGGGTAGGCTTCCTTGCGGCTTTCGTAATTCTGGATGGCCTGCCCGAGTTGTCGCATTTGATTCAGGCAACTGGTCCGCCGGGCAGATTCCTTGAGCGAGTTGAACGTCGGAATTAAGATGGCCATCAAAATTCCGAGTACGACCACCACCACCAGTAACTCCACCAAGGTGAAGCCAAAAGGTTGGTCGGATTGAATCTTACGTGTACGCAATTTTTTTAAAGAACGCATCGATTTCACCATCGTATGGATAAGCAGGGTCTATTCCTCCGACTCGTCCTCGTCTGAAACGAGTTCAAACGTGGGAATAACAATCACCTCGATTTCGCTGTCCTCAGGTTTTTGGATTGTCGCATCAAACTTGGGATTCCCAGGATCCCCGTAGATCTCGCGGAGCGATTCCCAATTTTCCGGATAGCTATCCGGTTCGGTCATTTCATCCGGGGTCGGCCAGCGAACGAAAACGTTGTACTCGCCCTCGGGAATGCCATCGCCACCCGCGTAGGTGGAAAGCACAAAATCACCATTTTCGTCAACACTACTTACGGGCCTCATCGTTCGGATTGCTTCGGTTGAATTTTGTGGCACAAACTCAACGTAGGCTCCGACAGCAGGCTCGCCATCCAAGAGAACCTTCCCTTGAACGGGGATCACCGGCAGTTGGTCTCCACCACCACCGCAACCGGATGACAGAAACAAGAAGAGGCTGTACGAAAAATAGTGTATCAAACGTCTCATGGTTTAGATTCGACTTTTTATCAAGTGTTATCAACAAAGAACTGCTATATCCTATCGGTAGTCCACGTATGCTTGCAACCAAGTTATCGTGGGCGATATATCTTTACCTCGGAACGAATTCCTGTGGCCCCTTCGTGCCTAGCGATATATACTGTTTCCGCAGCGTGAGTTAACCAAATACCGAGAGGAATGATTCTGCGATGAGCGAACCGGGTAAACCGAGTGCCGTAGAAGGATTCAAACAAGAGAGCCAGTTTTTGAGGGGGGAAATCCCCGAAGAACTCGTCGATGAAAATGCCTTTTTTGGTAAGGGAAGCATCCAACTTCTCAAGCATCACGGCAGCTATCAGCAAGACAATCGCGACGAACGGAAGGCGGCTCGCGAGGATGGACGCGGCAAGGCCTACTCCATGATGCTTCGCACCGTGGTGCCCGGCGGCAAATTCTCCTGCGATCAACTCATGGCCGAACTCGATCTTTGTGATGAGGTCGGCAATACCACGCTTCGAATCACGACTCGCCAGGCACTCCAACTGCACGGCATTATCAAAGGCGATCTGAAAAAGACAATTCGCCGGATCAACGATGTGCAGGCAACCACCCTTGCTGCCTGTGGCGATGTAAACCGGAATGTCATGTGTAGCCCGGCGCCTTTTCGCAACAATCCGATTCACGATGAGCTGCAGCAAATGGCGGACCGATTATCGCAACACTTTATGCCCCGTACTAAGGCCTATCACCAATTGTGGCTCACCGACGAGGAGACGGAGGAGAAGCAACTGGTGGGCGGCACGGCAAATCCCTTCGCGGTCGAGCCGATCTACGGAGCCGTATATCTGCCTCGAAAATTTAAGATGGGCATTGCGCTGCCGGACGATAATTGCATCGATGTTTATTCTCAGGATCTGGGGCTGCTGGCGATTTGTGAAGACGAAAAAATTGTGGGTTACAACATGCTCGTCGGCGGCGGTTTTGGCACGACACCGACGGCCAAAAAAACATTTCCCGCATTGGCACAGCCGCTCGCCTACGTACTGCCCGAACAAGTGATTGCCGTCGCCACGGCGGTGGTGGAGGTACAAAGAGATTTTGGAAATCGCGCGGATAGAAAAAATGCTCGCCTCAAATACCTCATTCACAATTGGGGAATAAAAAAATTCAAGCAAAAGGTAGAGGAGTATTTGGGTCAATCGCTGACCGATCCCAAGCCACTGCAAGTCACTGGATTTGACGACCACTTGGGTTGGCACGCTCAAGGAGACGGCAAGTGGTTTTATGGATTGAACGTAGAAAACGGCCGGATCAAGGATGAGGGTCGATTCCAGCTGAAGACGGCGTTACGAAAAATTGCTGAGAAGTTGAATCCGCCATTACGATTCACCAGTCACCAGAACATTCTCTTTACCGAGATTGAAGAGGGACAAAAGAAAGAACTCGAAAATATTTTAGAGCAGTATGGCGTACGGCTCACGGAGGCGATTAGCACGGTGAGGCGCTGGAGTATGGCTTGTCCGGCGATGCCGACGTGTGGTTTGGCGGTCACCGAGAGTGAACGAGCACTCCCTGCGATGATGGACCAATTGGAAGTAGGGCTCAAGGAGTTGGGTCTGGAGAACGAAGTCTTTACCACCCGGATGACCGGTTGTCCAAATGGGTGTGCAAGACCTTATAACTCGGACATCGGGTTAGTCGGGAAAACCCTCGGAAAGTACACCATTCTTCTTGCCGGTCGTCGTGAGGGGGATCGACTCAATCGTATCTATCAAGATTTGGTTCCAGCCGAGGAGGTGGTGCCCACCCTTTTACCGCTCTTTGCATTTTTCAAGCGTGATCGGCAAGAAGGTGAAAGTTTTGGCGACTTCTGCGAGCGGCAGGGGTTTGATCGGCTCCGCGCTGAGACTGAACCGGAGAGCGAAGTTGCCTAGTTATTTTTCGTTTTCCAACTCTTGCGTATCATCCGGGCTTGCCTGCTCGGATTGATTATTTTCCGTGTCTTGGGATGCGGTATGCTTCTCCCGCCACGGTTTTCCCTCCCGATAGCTCTTGAGTTCCGCTTTGAGTTGATCGTCTACAGCCGGGTTGCCCAGTTTTACGGCCTCCTCGGACCAGCGGACTGCTTCGGTAAAATCACCCTTTTCGGCAAACGCAGCGGCAAGCGTACTGAGGATATGTGCTTCCTTATACTGGGTGACTTCGCATGCCCGTTTTGCGAGTTCAAGCGCACGCTTTGCGTCTCGTAATTCATCCTCGGTGGACGTTGCGAGAACCCAAGCCAAGTTATTGAGGATACCCGAAGCGTTCGGCTGGAGTTTTAACGCCTGATCATAATCTTTAATTGCTTCGGCCTGTTTACCAATGTTGAGAAACAAATCACCTCGATATTGATAAATAATCGCATGCGGCAAAGAGCGATCTAGTAATTTATCGTAGATTCTCAAAGCTTCGTTCGTCTGATGATTGCTTGTGTAATACACCGCCAGATTCATCAGTAAATCATTTTCCTCAGGCAGTGCCTCTACCGCCCTTTCCATTCCGGCAATCGCTTCATCCAGTTGACCATCCTCAGTGAGAACAGCTGCCCGCATCCGAATGGCATGGAGTCGCTTGGGATCGACAACCAGCACCCGCTCGATGTCTTTTAATGCATCGGCGTATTTTTTTTGCCGCCAGTAGATTTGTGCCCGGAGGAGTCGCCAGCCAAGGTTATCAACGACCCGGTCGATCGCCCGATTGATATCATCGAGAGCCCGATCAAATTCCTTCTGATGGAGAAATATTTCCGACCGATAGGCATACGGGTCTCCACGGTCGGGATCAATTTCGATCACCCGATTAAAGACTTCAAGCGACTCGTCCGTTCGACTGGCGAATAATAATGCCAAACCGAGCAGTTCGTGCACGGTTGCATCGCCGGGTTTCAAAGCAACTAATCGACGAAAATCCTCGACCGCTTTCTCCGGATCGTCATTGCTCAAGTAGTGCGTTCCTCGCAAGCGAAGGGCGTCGATGTGAACCGGTTGCAATCGCAGGGCCGCATTGAAGTCTGCCAGTTGAGCCTTGGGTGTTTCCCTAATTTCTCCCCGAAGGGTCAATGCCATCGCCTGGAGCACGGGGTCGGCCTGGGACTGCGAGATCGCCATATCGAGTGCGGACTTCGCTCTCTCTTTGTTTCCCCCGGGAAGCAGGTGTAGTCTGCCGATGAGCAGATAAGCTTCGGGAAATATTTTCTGGTGCTCAACAGCTTCTTCGAGACTAACGCGGGCGGAGAGCGCCAGGGTGGGCCAATTGTCATTGGGTGGCGATCGCTCGAATATTTCGTCACAAACACGACTCCCCCGTTCGAATAAGGTTGCTGCGAGAAGTTGTCGCGCAAATTTCAGATTTTGTTGATCTAAACCTTCGCGAATCGCCTGTTTGCAAAGCCGGGTTACCTCCGACAAGTCGCCAAAATTACTCGCAGTGATCTTAAGTCGCGTGGCCTCATGGAGGTATTTCTCCCCTTGGTTAACCTTATCTTTTACATTTGCGGATTGAGACGAATCCTCAACCGCCTCACCTTGCGCGCCTTTCTCCACTGTCGTCGGAGTGTCATCGGCGCGAGACGTTGCTGCAGTAAGTAGAAACGATCCGGTGAGTGCTACAAAGATGAAGCGAGACATCTTACACAGATTCATCATGGGATTTTCCTCTCCCGCTCGCTACACAGCGAGCTCTATTCCTGGGCGGTGTATTGTACCCCGAGAATCCAGGACGGGCCACCAGAACGGTTAGGGCGAATACCGAAGGAGCGCGAATCAGGGCTGGTTATTGGTTTCTCCAGAATCCTGGGAGAAACAGGACCAGAATCGTAAAGATTTCGAGTCTGCCGATCATCATCAGCCAAATAAAGAGAAATTTGGCTTGCGGAGTAAAGTAGGTGTAAGTGTACCTCGGACCCACGGTGCCAAGACCGGGACCCACATTGTTCAGTGTCGCTGCCACACTCGAGGCACAATCGATCAGTTTGTGATCCATATGTTCCATCCCTGTTCCTCCCCGAATCCATGTGGCATCTGGTTCGGTGGTGATTAGAAAAAGCCAACTAAAAACAAAGATGATGAGGATCAATCCGAAATAGACGAGTATATTTTTTCGCAAGTTTTGATCTTCCACCGGCTGTCCGCCCAAACGCAATGGCCGAACGACAGTCGGATGGTAAGACTTTTCGAGTTCCAGTCGCATGATACTCAAAAACATGATATGCCGAATTACTTTTAGTCCACCTCCGGTGCTTCCCGCACATCCGCCAATAAACATCAACAGAAGTAGAGTGCCCCGCCCGAAATTATTCCACTCATCGAAATTTGCTGAATTGCTAAACCCGGTAGTGGTCATGATAGAAATGACCTGAAAACCGCTTTGCCGCAATCCTGAAGTTATCGATTGCCAGAAGTTATCCCCGAAGTAGAAAAACTGATCTCTATTGAGGTAACCAAAAAATAGAATCAAGAGAGAGACGCCCAGAAGGGTCAGGATATAGGTTCGCCATTCCACGTCCTTGAGCAACTTCAGCGGCTTGCCGATGGCCATAAAATAAAGAAGAGTAAAATTTGTACCGGCAATCACCATGAACAACATGATAAATGATTCGGCCCATAGCGCTCCGGTGGGACCTACGCTTGGTATTTGAGAAAAGTGGCCAACGCTATTGTTGTAGGTGCTGAACCCACCGGTCGCCATGGTTCCAAACGAGGTGCAGAAAGAATCGAACCACGAGAGCCCGCAGACGGCAAGCACGATCGAAAGAATGATTGTCAACACGAAATAGATAGTGGCAAAAATCCACGCGGTATGCTGAATACGGGTCCGAGGCCCTTCTTTTGTCGGCCCTGGAATTTCACTCCGCATCAGTGTTTTTCCCGCAGAGCCCTGGCCGAGAAGTGCGACAAAAAGCACGATGATCCCCATCCCACCGAGAAAGTGGGTACTGCTTCGCCAGAAGAGTATCGAGCGAGGCACCAAGGCCTCACCCGCATGCATTTCCACGTCGGTCAACACAGTCGCCCCGGTGGTGCTAAAGCCGGATTGTGCTTCGAAGCATGCATCCCACACCTGCATCACTCTGCCGGGCGCCATCTCGGTTCGACTGATGAGGTAGGGCATCGCTCCGACAGCCGTGGCAAGAATCCAACTCAACCCGACGATTGCCATTGCCTCTTTACGATAAAGCGAACCTGTTGCGTTGCGCCCGAGATACCAGAAAATACTACCGATTCCCAACGCAATGGTCACTGCACCCAGCAGACCGAAAAACCCGTCGTATTCAAACTGCGCGCTTCCGCCGATTGCGGGGAATGCCCATGGCAGGCTAAAGACCATCGTTGCCGCAATTAAAAAAACGATGCGGCTCAATAACTTGAACAGGAGAGCAAAGTTCATAATTGTCCGACTGATCGATTAATTAAAAGAACCTGCATGAATGACAAGCATTTTTTGAATGCATTGTCTAGGATAACTCAATAGCAAACTAAGAATTCCCGGAGTCAAACATTGCCACCGTATCCTCAATGGCCGAATCGTCGATCAATGCCACTACCGTATCACCCGGTGCGAGTCGATCGTCTGCACCCGGGACGCGAACGTAATCGTCATGCACAATCACGGCAATGAGACACTTTTCCGGTAATTGTAAGTTGGCTAATACGTGGTCCGTGCACGGGGCGTTTTCTCGTACTACTAACTCGATGACGTTCAAATCGCCGCCACCAATCGCGGTGCGCGATATGATTGGTCCGCGGTAAAGCAAACTGAGAACCTGACGCGCCATCACCTCACGCGGACTGACAGCCCGATCGATACCCAACTTGCCGACGACCTCTGCATAATCGGGACGCTCGACAACCGCATTAATCGTTTTTGCACCAATTTCTCTAGCCGTAACGCAGGCCATGATATTGTCTTCGTCATCCGCCATGCAGGCCACAAACACATCCGCACTTCCCACACGCTCTTCCTCGAGGTGTGCTCTTTGGGTTGCATCCGTATGAACCACCGTGACGCCAGGAAGGCTTTCCGAAAGAAAATTGCACCGCTCCATATTAGCATCCAACAAAACCACGCCACAACGACTGCTTTCAAGTGATTGCGCCAGGTGGTACCCGGTTTCACCCCCACCGGCGATAACCACTCCTAATTTTGCTGGAGAACCTCGCTGAAACATTTCCTTCACTTCGTCAATTTCGTCGCCCACACCTATGAGTGTGATGCGATCACCAACCGCAATTTCATCCTCTGCGAGCGCAAGCGATGTGCGTCCCTCTCGCGTGATCGATGCGATTCGAACCCCCGGTGGTAATCCAAGTCGTTTGATGGGCATGCCGAGTGTCGGTGCTTTGTCGGTCACTTGAATCTCGTCGACCTCCAATTCGCCACGGGCAAAATGCTCCATGGCGACACTACCGGGGTGACGGATATTGTGCGCGATCTCCATCGCTGAAAGATGTTCTAGACTCAGCAAGCGGTCGATGTGAAAATGGCGTTGGTAATCAAAAGTGCTCAGGTCGTTGTATACCGGTGCGTAGACGCGGGCGACGGAGCGTGCAGCGCCCATGGCTTTCGACAAACTGGCGGCAATTAAATTTACCTCGTCATTTCCGGTGACCGCTAAACACAAATCAGCACTTGCCACTCCGGCCTGAAACAGCACACTCGATTGCGATGCCGATCCATGGATGGCGCGCACGTCCAATCGTTCATTGATCCCCGCAATATTTTCGGCATCGTGATCGACGACAATGACACTGTGACGATGCTGACATAAAAGGTCGGCGATCGATGTTCCCACGGTACCGGCGCCCAAAACCACGATATTCATAATGCGGGAACCCCAGGTGAATGTATGTGACGAAAAAAATGAACCGGGAAATCTAATCGATCCAGTCTACTTCCGGACATTGAGTTTTTCATCTGCAATGAGCAGATCTTCCAGAATTTTTCCGTCAATGACAGTGTCTTGAATTATCCGGGGAACGTCCTGTTCCCCGACTCCACCGTACCAGATTTCTTGTGGATAAATGACCACGACGGGACCCAATTCACATTGGTCGAGGCAACCGGCCTTATTCGCCCGGACACGCGGTTTCAGCCCGCGACGCATAATTTCAGCTTTAAAACAGTTCCGTAATTTTTCGCATCCAGAGGGATCACACGAACCGCGCGGATTCTCCGAAGCTCGTCGATTGCAGCAGACGAAAATATGACTTGTAAATTTTGGCATTTAAGGTTCCGGTTGGGTTTCCCTCGCGTTTGTTGCTGTCGCTTCTTCCGTCTGAAAAAAACGATCATCCAGTCGGTGACAACCTTCCTCGATGTAATAGTCTACCAATTCGATTCTAAGGTCTCGGGGCGTTACTATTCCGGCCTCCCAGCGGACGAAAAGATCAGCGTGTCGCCGCCTGCGTCGCACGATTCCTTCAAACTCTTTATCGCCTGCGGTCCCATCTTCCAACGTATCGAAGGCAGCCAGTCGAAAAGCGTTACGAGTATTTGAGTATTCACGACTTGCCTCCTGCGCAATGGCATCGAGCGATTGAACGACGGCACCCAATTTGGCGGCAGCGACCAGGTCGATGTTCTGATTGATACCGGTGGCCTTGGTCAGCGCCGACCTCAGTGTAGGTGTCTTTTCCGCTGCCTCCGCTAACTGCAACCTCATCGCTTCAAACCAGGTGAGGGAAGGGTTCAGCGTACCTTGTCGCATTTGCCGGGCGAAATGATCGTAGATTTCCTGTTCGATCTGTCGCCTCGGCGAATACATCGTTTGGCAGCGGTAGACCACAACAGTGTCGGGTGAAAATAAAGGTCCTGTTGGGGAAAGAAAGTGATTGGGCATGGAGACATCCAGTTTCGCTAGGTTTGACAGCGTGTTTCCTTTGGCCGGATGTTCATCGAGTGGAAAAAAATTTTCCAGCGGCCTGTCAGTCTCTTGGGCACACAACAAGAGTAGTCCTGCACAATAACCCTCTATTCGCTTTCCCTTCAAGTCAGTGCCTTTTAATGATTTGATCGCATCGGTTTCAAAATTGAGATCAAATTTCGAATTATTGCCAATAATTGAATTTGCGATGCGCCCCATGGTGCCCGAGACGCCGCTATTCTCATGCCGGAGAATAACGAAATCGAGGGTACGTTCAACAAACTTATCGACGGGAGTCGCTGGAATGACATTTCCGATTTCAGGTAAGTCGACAACCACAAAGCGTCGCCGCCCATCTTCTCCCACTTCCGTAGTTACGACACCAGCGTGGGTATAGAGGCCAGGATGAAGGTTAGTGAACCGATTGTAAGGAGATGGATTTTTCATCAAAAGCCAATCACCTGCTCGTACGACAGCTAACCCAAAACGATAATCTTCTTCCTCAACGCCCGTTTGATCACGCTGATCAAGCCAGGCGATTAAATCAGCTCGACGCTTTCTGTCCGATTCACTTAAATCGATTGGCTCCAACCGAGAAAGATAACTGGAAATTTTCGCAGCCGTGATGATCGGTGGAGTGACCGATTGATCACCGAGATCTTGCGCATCCTGTGGCACTCCGATATGACGTATTGTATCGGCCACAAAAATAAGCAGTTCAGGGCCGACATTTTCCTCCCGTAGAATTTGCGCTAACAGCGGAAGCAATCTTACATCTCTCGCCACCCGTGCAAGCTGCAGTATTTTTCCTTTCAAGTGATCCGACAATTGGGGAAGCGTTGGATCAGCGATGGTACCCAACAAATAATTCAGCGATGTTAAAGCGCCGACCGCGTGTCGTTGTTCAAGATAAAGATCAAGCAACTTATCGTAATCTTCAGGCTCGGACTCGATTTCGTATCCGACCTCCGAAAAAAAATCGACCGTATAATAGCGAATCCTCCCAGATAATTTGATCAATGCGGTTGTACATCCCAGAAAACTTCGAGCGGCCTCAGTACGGATTTCTTGATCTTCGATTGCAACAAACTCAGCCCGTTGTCGATATAGTTGGCTTAGTGCACGGTTGATGTTTATATCAACATCCAAAATACGCCGAACCAGAGAGAGTAAATCAGCATTAGTTGCGTCGCTTTCAAAGGTGCTTTGCGCGACAACCCAACTCTCAACCTCAGGAACAAGCGATTTAATTTCTGTGGTGGTCTGAAGAGTATGCCGTTCGGCTACTTTCGGTATGAGATCAAGCAACTGCGCAACCGGCGTCGTTTGAGCGTCGCAAGTACCATGCGAGTACAAAAAAAGTCCCACCACCAACAGCAATACATCGCAATTTTTAGTCAAAAACAATCTTTGCGGACTGCAGCGTTTTTCGGCGCGCGCGAATGGCGTTGGACGGCATGCTTGAAGGTGCGCAAAAGACATGGCAGTGTGCGGGCTCACATGTTGAGAGGAAGCCACGAGAAAACAGGTTTCGCTGTGATGGTCAAAGATGTCAATTCGACCATCGACCAGCTTCGACTACACCGACTACACCAAGTATTGGATGAGGTAAAGAATCCCAAATGCAAATAGCATAAATCCTGTGATCCATTTAAAAGTCCGCCATGCACGGCGCACAATAAGCCCGAGTTGTTCGTGATGTGTTCCTGCGTAGACAAGACTAATGCAGATGATGAGTGGCAAGATCAACCATAATCGAGAGGTAGAGGAAAATAATACAAGATCAATCATCACAACAATTCTTCCTTCGAATTAATCCGATCCATTCTCTTCTTCCACCTGCTTCGATTTGCCCCTGCGAACAGGACCTGCCGCTGCGTCAAAGATAACCAGAAGATTGAGCAGTCCCGCGATCATCGTCAGCACGGTCCCGAGTTCATAATCACTGTGATCCTCAAGTTGCCAGAGGGCGGCTTCGGTGGGCTGATCATTGTTCAAAGGTTGCTGGTCGTACCATTGAGGTGGTAAAGAGGGGCGCCGCATAAAGTCTTTGCCGAACGGAGTAATATTCACCGTCTGCAGGATTGCCGGCCAAGCCGGAAGTCCTACCCATACCTGACACAAATACTGCCATCGCCGATCACCGTTGCGCCAACTGGCATACACCACCCTCTTTCCGCCGAGAGTCCACCCCACAGCAAAAAGACTCAGGATACAAATCATGAAAATCACAGCCTTTGCATACCGCCGCTGATAAACGTGTCCCGCCCCGGGCCAAAGCAGTGCCCAAAAAGCCGCCCGCAGCGGATCGCGCAAGTCGATTTCTTCAGGGTTTTCTTGAGACTGTGTCAACTGATCTCACCTTGAATCGCGCTATTTTATGTCGCGCTATTCTCTAGTTTATTTATTTTTCTGAATCATTCCGATCCACCGTTATAGCGATTGGCAGAGATCGACATCAATATCCAAAAAGAAAACTCTTGGTTTATCGAATTTCTGCGCAACCTACCACGTAAAATAATCGATGTAATAGTGAAGATCACGGTGCTCCACCTACATCGCTTCGGACGCCATGGCCAAAAATACGTGGTCAGATTGAAGAAAGGCAAAGTCATAATCCTGGCGAAGACATTTACGTAAGGTGACATCGATATCGATTGCATTTTTCAAATATCGCAAGGATTGAGGCTTGCATCTCACAAGACTCCAATAACAAGCGAGGTTGTAGTGGATCAGTGCGGACTGAGGTTCGAGTAGTACTGCTTCATGAAGTGCGTGAAGCGCACTCCAAATTTTTCCAACGCGTTTATAACAGGACCCTAGAACGATAAGTGGCCGCGGATTTTCCGGGCATCTCTCTGCAATAATTTTGAGATCTTCGATCGCTCTTTGATGGTTTCCACAACGCTGATGCGCCCGCGCCCGCAAATAGCGTAAATAGCAAGATTGAGCTACCGCATGTTGCTTGCGTTGAATGATCCTTAACGCATGACCGGGAAGATTCAATTCCAGATAGCCTTCAGCTTCATCAATCAATTGATGAACGCACGTTGAATAAAGCGGCATGTCTGTGACCCCACGACAAAGGAAGGGAAGGATAACTACTTTGTGGCTTCTCCCATTTTAACTTGGGGTGATAGCAAAGAACCATTAAGGGGAGGGCGCGAAAAAACCCAGCACTTCCAAGGGAAGATAAATTGCCGCAAATCACTCGATTTTTGCAAAAACTCAGGAAGAGTTCCGTTTTCCGAAAAACAAAAAAATAAAAAATGCACGGCAAACCACCTGGGTTGTCACTAATGAAGGTAGGTGTGACCTGATAGTCACTACAGTTTTGTTTGTGGGTCCGATTGTCAATCAACCCATATTGTGGAATTGCAACGAAGGATGAGAGAAAAGCATGCGTTTAACCCTCAGAACCTTGCTCGCCTATTTGGATAATATTCTGGATGATCACGATAGAATTCTTCTGGAAAAAAAGATCCAAGAAAGTGACTTCGCCCAGAATCTGATTCGACGAAGTCGCGATACGCTGACTGATCAAGATTTATCGGCCATGGATCCCATTGGACATGGGATTCGGCAAGATCCGAATTTGGTCGCCGAATATCTGGATAATACGATGGCAAAGGAGCAGATTGAGGAATTTGAACGCCAATGTTTAGATATGAGTTCCGATGCGGATACGCGACTCGCCGAAATCACAGCATGTCACCATATTCTGACGATGGTTCTGGGCGAACCTCTGCAATTTACGGCCTCGAGTCGCGAACGGATGTACCGAATAGGTGATGATGGAGCCATTCCACTTTCGGCTGAAAACAGCGAGTACGAGAATGCGGTTCCGATAAACTCACAAACTGTCACCGATGCTGTGGATGAAACGCATGACAGTACTGAAGCCGAGTCAGAACTAGCTTTCGAGGCGGTCTCCAGGATCCCTGGATATCTCAGGGACGATGAAAAACGGAGTCGGTGGCTACCACTGGTCGCAACCACCATGGTTGCCGCCGTCATTACCGGCCTGTTGTTGGTTCTGTTCGGTTCCGACCAACCCGCTGAAGAGTCAAATGCTGGTATTGCCAGAACGGATCAGCCTGCAAGCGTTACAGGGCAGGCACCCGCCGAGGGTGAAGAATCGCCTTCCGATGTGGGCGCGGCACCATCCTCTGCCCTGGTGACTGCGCCGCCCGCCGCCAATGCAACTGAAGAACCGGGGGTCGTCGATATAGCAGCGCCATCCGAATCGGTCACTACAAAGACTCCTGAGCCCACACCGCAGGCGGAACCCGAAGAATCCACGCAAACGGCTTCTGCCGATGCGCAAGGGGGTTCCTTGGACGTACCGGTGACCTCGGAAGACAGCATCACGTCAGAGAGCGAGTTGCCTGACAGTGCGGCGGACAAAAACGATCCGGGTCGTGACAAAGATCAGGAAATCGCCGAAGAGAGAGAGAGTACGCCAAGTGATACAACACAACCGGTAAAGCAGGTGTTGGGACGTCTCATTTCGGAGGATCAAATATTGCTCGCAACGCGAACAGGGTTTGACGATTTCCGTTGGCTCCCTCCACAATCCAATTTAGAGACGGGACATCAACTTTTGGCACTGCCGACTTTTCGTCCCAATTTGGTGATGATTTCCTTAACAGTGGAACTTGAGGGCGGCTCTCTCCTCAGCCTTCTCGATCTCAGCGAAGGCGGGATACCCACGATCAAATTATCGTATGGCCGGATGGTCGTACGCACTAATCGTAATGACGGTACGTTTAAGCTGACGGTGAACCAAGATCGCATTATAGAGATTACCTTGAAAAATACGGAAACCATTATCGGAATTGAAGTCCAACCCCAGCAGCAACCCGGTCTTGATCCCGAGTTATCTGAGCAGCAGGTGGCAGTCAATTTATATGCAATGAGCGGAGCGGCAACGTGGCACGAGGGCGCGATCCACGGAACGGTGCAAGCTGACCAAAATCAGAATCTGACTCAGATGCCTCCACCGGAACCGGAGTCGGTGTTGCAAATTCCGGAATGGATAGAAAAGGCACAGATGACCAAACTGGAATCGCGAGCCGTTCCCGCTATCCGAAATGTCGTGCAAGCGGATAGAAGTGTAAAATTGAGCTTGTTGGAGTTGGTTGAAAAACGACGCCAAGTAGAAGTCAAACAACTCGCACTGCGATGTTGCGCCCATATCGGTTATTTTGCCCCTCTGATCGAGGCGCTTGGAGATGAGAAAATGAAGTCCCGTTGGGGAAACTGTATCGTGTATCTGAGCGACGCAGTATGGCGCGATCCCGAATATGCTAAGGGAGTCCGCATGTCATTGGAAAATATTCGTAATGAAAAAGGGTTTGATCTTTATCGTATGCTTTGGGGTTATACGAACGAAGGCCTCATCAACAATGGCGAGGCTGCCCAATTAGTCGAGTTTCTCTCCAGTGACGACTTAGACTATCGCGTGCTTAGTCATTGGAATCTAAATCAAATCACAGGGAAGGGTTATTCCTACCAGCCTCAGAAATCGGAACAACAACGAAAGCTATCGGTAAAAAGATGGCAATCTTTACTCGATAAGGCGAACATCAAGCATTCGAATGAGAATTAGCTTTGCGGCTTGAAGTTCATCCTGTCGCAATGACACGATGGAAGTGAAGTTGAACCTCTCCTTGTAATACGCGTCGCACACCCTCCACCAAACAGTGTGGTTCGTTTTTATTTTGACCCCAATCAATGACACTACTCAAGTGTGATCCCGGAGGGACTTCGAAGGTTGATTGATAAATAATTTGATTGCCTGCATCGAGCTCGGGCACGATGAAATGGCACGTTGCACCATACACGAGCATCTTGTCGCGATAGGCTGCATGATAGGGATACATCCCGGGAAAACTCGGCAAGAGACCGTGGTGGAGGTTAATGATTCGTCCACCTGCGAACGCCCAGCAGGTGGTGGGAGGCAAGACTCTCATATACCGCGCGAGCACGATGTAATCGATTTTCTCTGAATCGATAAGGGAAACAAACCGTTCCTCGTCGGGACACCCTTCACCATCGCCTATGTGTTCCCAGCGAACGCCGAATTGCTCACCCAATGCGGCACATTTCTGATGGTTGCTAATCAAGAGCGCCGGATCGGCCGCAAGCGTTCCTTCTCCAATGCTGTGAAGCAATGCCCTCGCGGAGGCTTCCTGATGGCTCACGCAGATCGCCAGTCGCGGACACTTTTTATAACTGTCCGGTGACCAAACTCGGATATCAAGACCTTTAAGTTTGCCGATCTCTTTCAGTGATTGCTGCAAATCATCCAGGGAGATATTTTCGATATGAATCCGCAACATCATCGCAAACTGGTTTGCCACATCGCGATCATACATTTGGATTTCGGCAATATTTGCACCCTCTCCCGTGACATAGTGGATGATCGGGTCCGCCAGTCCGCGGTGATCGGGGCCGAGTGCGGTAATAATAACTTGCAAAAAAACTTCTTTTCAACTATCTGGTGAAACGAAACAGCGACATACGATATTCCAGGTCCTCCTGCTGAAGTTCGAACCTTACCACCACGCCCTTTCATATGGCTGGTCGAACCATTTCCATTTTGATAGGCTGTGCGACGGGCAGCTTGGGACTCTTACAAAAAATAGATACTCCAAAAAATCACCATGATCAATACAGCAATAAAGAAACCAGATCGCAATGCTCTTCAGGATGGACAAGTTCTATGTGAATATTGCACCGGGAAGTGTTGTCGATATTTTGCACTTCCGATCGATAAACCGGAAGAGTGGAAGGATTTTGAATATATTCGCTGGTACATGGTACACGGCGAGACAACAATCTTCTGCGAGGATGACGACTGGTATTTGATGGTACACAACAAATGCGACCATCTACTAGAGGATAATCGTTGCGGAATTTATGAGACGCGTCCGAAGATTTGTCGCGACTACACAACAGATGAGTGTGAGTACGAAGACGATTGGACATACGATCGTTACTGGGAAACACCCGAGCAGATGCAGGATTACATGGATGCGGTACTGCCCAGAAAACGTGGTCAGAGCATTCGTAGTGCGAAGCCCCCCTTACTGCCAGTCCTCGGCTAAATAGGTGTATCTCTTGTCTTTGATTACGCCACGTACCCTGAAAGGATTTCGCGATCATCTGCCTGAGACAATGCTCCAACGCGAGCGGCTGATCGATACGGCTCGCGGTGTCTATCGCGCTTACGGGTTTTCTCCGATTGATACACCCGCTCTGGAATACGAGGAAATTCTCCTCGGTAAAGGCAGTGAAGAGACAGATAAACAGGTATACCGTTTTGAGGATCACGGAGGCCGTCGGGTGGGCCTTCGATTTGATCTGACCGTACCATTGGCCCGATTTGCCGCTCAACATATTGGTGATTTAGGCACCCCCCTGAAGCGATATCAAATTGCCAACGTATGGCGTGGAGAGAATACACAAAAAGGCCGTTATCGAGAGTTTGTACAGTGCGACTTCGATACGATCGGTACACAAAGTATCGTCGCGGATATTGAAACGGCCCTGGTCATCCATGATCTGTTGCTGGCACTGGGTTGTGAAAATTTCAAACTCCACATCAATAATCGTAAAATTCTTACCGGTCTGATTGCCTCTCTCGAAGCCGAAGAGCAAATCACATCTATCCTCCGGATACTCGACAAATTATCCAAAGTGGGCCGCGACAAGGTCGAGGAAGAGTTACTATCGCGCCAAAAACTTACCCGAGATCAGGTCAGCACTTTATTTCAATTGACTGAAATCAAGGGAGCAAACGAAAAGATACTTGAAGAAGCAAAAACTTTACCTTCCAGAAACTCTGAATTCGAAACCGGATTAGCTGAGTTGTCAGAACTGATTTCCGGCCTCACGGCGGCGGGTGTGCCGGAACATAGGGTTCATCTCGACTTATCGATTGCCAGAGGACTCGATTACTACACTGGCAGTATTTTTGAAACTTTTCTAGACGCTATGCCGGAGATAGGTAGCGTTTGCTCTGGCGGACGATACGATCATTTAGCTGAGACTTATACGAAAAAAAAACTCCCCGGAGTCGGTGCATCGTTGGGGCTCGATCGCTTGCTCGCGGCAATGCAAGAGTTGGGATCGACCTCCGGCGGTTCGACTCCCGCCGAGGTATTTATTGTCTATTTCGCCGCCGAACACCGGGAAGAATATCTGAAAATTTCCAGTCAACTTCGAAGAGCAGGCCTCCGTGTCGAGTTGTATCCCGAGCCAAAAAAAATAGGGCAGCAACTCAAATACGCCAATCGCCGCGGCCATAAAATCGCAGTGATCGCTGGTGGCGATGAATTGACGCAGGGAACCTGTCAAATAAAAAATCTTGACTCGGGTGCTGCTACGCAGGTGGTTTTAGACAAGGGGTGTGAGACAGTAATCGAGGCGATCAAGAAAGATTTAGCAATGTAAGCTACGCATCGGGTTGAGGAGTTTTCCCCGTTTGCTTGAGGGGAGGGTCGATTGCTCGCTTCCATACCTGATACGTCTGATCTCCCGTTTGAAATTGAGTTGGTCGCGGTTGACCCTCCTGCACATACGCACGACGAAGCGTATCGGCATTGATCTCGTAAATTCCTTTGATGACGGTCTGCCCGTCTGGCAATGTTACATCAAACGCCTTTGGTTTTTCTTTTGGATAGATACGGAATGAGTAATCGTCATCCACCTGCTGCATGCCAATTGTGAGTTTCAATCGATAACGATTGCCGTTGACGATACGGGTCCCGCGTCGCTGTGCCTTGGGAATCCGCTGTGCCAAGTTGTCCCGGTAGTAAACGAAGTCGACAAGATTCCACTTTCCCTGCATCAAAATCATGTCACCATGAATGTTATCGCGCGAACCGTCATCGGCTCGACCGAGTCCGGAAGAGCAGACGCCCCACACTCCGAGACATGCGAGCCAAATCGGTAGCAACAGCCGTAGGGTTTTTATTGAGGTCGAAAGCATAGGCCCCATTTTACCAAGAGAACGGAAGAGCCCCAAATGCAAACAAACCCCGCGATCTGAGGACCGCGGGGTTTGCATTCGTATCAAAAATCGCCAGGCATTCCTTTACCGAATACGGTAGGATTGCCCGGTTGATTAATACATATCGTAGTCACCGCCGTGCCCACCGGCCGACTTTTTGTCGTCCTTCGGTTTCTCGGCGATCAGAGCATCGCTGGTCAGCAGCAGCGTAGAGACACTGGATGCATTCTGAAGGGCCGTGCGCGTGACCTTCGTCGGGTCGATAACGCCCGCCTTTACTAGATCCTCGTATGTATCTGTCGCTGCGTTGTACCCACTATTCTCACTCTCCTGAAGGACTCTCTCGCAAACGATTCCGCCATCCTGTCCAGCGTTGCTGGCAATGGAGGTCAAAGGTGCCCGGCAGGCACGCACAACGATATTGTACCCAACCTCCTCGTCTTGCGCGAGACCATCGGGAGATACGTTGCTCGCAGCGCGAAGTAGCGCCACGCCACCACCAGGGAGAATGCCTTCTTCAACCGCCGCACGCGTCGCATGCAGTGCATCCTCAACACGAGCCTTCTTTTCTTTCATTTCACTTTCGGTAGCGGCACCAACATTCACTTTGGCAACCCCGCCAGAAAGCTTTGCCAACCGCTCTTCCAGTTTTTCGCGATCGTAGTCGCTCGTCGCATTATCGATTTCCGTACGAATCTGATCGATACGGGCCTTGATATCATTACTCTTGCCCGCTCCTTCAATGATCGTGCAATTGTCCTTATCGACGATGACCTTTTTCGCTCGACCAAGATCCGTAATCGGTAGGTTATCGAGTTTAATACCCAAATCTTCAAATACGGCGACCCCGCCGGTCAGCACCGCAATGTCCTCGAGCATTGCCTTACGACGATCACCATAGCCGGGAGCTTTGACCGCACAGCAAGTGAAGGTCCCACGAAGCTTATTAATCACCAACGTGGCAAGTGCCTCACCCTCGACATCCTCAGCCACAATCAAGAGTGGTTTGGACGCATTTGCAACGCCCTCAAGTACGGGGACTAAATCTTTTACGTTTGTGATTTTTTTCTCGAAAACCAAAACGTAGCAGTCTTCAAGTTCGGCCGCCATCGAACCCGGATCGGTGACAAAGTAAGGAGAGAGATATCCACGATCAAACTGCATACCCTCCACCCATTCGACCTCTGTGGCCAGGCTCTTTCCTTCATCGACCGTAATCACGCCATCTTTACCGACCTTCTCCATGGCCTCCGCGAGGAGTTCGCCAATTTCGTTGTCGTTGTTTGAGGCGATCGCACCGACTTGTGCCATCTCTTTTTTAGTTTTGATCTGAATCGAAGCGTTCTCGAGGTAGTCGCTAATGTCTGCGATTGCCTTCTCGATCCCCACTTTCAACTGCACTGGGTTCACTCCGGCGACGACCGCTTTGAGACCCTCGTTGAAAATTGCTTCCGCGAGAACCGTTGCGGTAGTGGTTCCGTCACCCGCGACATCGCTTGTTTTGGAGGCAACTTCGCGGACCATGCGAGCACCCATGTTTTCGTACACATCTTCCAGGTCAACTTCCTTGGCGACGGTCACACCATCTTTTGTTACCGTCGGCGACCCGAAACTCTTTTGTAAAATAACATTACGCCCCTTCGGACCAAGCGTTACCTTCACGGCACGCGCCAACTTGGAAACACCACGACGCATTGCATCGCGAGCCTCTTGGTCAAATGCAATCATCTTCGACATGAATCATCTCTCCTTGTGCCACCGGCCGATGCTTATCGGTCAGTCGTTTTATTTCTTTGTTATTCAATGACAGCTAAAATGTCGTCTTCACGCATGAGCAGCAGTTCATCGTCGCCCACTTTAAAGTTCTCACCCGCGTAGCTTGAAAAGAGAACCCGATCGCCCACCTGCACTTGCAGGGTTCCCCGGCTGCCGTCATCGAGCGGTCGGCCGGGACCCACACTGAGGATCGTTCCGCGAGCAGGTTTATCTTTGGCAGACTCGGGCAAAACAATTCCCCCGGCTGTCGTTTCTTGCGAATCCTCTCGTTGGAGAACAACTCGGTCTCCCAGAGGTTGAATGTTGATTTTTGAACCTGATTTTTTCTTGACTTTGGTCGCAGTAGCCATCGACTTCTTTTTCCTCCCATTAGGACGCTGCATGGATCAGGGCGGGACCGCGCAGTGGAGCAGCGATCCGACGTTAGGTGGGTCTCCCAGGCCTTCAGGCCAGACCACCCGCCCGGGCAGACCGTCACCCGAACTGCCACTATGGGCACAACGGGGCCCAACGACCCCTTAGAACGCAATCCGCGCGCCAAGGATGCCCCGTGAACGAAAATTTGACGCTAAATACATGATAGTGAGGAAGTTATGGTGACTACCGGGTGGCACATCTTCAGCAAGTGCCACGGGAGTCCCCAGCACCGACCAGTCTGCACTGCCATTTTGACAGTTTCGCGACGGTATCCTACGCCCCTCTCGGG